>WYBB01000078.1 GCA_011526585.1 Deltaproteobacteria bacterium
CGGAGTTGTCCCCGGGCTTGCCGAGCTTCATCTGGATGAGCCCGGAGAGCAGGTTGCGGCTCGGGTTGTGACGCATCACCAGGCCGAGCGCCGCCTGCACGTCCGGGTCCTCGCCGAGCCCGAGCGCGGCCTCGGCGAGGCCGAGCTCGAAGTCGCCCGCCTCGATGTGCCCGATCCCGATGACCGCCTCCGGCGTCGTCACGAAGACCTCGTCGATGGTGATGGCGCCGGCCTCGACGTGCAGGCTCTGCGCCTGCCCTGGGTTCTGCGGGGTCGGGAAGGTCGCGCTGATCACGACGTCGCTCATCGCCGCGCGCCCGGAGTCGACGGTCCTGCCGCCCATGGGGAAATGCAGGCGCGTCAGCACCAGCTTCGGGCACGCGAAGCGCAGCGTGCCCGCGTTGCGATCGAAGCCGAGGTCGGCGAGGTTGGTCTTGTCGGCGCTGACCTTGTCGCGCTTGCCGTGATCCTCGAAGGCGAGGTCAGCCCCCCCGGCTTGTCCGTCGATCAACTTCTGCGCCTGGTCGAGCGGCAGGTTCTCGATCGAGACCTCACCCTTGGTGGTGATCTGCTTGAACCAGTTCTGCTTCTCGTGCGCCTTGGGATCGAAGTCCTCGCCCGCTTGCTTCGCGGCCTTCTTCTCGGCCTTGACCTCCGCCCGCTGCGCCTGGTTGGCCTGGGTCAAGGCGGAGAAGGTCCCGGACTTCCAGTGGTTGAGCGTACCGCCGCCGGTGTCGAGCTTGCCCGCGGCGGCGATGAGCAGAAGCCACGCCCCGGCGTCCGGGATCTCATCTGCGCCCTGCGTGATCCCGAAGGCGCGCTCGACCGCCGTCCGCTGATGCGCGCTCACGAAGATCACCGCCGCCTGCTTCGCGATGCGCTCGCGCAGCAACGCGCGCTGGCCGGCCTTCATGAGCGCCCCGAGCGTCATCTCCAGCTCGCGCGCTCGTGCGGCGTCGTCCCACAGCGCGGGCTCGTCGAGACGCGCCCACAGCGCCTCGACCGTCGCATCGGCCTCCTCGCCGCCGCCGAAGAAGTTGGTGTCGTCGGCCTCGCGCATGCTCGCGTTGAGCGCCATGTGCATCTTGGCGACGAGCTCGGGGTGGGTCTCCTCGAAGCGCTCGCGGTGCGCGGGCGGCAGCGCCTTGATGAAGCGGAAGGCCGCGTAGGCCTGCTCGGGCGTGAGCGCACGCCCGTCGCCCTTGCCCTTGTTCTTGCCGGCCTTGGACTTCTTCGGCTTGTCCGCATACCAGGTCGCGAGCCCGAGGATCGCGAGCGCGTCCTCGGCGTTTCGTTCCGGGCTCCGCGCGGCCAGGACCCGCCCGACGAGGTGCGGGTAGGTGTTCCACTTCTCGTCGAACGAGAGCCCGCGCAGGAGCGCGAGGATCGCGCCGTCGTCGAGCTCGCGCACGAAGTCGACGAAGCGCTCGGCCGGCGCCTCCGTGAGGGTGAGCAGCGCCGCGACGAAGGCGCCCTCCTGGATCTGCTCGCGAATCGCGGCGGCGTCTCCGGGGCTGTCAGGACCATCCGGACCATCGGGGCCGGGACCCGCCTCGAGCAGCTGCACGGTCAGCGCCGCGATCCCGATCCCTTGAATCCCACCGCTCTTCTTCTGCACCGTGCCGCCGCCCGGCTGCAGCCAGGCCGCGCCCTCCGCGAAGGACTTGTCGCGCAGCGACGACTTGAGCGCGCCGCTCGCGCCGCCGCTGGTCCCGCTCGTCGAGCCCGAGCCCGCGCTCGTCGAGGTGCTCGAGAGCTGGTCGGTTGACTGCGTGAGGGCGTTGCTCATGTGGGATGACGTTCCACGAATTGGAGAGGTGACCGCCCATCTCCACGGTAGACGTCGTGCGCTCACGATCGCGAGCGCAGAATGACCAGTGTCAGATCGTTGTCGGGACTCGCACCGCGATCGACGGGATCCGACTCCGGCGCTCCTGACCCCGGCCTTACAACGCCAAGTCCTTGTTTGACGCGGCCGAGAGCCACGCCCTACCGTCGCAACTGCCGCTGCACCATTGCGGAATCCGCGGCCGACGCCGAGTCGATTCGCTCGCCGTCAAATGATCGTTCCGTCACAGGAATCCAAGGAGGAGATCGTGAAGTACCACTCTATCATCCTGCTCGCGGCGACATCGCTCGCGGCTTGCGCAGGTTCGCCCGACAACGCCGACACCCAGACCGGGCTCGAGATCCGGACGGCACCGCTCGCGCTCGATCACGCCAGCGACGCCTGCTACACGCTGAAAGTCTACAATGATGCGCTCGCCAATCTCGCCAGCGCCGACACCGTCATGCAGCTCCAACACATCTGCGGCTCGCAATACGGCTTCGAGACCGAGATCAGCTATGTCGCGCCGTGCGACGCCCAGGGCAATAACGGCGATCCCGACTTCAAGCCCAACACCGTCGAGCTCATCCTCGAGAACATCTGCACCGGCGGCGCGTGCAACGATCCCGCGGCCCCGAGCAACGCCATCGCGATGAGCGAATACGTCAACCCGTGCCCGGCCTCGAGCCCCTGCCGCCAGGAGATCGTCTGCCGCGAGAACGCCGACGTGCCCGTCACTTTCAATCTGACCGTCATGCGTGACGCCGACCAGGGCTTCTTCGACATCGCCGTGAACTTCAGCGATCTCTTCTGCTCGGCGAAATTCGACTGCCGCGACGACGACAACCAGCCCATCTCACTGCTGCACGACTGCAACGGTGATCGCGCGGACTTCACCGCGGTCCTCGCCGTGGCGTGTACGCGCGGCGCCGACTCCGCCAACGGCGGTACCTCGCTCTACCTCGATCCGATCACCATCGCCTGCGACGACGGCTTCACCGTGTCCCTCGATCCGCGCGACGGCCCGGGCAACGTCCTCGACGCGTGCGTCGGCGTCCCCGGCGACACCGATCTGACGGTGTTCCAGCACGCGGTCTACGCGGGCCGCGAGCTACTCGACTGCGACCACGACGACGACCCGAACACGCCCGACGTCTCGTGCGGGAAGATCTACCTCAACCAGGCCATCGGCTTCGACATGGCCGAGCTTGCAAATCACCCGGGGTGCACCGTCCGGACCATCATTACCGCCGCCGACGGCCAGCTGCCCAACGGCAACACCGATCCGACCGCGACCTACCCCGTCTTGCGCCTCAACGCTCCGTTGACCGACTCCCAGGGCGCGCTCGTGTGCACGCAGCACCCGGTCGGAAGCTCGGGCTTCGACTTCAGCTACACCAACGTGCCGATCGCGCGCCGGAGCTTCGAGAGCTTCCGCTATGTGTTCGCGGGCGAGAAGGCCACCGTGGTTCCGGCCGCCCACACCGCGCTCGTGTCCCGACCGCTCGATCTCGCGCTCCTTCAGATCGGCGACAAGATCGAGCTGCGCGATGCACCCGCGGTCGGGCTGCGCGCCAACCCCAAGGTGGTCGAGGGCGTTCAGGACGCGGCGATCTTCAAGCTCGCCAACGTACCGTCCGGCGCCGCGCTCACCTACACGCCACCCGAAGCGGTGATCGCCGGCCTCCTCGCCCACCTCCCGGCCTACAAGTACCTCATCGCCTTCCACGACTGCGCGTCCGATCTGCCGCTCGACAACGTGTCCGCGCTCGCCGGATGCTCGCCCAAGCTCGCCTGGACGGCCCTCTACTCGAACACGTGCAAGTCGGGCTCGGAGTGCCAGGCCGAAGCGGCTTCACTCAAGACGGCGATCCCCGCGGGCGCCAACACCTTCTCCATCGCCATCGGTGACCCGACCCAACAGAAGCTCGCCACGGCGGTCGAGCTCGAAGCGCTCAACAAGACCCTGCTCGGGGATCCGACCGCCTCCGATGGCCCCATCATGCCCCAGCAGAGCGGCTACTGGATGAACTGCCCGTCCGGCGAGCCGCCGTGCGGAAGCGATCCATGTGTGGTCTGGTGCACCGCCCGATCCGGTTCCTTCGAGGACTGCTGCACTCCGACCGCGGTCACGGCGGAGGCCCTCTTCAAGGCGCTGCTCGAAATCTTCGGGCTCGGCAGCTGACGAGGGCATGGCCTCAGCCGATTGCACGGCCGACGCGGAGCGGCGCGGCCGTACGAGGCGACGTCAGCTCCGCGCCCAACCCGCCGGGTGCGGGCCGAAGGTCGCCTCGTAGATCGTGAGATAGCGCGCGCCGTCGATCTGACGATCGGCGCGCATGCACGCGTCGACCAGCAAGCGCAGCGACTGCTCGCGGCTGGTCGGCGCGCCGTCGAGCGCGCGCATGAGCGGGATGATGGCGCCGGTCCAGTCTCCGCTCTGGTGGCGCGCGATCCCGAGGTTCTCCCACAGCTCGGGGCGCCCCTCGCCGGGCCGGAGCGCCATGACCGCATCTTCGAAGAGCTCGCGTGCGCGTGCGCGGTCGCCCGCACCCCAGACCTCGGCGCCGAGCGCGCCGAGCGCCTCGGACGACGTGCCCGCGGCTCCCTCGGCCGTGCGCCAGCGCGAGCGCGGCGGGCCGTCCGATCCGCCCGGCTCGGGCTCGACCTCCGCCAGACGGAAGCGCTCGATGATCGCGCCAGCGCGCACGATACGTCCCTCTCGCCCCCAGCGCGGCTCGGGATCGGTGCCCTCCAGCCACACGCGCACCTCGAGCCGATCGCCGACCTCGAGCTCGCGGGCCGGCAGCGGCAGGAGCACCTGCTGCCAGTGCGTCTCGATCCCCGGCGCGGTGTCGAGCGCCACACCCGGCGCGAGCGTCGCGCGGAACCAACCCGCCAGGCCGCGCAACCTCCCGACGCGGCGGATCTCGAAGGCGAGCTCCGCCTCGAGCGCCGGCAGCGCGCCGGGCAAGCGCCAGGTCGCGAGCTCACACGCCTCCGCCATCAGCGACTCGCGCAAGAAGAGGCCCGACCACACGACCTGCTCGGCCGCGGTTCTCGCCGGCGCGAGATCGATCCCCAACGTCGGATATTCGAAGCCGTCGAGCACCCCGAAGTGCCCGACCGCGACCGGCGCGAGCATCAGCGTCACCTCGTTCGGGATCACCACGCCGCCGGGCGCGAGCCACGCGAACGCACCCCGCATCGCGTCGGTCATCTGATCGTCGAGCAGGAAGCGGCCCAGGCAATCCGACACGATCAGATCGACCGGCGCGCGCGGCGCGAGCGTGCGCAGGTCGTCTTCGATCACCTCGACGATCCCGTCGAGCTGATTGTGTCGCACCAGCTCGCGCGCCAGGCTCGCGATCGGCATCGACTCGACCGCGAAGACCCGCCCCGCTCCGGACCGCGCGGCCAACATCGCCAGGAGCCCGGTGCCCGCGCCGGCGTCGAGCACGGTCATGCCCGGCCTGACGAGCTGCCGTAGCGCCCGCTCGTAGGCGGTGACGCGCTGGCCGTCGGCGATCATACGGTGGTGGTAAGCCAGCGTGCCGTCGTGCCCGCCCCCGAGCTCGTGTCGTCGCCCAGTGCTCACGCGATGCACCTTCGCACGTCCCTTCAAACGGTGTACAGCGCGCCATGAGCTTCGCGGCGATCCTCCTCCTGGCAATCGGTCTCGCGATGGACGCGACCGCGGTCAGCGCCGCTCGAGGGCTGCGCGCGCCGCGGATCCGCGCGCGGGACGCCGTGACCGTGGCGCTCGTCTTCGGCGGGTTGCAGGCGGCGATGCCGGTGCTCGGCTGGCTCGTCGGGGCGGAGCTCGGCCCGGTGATCCGCGACTGGGATCACTGGATCGCCTTCGGACTGCTCGCCGCGATCGGCGGCAAGATGCTCTGGGAGGCTCGCGGCACGCACGATCCCGAGGCGCGCCGCGGCGACGACCCGCCGTTCGCCATCGTCGCCCTGCTGGTCCTCGGGGTCGCGACGAGCATCGACGCGCTCGCGGTCGGCTTCACCCTGCCGCTGCTCGGCGCGCCGCTGGGTTCGGCGGTGCTGACGATCGGCCTCACCACCGCCGCGCTGAGCGTCGCCGGCCTCTACGCGGGCCGTCGCCTCGGTGCGCTGCTCGGGCCTCGTCTCGATCTGCTCGGCGGGCTGGTGCTGATCGGCCTCGGCGCCAAGATCCTGATCGAGCACCTCGCCGCGGCCTGATCCCCCGCTACCGCGCTTCGGGCGCGATCCGTACGACGAGGCGCCCGCGCGCGCCGATGACCAGCAGCTCGGTCGCGGCGTCCCAGCGCGCGCAGGCCTCGCCCTCGACCATCTCGACTGCGGGGCCGCCGGGATAGAGCCGCGCCGGCGCGCGCACGAGCGTCACGCCGTCCGCCAGGAGCGCGATCTCGCCGACGGCGGTCGCCGCGTCGTAGGTCCACGACCGGAGCTCGCCCGCGATCGCCGCCGGATAGGCGCGCACGAGCTCGCGTGCGATCGCGCGCTCGGTCCCGTCGCTCTCGACGACCGAGAGCTCTTCGGCGTTCCAGGTCTCGCCGGTCACCGAGTACTCCCACTGGGTGCCGTGCAGTCCGAGCGCGTCGAAGGCGTCCCAGTGCGCGCGGATGAAGAGGTCGGCGCCCTCGAGCTCGTGCGGCACCCCGAACTCGCCGATCAGCACCGGCACGTCCCAGGCCCGCCCGACGGCGGCCCACTTCGCGAGCCCCTCGTGCACGGCTTCGGGATCGGGCGTGCGACCGCCGGCGAGCGCGAGCCCGTCGTACCAGTGCGGCGCGAAGACGATGCCGTCGCCGACGGGGCGCTCGAGGCGCGTCTCGGCCATCACGCCGTCGAGCCCGGTCGCGTCGACGAAGACGAGCTGCTCGGCGCTGACCCGTCGGATCACCTCGACCATGCGCGTGTAGAAAGGGGTCAGCACCTCGGCGGTGAAGGCGTTGGGGTCGCGGGTGCCCCAGCCCGGCTCGTTGATGATCTCGAAGCCGATGACCGCGTCGTGGTCGCGATAGCGCGTGGCGAGCATCGTCCATATCGCCTCGAACGCCTGCATGAGCCCGTCCTCGCCATCCCAGAAGCGATCGAAGTCGCGCTGCATGGCGGCGTTCTGGAAGTAGGCGAGAAACCAGGCCGAGCAGTCCTCGGGCCGCGGCGTCTCGGGGTCGGCCATCGTCCAGAGCGGGAAGCCGTCGCCGCAATAGCGGCGCGAGAAGACGTCCTGGTGGTTGTCGAGGATGACGCGGATCCCGCGCGCGCCCGCGGCGTCGACCATCGCGTCGAGGCGCGCCAGGAAGGTCTCGTCGTAGGTGCCGCGCACGGGCTCGACCGCCTCCCAGGTGAACGGCAGGCGCACGGCGCCATGACCCCACGCGGCGATACGATCATAATAGGAGGCGAGCGCCTCCTCGAAGGGCGGCGCGCTCGGGTCGACCTCGTCGAAGGCGAACGGGAAGAACGGCGGGAACTTGGCGCGCCCGCCGGCGTTGACCCCGCGCAGCCACACCTGGCGGCCGTCGCGATCGCGCAGGAGCGTACCGTCCTGCACGAGCCGCAGCGACGGATCGCCGAGCGCCTCGCAGCTCGGCGGCGGCAGCGCGACCTCCTCACCGGCGTCGGGCGCACCGTCGCCTGACGCATCGGCGGCGTCCACGATCGCCTCGGGCGCGGCGGCCGTGTCGCCGCCTGCGCGCTCGTCCGCATCCCCGCCGCAGGCCGCGAGCGTCGATGCGATGGCGTACAGGAGCGTGGCCGGGCGCGCGAGCATGAGGCCTTGTCGCATCACGCTCGGCGCCGCACAAGCCCATGCAGCGAACGGGCTCAGGTCATCTGGTGCAGGCCGACGACGTTGCCTTCGGTGTCCTTGATGAGCCCGATGAAGCCGTGCGGGCCGATCGCCGTGCGCGGCAGCACGACCTCGCCGCCGCTCCGGCCGGTGCGCTCGAGCGCGCCGTCGAGTCCGCCCGGCATGCGCGTCGAGTCGAGGTAGACGACGGTGCCCTTGCCGGGAGCGTGCTTGTCGTCCTTGACGAGGCAGCCGTGCACCGAGCCGGGGGTGCCGGGGAAGACCGCCATCGGCATGTTGCCTTCCTCGACCAGGTCGAGCTTCTGCCCGGTGACGATGGTGTAGAACTCGGTGGCGCGCCCGAGCTGGGTGGTGGGGATCTCGAACCAGGTGATCGTGTTCATGGTGGGACGCTCTCTTGTCAGCTATTGTTGTGGGCGGAGGCCTTCGTGACCGCCGTGAACGCCAATCTGAACGAACCATCTGACAACAGTATGTCAGGTTTGTGCGCCACCGTCAGCCGCGCGCGCGAGGCGCGATGAGCGCGCGTCAGACCCGCCTCTTCGCGTTGGCCGAGGCGATGCGAGCGCGCAAGACCGGCGTCACCGCCGAGGCGCTGGCCGAGCGCTTCGGCGTGAGCGTGCGCACGATCTACCGCGACCTCGACGCGCTGGCCGACGCCGGCCTGCCGCTCCTCTCCGAGCGCGGACGCGGCGGCGGCTACGCGCTCGACCGCGACTACACGCTGCCGCCCGTCAACTTCAGCGCGCGTGAGGCGGCGATCCTGGTGACGCTCGGACGCTGGGCCGAGGAGATGCGCTTCCTGCCGTTCGTCGAGACGCTGCGCGGCGCGCTCGACAAGGTGCGCGGCGCGCTCTCCGCCTCGGATCAGCGCGCGCTGATCGAGCACGCCCGGACCCTCGTCTTCACCGGCGTGCCGGCCCTGCCGAGCGACCCGGCGGTGCGCCGCACCATCGAGGAGGCGTGGTTCTCCAAGGCGCCCGTGAAGATCACCTACGTCGACGGAAACCACCTCGAGAGCGAGCGCACGATCGAGGTGCGCGGGATCTTGATGGAGCGCGGCGAGACCAGCGTCATCGCCCACGACCTCGACAAGGACGCGCCGCGCCGCTTCCGCCTCGATCGCATCACGCGCGCAGGACCGGCGCCGCGCGCGAACTGAGGATCCGGCGCACCTCAGCGCCGGCCGACCGCGATGTGCGCTTCGGCCTCGAAGCCGAAGGGGCCGCTGCCCTGCGCTTCGCACACGTCCTCGACGAAGGCCTGGCGCAGGCTCGCGAGATCGGACTCCTCGAGCGTGCCGATCATCGCGTTCAGCGCCGGCGTCGCGCCGGTCACCCACTCGAAGGCGGTGCGCGGATCGTCGAAGACCAGGACGTGTGCGACGGTGTGCACGCGCACATGTGAGAAGCCCCCCTCGCGCATCTCCTTCTTGAAGGCCTCGGGCTCGGTCAGCGGCAGCCAGGGCGGCGGCCTCAGCGGCAGCGCCAGGTCGGGCAGGGCCCGCCACAAGGCGTTCTGGAAGGCCCCGAGCACGCGCATCTTGTCGGGCTTGGACCAGGTCACGACCGCCGCCTTGCCGCCGGGCACCAGCACGCGCGAGAGCTCCGCGAAGCCCTTCTGCCGATCGGGGAAGAACATCAGCCCGAGCACGGAGAAGGCCCGCTCGAAGGTGGCGTCGGCGACCTCGAGCGCCTGCCCGTCCATCACGCGCACCGCGAGGTTGTCGAGGCCGAGCGCACGCGCCTTGTCGTGCAGGAGCTCGACCATGCCGCGCGAGAAGTCGGTCGCCAGCACGGTCGCGCCGCGCTGTGCGGCGCCGATCGCCAGCGCGCCCGAGCCGGCGGCCACGTCGATCACGCGCGCACCCGGCGAGACACCGACCAGGTCCATCGCGTCGCGCGCGAACTTCGCCGTGAACGACGCGACGTGCTGGTCATAGAAGCGCGCGGCCTCGTCCCAACCGGCCGGGATCTGTTCGACGTTGTAGTCGGCCATCGCCCCTCTCCTCCCGATGCTTCGCGGTTCGCCCGTTCGCACGTGCGACCGCGAGGACCATGCCCGACCGGGAAGTCCTTGCAAAGAGCCACGCGTTTGGGTCTTCTACGCGGCGCTCCGCTGCCGGTCCGCGGCCCCGCACCCGTCCACGCTGGACGCACGCCTGGAGAGCTCGTCATGCGCCTCGCCCTCGCCTTCATCGCCCTCATCGCCCTCTTCGTGACGGCGCTCGCCTCGCCCCGGGACGCCCTCGCCCAGGAGTGGCCCAACGGCCCCGCCGAGGACCCGCGCCTCGCGCCGCCGAACGACCCCGGCTTCCGCGGCCAGTGGAACCTGTGGTCGCACTATCCCGAGGCGTGGCTGCCCAACATCGAGCACCCGGACGAGCGCGACCTCGGCCCCGGGATCCACGCCGACCGCGCCTGGCAGGTCACGACCGGCGACCGCCGCGTCATCATCGCCGTGCACGACTCGGGCGCCTACTGGGACAACCGCGACCTCGTCAACAAGTGGTACCTCAACGCCGGCGAGCTCCAGGGCTGCAAGCCCGGCGACGGCGACGACTTCGACGTCGATGCCTCGGGCTGGTTCGACATCCGCGACTACTACGCCGGCTCGACCGAGGCCGAGCGGCTCGCCGACTGGGACACCAACGCCAACGGCATGATCGACCCGCAGGACCTCATCATGAAGTGCTCGGACGGGGTCGACGACGACGGCAACGGCTACGTCGACGACATCTCGGGCTGGGACTTCTTCATGGACGACAACGACGCCTACGACGACACCCGCTTCGGCCACGGCAACGGCGAGGCGCGCGACTCGGCCGCCGAAGGCAACGACGGCCGCGGCGACATCGGCGTCTGCCCGGACTGCTCGGTCGTGATGCTGCGCGTCGGCGACTCGTTCGTCACCGACTCCAACGACTTCGCGCAGGGCGTCGTCTTCTCGGTCGACAGCGGCGCGTCGCTGATCCAGAGCGCGCTCGGCACGGTCAACTACACGCAGTTCGCGCGCCGCGCCATCGACTACGCCTACGCCAACAACGTCGCGCTGGTCGCCTCCGCCGCCGACGAGCTCAGCTACCACCACAACTTCCCCGGCTCGGGCGAGCGCTCGATCTACGTGCACGCGATCCAGTACGACGCCGCCTCGACCGACCACTCGACGACCTTCATGAACTTCAACAATTGCACGAACTTCGGGATGCAGCTCCTGCTCTCGACGCCCGGCACCGGCTGCTCCTCCGAGGCGGTCGGCATCACCTCGGGCCACGTTGGCCTCATGTACTCAGCCGCGCTCGAAAGTGGCCTCACCCCGCCGCTATCCGCCGAGGAGGTCAAGCAGCTCCTCACGATGGAATCCGACGACATCGCGATCAACCCGAACGACGACGACCCCGAGAAGTACCCCTCGCGCGAGGGCTGGGACTGGCACTTCGGCTACGGCCGCAACAACGCGCGGCGCACCGTCGACGCCATCGTCGAGCGCAGGATCCCGCCCGAGGTCTACATCGAGCACCCGACCTGGTTCACCGTCATCGACCCCGCGCGCACGCCGTCGGTCGACGTGATGTGCCGCCTGAACAAGCGCGCCGACGGCCTGGAGGCCCGCTACGCCGAGGTCGACTGGGTGCTCGAGTACGCGACCGGCGTCGCGCCGCGCGACTCCGAGTTCGTCGAGATCGACCGCGGCACGACCGCCGCCCTCGAAGGCAAGTGCGCGACCTGGGACGTCAGCGCCGTCGCGCTCGACCTCGATCTGAAGGTCACCGACCCGCACCAGAACGCCGTGACGCTCAGGCTCGTCGCGACCGCCGAAAACGGCGCCGGCGTGGCCGTGCGCGGCGAGCACCGCAAGGGCTTCCTCTTCCACAAGGACCCGACGAGCTGGGACGCCTTCCCGATGGACCTCGACACCTCGCTCGAGTCCTCACCGATCTTCGCCGACATCGACGGCCAGGACGACGACGAGGAGCTCGTGATCTTCGCCAGCGACGGCATGATCCACGTCTACCAGCAGGACGGCAGCGAGCTCGCCGGCTTCCCGGTCGCCGTCGACCCGCGCCGCCCGATGAAGGCGAGCGAGGCCAAGAACGTGCTCGGCTCGTGCGCGTTCCGGACCGACAAGCAGGGCTGCATCGCGCAGAACGGGCGCATCGATCCGGCGATCGGGCGGCAGACCGGCATGATGCCGCTGTCGATCGGCGACCTCGACGCCGATGGCACGCTGGAGATCGTCGCCACCTCATGGGACGGCTGGGTCTTCGTCTTCGAGCACGACGGCAGCCAGCGCGCCGGTTGGCCCAAGAGCATGGACTTCGCCAACGTCAGCGACACGAGCCCGACGCGCGTGACCGACGGCGGCTTCTTCGCCTCGCCGGTGCTCTATGACCTCGATCAGCAGGGCGGCCTGGAGATCATCGCCGCCGGCATGGATCAGCACATCTACGTGTGGCACGCCGACGGCACGGCGATGGCGCCGTACCCGGTGCGCCTCTACAACCCCGAGGACGATCAGTCGGTCGAGACGCGCGCGCGCATCGTGGCGACCCCGGCGGTCGGCGACATCGACGGCGACGGCAAGCCGGAGATCGCGTCGGGCAGCTCGGAGGTCTACGGCGCGGCGGGCGTCGAGAACGAGGCGGTCGCCTACGTGCTCGAGGCCGAGACCGGCGCCGTCAAGGAGGGCTGGCCGCGCTCGCTCTACGGGCTGACGGTCAACGTGCTGCCGATCGTCGGTCGCGGCGTCGTCGCCAACCCGATGCTCGCGGACCTCGACTTCGACGGCAAGCTGGAGATCAGCTTCGACACGATCTCGACGCCGGGGATCCTCTTCCGCCACGACGGGCGCGAGTACAAGAAGATGGACAACAACACCTTCGGCCCGAAGTCGGACTCGAGCGACAGCCCGGCCTACATCCTCATGAACAACGGCGCCTTCGGCAACATCGACGGCGAGGGCGGCATCGACATGGTCAAGGGCACGGCGGGCTTCGACTTCGCCATCGCCTTCGCCGGCGGCGGCAAGCGCGCGCACTTCGACCACCACATGTCGGGCTGGGACACCGACACCGGCAAGATGATGGAGGGCTTCCCGCGCATCATCGACGACTGGCAGTTCTTCAACACGCCGAGCATCGTCGACCTGAACAACGACAACGACCCCGAGGTGGTGATCGGCTCGGGCGGCTATCTCCTGCACGCCTGGGACTACCTCGGCAACGAGCCGACGGGCTTCCCCAAGCAGACCGGCGGCTGGATCATCGCCTCGGCGGGCATCGGTGACTTCGACGGCGACGGCCTCTTCGACGTCAGCGTCTCGACGCGCGACGGCTGGCTCTTCGCGTGGAAGACCGAGGGCAGTGTCAGGAGCAAGTTCGAGTGGAACGGCTTTGGCCACAACCCGACGAAGACCGGCAACTACGAGGACGACCCGACCCCGTTCGCGCCGTGGAAGGACGGCACCGTCGAGCCCGGGCCCGAGCCCTCGCCGGAGGAGTCGCCCGAGGAGGCCGAAGGCGAGGACACGACGGCGACGCCGGACACGAGCGCCGAGGCGGAGACCGACACGCCCAAGAAGAAGGACGATGGCTGCGCCGGCGGTGGGGCGGGCAGTGCGCTCGCCGGTCTCGTCGCGTTGGCGGCGATGGTGGCGCGGCGCCGTCGTGGCTGAGCGCGATGGGATCGCGACGCGGGCGCTCTTGGCGCTGGCGGTCGTCGCGGCGGGCTGTGGCAGCGAGGTCACGCGCCACAGCACCTCGGAGCCGCGCGACGTCGCGGTCGAGACGCGCGACGCCGACCCCGGCGACGACGGCTTCCTGACGGCGTGCGACGCGGCGCGCGAAGGCGCGACGCGCTGCGATACCGCGGGCGGGCTCGAGACCTGCACCGCGGGCGAGTGGATCCTGAGCACGTGCGCGGCGCTGACGATCTGCGACGGCGGCCACTGCGTGCCGGTGATCTGCGCCCCGGGTGAGGCGCGCTGCAGCGGCGAGCGCGCGCGCCAGGTGTGCAACGAGCGCGGCACCGCGTGGCTCGAGGAGTCGTGCGGCGAAGACCGCTGCCGTAACGGTGGCTGCTTCGAGGGCTGCGAGCCGGGGTCGCGGCGCTGCGAGGGGCAGGACGTGCTCGAGTGCATGGACGACCGCGAGACCGAGGCGCTGGCGCTGACCTGCGACGACCTGGCCGGCCAGTCGTGCCTCGACGGGCGTTGTCTGAGCGAGTGCGAGGTCAAGGGATCCAAGCGCGGCTACCTGGCGTGCGAGTTCTGGGCGGTCGACCTGCCGACGAGCGCGCACGCGATCAACAACAAGTTTTCATTCGCTTTTTCGAGCGGCTCGGCGCGTCCGGCGACCGTGACGGTGACGCACCCCTGGGGCGACGTGGCGACGGTGACGGTGCCGGTGGGCGGTCTGGCGACGCACGCGCTGCCGGTGCCGCGGACCGACTCGCAGCTTCTGAGCGCGGGGCTGAGCATGCGCTCGTTCCGCATCGAGAGCGACGAGCCGATCGCCGCCTTCATGTTCAACCCGCTACAGCGCTACGACGCGGCCGACGCGTTCGCGGTCGCGACCAGCGACGCCTCGCTGATCATCCCGGCGACCGCGCTCGGCCACGACTACCTGGCGCTCACCTACAGCGACTTCGGCATCGAGTCGGAGCCGCCGTACGTGACGGTGGTCGCGACCGAGGACGGCACCGAGATCGAGGTCGTCACGACCGAGACGATCAAGATGGACACGCAGCCGCTGCTCATCGACGAGGGCGTGCCGACGAGGCTGACCTTGCAAAAGGGCGAGGTGCTGCACCTCGAGGCGCTGAGCGCGGCGGGGATCCGGCGCGATCTCAGCGGCACGCGCATCACCTCGCTCAACCACCGCGTCGCGGTCTTTGCCGGCAACCGCTGCGCGCGCGTGCCCGAGAGCGGCTATTACTGCGACCACCTCGAGACGCAGCTCCCGCCGCTCGAGACCTGGGGCACGCGCTTCGTGATGACGAAGCTCACCGATCGCGGAGGCGAGGCGGACCACATCAAGATCCTCGCGCTGGAGGACGGCACCGAGCTCACCTTCGACCCGCCGCGCGCGGCGCCCGTGCTCGACGCGGGTGGAATCTTCGAGCTCACGACCCGCGAGAGCCTTACGCTCGAGAGCTCGCGGCCGGTGCTGGTGGCGCAGTTCCTGGCGAGCCAGAGCACCGCCGAGCCACCCGGGCCGTTCGGTGTCTCGCCCGGCTGCAACACCGCGCTCGGTGGCAACTGCCAGGGTGACCCGTCGATGCTGCTGGTGACACCGATAGGTCAGTGGCGGACCGATCCGATCTTCCTCGTGCCCGACACCTACCGTGTGCAGTTCGTCAACATCGCGCTGGCGACGGGCACGACGCTACGCCTCGACGGCGAGGTGCTCGACACCGCGGCGGCGCGCCCGATCGGCACGGGCGCCTGGCGCCTCCTCACGGTGCCGGTCACGAGCGGGGTGCGCACGATCGTCGCCAGCCAGCCGATCGGCGTCGTGGTGTACGGCTACGATCACAACATCAGCTACGTCTATCAGGCGGGGCTCGACTTCAGGCCCCTGTGGGAGGGGCCGTCGGATCGGTGACGTCGCCGAGCGCATGCGCGCGGCGCTGGGCGTCGACCAGCTTCTTGTGCAGGCCGAGGGTGAGCGCGAGCGCGAGCGCGTGACCGAGGGCGGCGAGAGCGACGAAGGCGAAGGCGTCGGCGGCCATGGCGGGATCCTCCTGCAGGTTCTCTGGGGTCAGGCGGCCGCGGCGGAGACGCCGAGCGCGGAGGTGGCGGTGGCCTCGAGCAGGAGGCCGAACTGGCGGGCATGGTCGGCGAGCTTGCCCTTGAGGTTCTGGCGGGCGCGGAACAGGCGCGACATCACGGTGCCGATCGGGATCTCGAGGGCGTCGGCGATCTCGCGATAGGAGAGGCCCTGCAGGTCGGCGAGCTCGACGACGACGCGGAACTCCGGCTTGAGCGAGTCGAGGGCGGCGAGCACGGTCGGCGAGAGGTTGCGGTCGAAGAAGACCGTCTCGGGGTGGGCCCAGGCGCTGGCCGAGTCGCGGCAGTAGAAGCGGTCGCCGTGCGCGCCGAGCTGCTCGCCTTCGAGGACCTCGCGCTCCTTGGTCTTGCGGCGCCAGCCGTTGATGAAGCTGTTGGAGAGGATGCGGAAGAGCCAGGCGCGGCAGTTGGTCGCGGGGTCGAACTGGTGCCAGCTCGCATAGGCGCGCAGCATCGTCTCCTGCACGAGGTCCTCGGCGGCGGCCGGGCTCTTGGTGTAGCGCAGGGCGCCGCCGTAGAGGGCGTCGAGGTGCGGCAGGGCCAGGTCGGCGAAGGCGCGGTGGGCGTGGTCTCCAGCGGACATCGAGGTCTCCTTCGTGGCTCTGGGCGAGATGGCGCGCGGCGCCTCGCCGTCGGGTTCCGCCGGGTGAGTATCAAGACGCGTGCCAGACGACGTGCGGTGGGCGCTGCGGCCTGGGACGTGGGCGCCGTGCCGGCGGGGCGGCGCGTGGCGCGAGGTCCGTGTCGGCAGAGCCACGCCCGGCCGTGTCCGCGTGGACACGATCGCGTGGGGCCCGGGCGGAGGGACGTGGCACGTGCGGCGTCGCGACCGCGTCCGAGGCGGGCCCAAGGCCCTTCATCGGAGCCGAGGCGGGCTGGACCAGGCGTTGCGGCTTTGGCGTGACTCTGCTATCGACCTTAGAATCATTGGGGTCGGTGACCGATGCCCCTTCACGCCGCGCCGACCGGAAGGATCGGCGAAGGCTCCGCGCGCAGCCGACGCGGGTCGCGCCGAGCCGCCCTGCCAGCGAACCGGTGGCAGCCACATACGCGAGGTTTCCCTTGGTGAAACTCCAGATCAAGGACGAGTCGGGCAAGACCACCGTCGTCCCCATCACGCGCGACGAGATCACCATCGGTCGCAAGGAAGGCAACACGATCCGCCTGACCGAGCGCAACGTGTCGCGAACGCACGCGCGCTTCCTGAAGAAGGGCGACGAGATCCACGTCGAGGACGTGTCGCGCTACGGCACGCGCGTCAACGGTGAGCGCATCACGGAGACGCGGCGCGTCGGCGCGGGCGACACGATCCAGATCGGCGACTACCTGCTCTCGCTCGAGGGCGTGAAGGCGGTCGAGGATCCGGCGCAGATGAAGCAGGCGGCGGCAGGCGCGGCGGCGGCCGCCGTGTCGCAGTCGATGACCGAGTTCAAGGGCAACGAGAAGAAGCGCGCCGAGCTGGAGGCGGCGGCGAAGAACCAGATCGCCGCGGCCAAGGCCGAGATGGGTGAAAAGGGCGGCGCGAGCGCGAAGAAGAAGGAGCCGACGATCCCGCCCGGCGGCAAGAAGGACCTCGAGCAGACCGGCGAGGTGAGCGGCGACGAGCTGCGGCGGAGCCGAGGCCAGGGCAAGAAGCGCATCGGCGCGAACCACCCGACGCTGGTGGCGGTGACGACGCACCTGGCGGGCAGCGAGTATCCGATCACCACCGAGACGATGATCCTCGGGCGCACGGGCGAGAACGACCTCAAGGTCGACCATCACTCCATCAGCCGCAACCACGCGAAGATCGTAATGAAAGACGGCAAGGTCCGCATGGTGGATCTGCAGTCGAAGAACGGGATCCGGGTCAACGGCGAGTACTGGGAGGAGTCGTCGCTCAAGAGCGGCGACATCATCGAGCTCGGCAAGGTGCAGTTCCGGTTCGTCGAAAAAGGCGAGGAGTTCATCTTCCGCCCCGAGGACTACACCGAGGAGGCGCGCGCCGAGGAGCCGAAGAAGGGCGGCAAGGGCATGCTGGTGGCGATCCTGCTGCTGGCGGCCGGTGGCATCGCGGCCTTGTACTTCCTGGTGATCGCCAAGCCGTCGGACAAACCGATCGTGCCGAACGTCCCGGTCGGCAACACGATGGCGCCGCCGCAGCCGACGAGCGAGCCGCCGACCCAGCCCGCGACGCAGCCGGACGTGGCGGTGGCCGCGCCGGATACGGTGGCCGCGGCCGCGCCCGATACGGCGGTGGCGACGGCGCCGCCGCCGACCCCGGTCGACAACACGGTGGCGATCAAGGATCTGCTCGACAAGGCGAGCGCGGCGGCCGGGGCGCAGAAGTGGGACGAGGCGAGCCAGCACCTCGACGCGCTGCTGGCGCTCGACGCCGAGCACGCGCAGGCCAAGGCGCTGCAAGCGAAGGTCGCATCGGAGAAAGCCGTGCAGGCGGCGTTCGCCGAGGCGCAGGCGGCGCAGGGCAAGAACGATCTGCTCGGCACGTGGAAGGCGCTGCAGAAGCTCGCGGCGATGCCGCCCGACAGCAGCTACGCGGCGGCGGTGACCGAGATGCGCGGCGCGGTGGGCTCGGCGATCGCCAACGGGCTGGTGGACCAGGCCAAGCAGGCGCTCACGAAGAAGCAGTGGAACGACGCGATCGCGATGGCCGAGGAGGCGCAGAAGTACCTGCCCAACCACGCCGAGGCGCCGGAGGTGATCGCGAAGGCCAGGCGGCTCAAGGCCGACGAGGCGCGGCGGGATGCGCAGCGGGACCAGCCCAAGGAGCCCCCGCCGCCCAAGGAGCCCGCGGGCAAGAGCGCCGACGAGCTCTACAAGGAGGCGCGCGCGCTGCACAATACCGACGAGGCGGCGGCGCTGAAGCTCTATGAGCAGGCGGCGGGCAAGGGGTACGCGTCGGCGCACAAGATGATCGCCTCGATCAAGATCAAGCGCGGCGACAACAAGGGTGCGGTCGCGTCGTACAAGAAGTACTTGGAGCTCGTGCCCGGCGCGAAGGACGGGGACACGGTGCGCGACATCATCACCAAGCTCGGCGGTACTCCATAAGCCGTCTGCTGGTCGGTTTCGAGGGACACGCGCTGCCCGCTCGTGTGAGGGCGATGGCGCGCGGCGGGACGTTGGCGGGGGTGGTGCTCTTCTCGCGCAACGTGCGCGACTCGGCGCAGTGGGGGGCGCTCATCGCGGAGATCGACGAGGCCTTCGCGGGCGCGGCGCACGCGCCGATCGTCGCGGTCGACCAGGAGGGCGGGCCGGTGCAGCGGCTCAAGCCGCCGGCGATCCCCGAGGCGACGGCGGTGCCGGCGATGGGCGAGCTGGCGCGGTTGCTGGGCGTCGACGAGTTCGAGGCGCTCGGTGAGGCGATGGGCCGGGAGCTCGCGGCGCTGGGCGTCAACGTCGACTTCGCGCCGGTGCTGGATGTCGACACGAACCCGGACAACCCGATCATCGGGCGGCGGGCGTTCGGCGAGACGCCGGCGGTGGTGAGCGAGCTGGCGCTGGCGTGGGCGCGTGGGCTCGCGCGGGCGGAGGTCGCCTGGTGCGGCAAGCACTTCCCGGGCCATGGCGATACGGTCCTCGACAGTCACCTGGCCCTGCCGCGGATCGTGCATGGGCGCGAGCGGCTCGACGCGATCGAGCTCCCGCCGTTCGCGGCCGCGGTCGCGGCGGGCGCGCCGATGATCATGACCGCGCACGTGATCTTCGAGGCGTTGGACGCGACGTCTCCTGCGACGCTCTCGGCGGAGGTGGTGCCGCGGATCCTGCGGCGCGAGCTCGGCTACGATGGCGTCGTGGTGAGCGACGACCTCGACATGCGCGCGATCCGGGATCACTACGACGTGCGCGAGGTCGCGGCGGGGCTCGGGCGCGCGCAGATCGATCTGGCCATGGTGTGTTACGACCTGGACTTCGCGGAGGCGCTCGCCGAGATCATGCCCGAGGACGCGCGAGCCGAAGCGCGCGTGGCGCGCTTGAGGGCGCGGCTCGGGAGGCCGCGCGTGGGCGGTTGGCCGCGCTTCCCCGAGGGCTTGCTCGCGCGCTGGGCGTGAGCGGCGGCCGTCGTCGCGTCACGGGCGGGCCGGGGACTGCAGCGTGAAGCTGACGGCGGCGACGCGTGCCTCGTGCGCGAGCAGCCACCGTTTTCGATCGAGGCCACCGGCGTAGCCGGTCAGCGCGCCGTTGGCGCCGACGACGCGATGGCACGGGACGATGATGGCGATCGGGTTCCTGCCGTTGGCGGCGCCGACCGCACGCTCGGCGCCGGTGCGTCCGAGCGTGCGCGCGATGTCGCGATAGGCGAGGCGCTGGCCGAACGGGATGGCCTCGAGCGCGCGCCACACCGCGCGCTGAAACGGAGTGCCGCGGGCGGCGAGCGGCACGGTGAAGCGCTCGAGCGTGCCGGTGAAGTAGGCCGCGAGCTCGCGCTCGGCGAGATCGAGGAACGCCGTGGAGCGCGCGCACGAGGCCGCGGGAGGCGGGGATGATGCGTCGTCGCCGTCGGTGAAGGCGACCTCGACGAGGCCGAGAGCGTCGGCCCGCAGGCGGAGCGGGCCGAGCGGGGAGCGCAGCGAGCGCCAGGCGATGCACGTGTCGTCGTTCATGTCGTTCCTCACGCATGCCAGAGATACATGACGGCGTAGGCGCGCCACGGGCGCCACGCCTCGGCGCGCGCCGTGATGGCGCGAGCCGTTTGCAGACCGAGCGCCTTCTTGACGCCGAGGTCCTCCGCCGGGAAGGCGTCGGGCCAACCCATCGCGCGCATCGCGATGTAGTTGGCCGTCCACGGGCCGATCCCCGGCAGCGCCTGCAGGCGCGCGATCGCGCGCTCGGGATCGAGCGGCGCGAGCGAGACGGCGCCGCGATCGACCGCGCGCGCCAGCGCGATCAGGGTGTGAGCCCGCGCGCCGGTGAGACCGAGCGCGCGCAGCGCGGTGTCCTCGCAACGCGCCAGGACCTCGGCGCGCGGGGCGCCGAAGGCGGCGACCAGGCGGCCGGCCAGCGTGGTGGCGGCGCGCACCGAGACCTGCTGTCCCAGGACGGCGCGCACGGCGGCCTCGAACGGGTCGAACGAGCCCGGCACGCGCAGCCCGGGGTGACGCGCGACGAGCGGGGCGAGCCGTGGGTCGGCGCCGAGGCGCTCGCTCACGGCGTCGGGGTGGGCGTCGAGGTCGAAGAGGCGTCGCACGCGCTGCGCGATCTCGGCGACGCGCGGCGCGAGCGAGCCCGGCAGCGTGACCCGCAGCGCGCTTCGGCGCGGGTCCGGCGCGACCTCGATCGCCGCCTCACCGATCAGGCGATGGTAGACGCCGTGCTCGACGCGCTCGAGGCCGGGCAGCGCGCGCGCGCCGAGGAACGCTGAGAGCGGCTCCCACGCGAGCGGCGGGCGATAGTCGAGGCGCAGCGTGAGCCGATCGCCCGGGCGCGAGGCGATCGCGGTCGTCGCGGGTGCGCGGCGCAGCGCCGACGGCGCGCACCCGAAGCGCTCGAGGAACGCCGCGTTGAAGCGGCGCACGCTCGAGAAGCCCGACGCGAACGCGACCTGCGTGAGCGGTAGCGGCGTGTCGTGCAGGAGCTGCTTCGCGATCGCGAGGCGACGTGTCTGCGCGAGCCCGACCGGCGTGACGCCGAGCTCGCGCATCAAGACGCGTCGCAGGTGCCGATCGCTGACGCCGAGCGCGGACGCGAGCTCCGGCGCGCGCGCCTCGTTCATGAAGCCGTGCTCGATCTGCTGGACGGCGAGGCGTCCGAGGCGAACGCTCGCGTCGACGGGCGCCGTGCCGGGCGCGAGCTCCGGCCGGCAGCGGAAACAGGCGCGGAAACCCTCGCGCTCTGCCTCCGCCGCCGAGCGGAAGAAACGGCAGCGCGTGCGTGCCGGCGTCCTCGCCGGGCAGATCGGGCGGCAGTACACGCCGGTCGTCGTCACGCCGACGAAGATCACACCGTCGAAGCGTGGGTCGCGCGCGCGGATCGCCTGGTAGCGTGCCTCGTCGGACTCGGTCTCGGCCACGGAGCTCATGCCCATGGTGTAGTGCAGGTCCGCGGGTTCGTCTGGCCGTTTTCGGACCCGAGGGCAAGACGGTGCGCGAGTTCGTTGCTCAGGCGGCTGTGCGCACGAACGGGTCGGTCACGATTCGATGCTCGCAGGCGACTGAGTGTTGGCGGATGCGACGCGAGATGGGGTGCGGATCGCGTTGACGACGACCATGCGCCGCGCCGGCTCAGGCACCGCGTGAGATACCGACTTTAGGTCCCGGTCGGAGAAGCTCGCGCAGTCGCTCGAGCTCGACATCCTGCCGGCGCAGCAGGTCCTGGAAGTGGGCGAGCTCTTGATGAACCTCGGTCGCAGCGCTCGAGCATGTGTCGAGATCGCCTCGGAGCGTCCGGACCTTGGTCTGGCGATCGTCGAGCTCGGCCTGTAGCGCCGAGGGATCAGGCGAGTACGGGAGCGTGGCCTCGATCGCCTCGATGCGGCGCTGGTGATCGCCGATCTCGCCCTTCAACTTGGCGGCCTGGTTCTGCCACAGCTCGAGCTCCCCCGTGAGCTCGTTGACCTTCTCCTGCGTGAGCTGCCGTTCGTGCTCGAGCAGGTGCAGCCGCTCTTGCATGTCGCGCGCCCGGATCGTTTCGGACGGCCCACCCTCCGGCGACTCGGTCACTTCCGGGGACGACTCGGTCCTGGTGCTCCCGGCTTCGGGCGGCCCAGCCGGCCGTACGGCGCGCGCGCCCCGCGCTCCGGACGTCGCGTTACCGGTCAGGGTGCCGGCGATGGCCCCCGCTATCGCGCCCCCCTGCGCGGCCCTGCTCGCCGCCGCGACCGGGGGGTGCTGCGCTCCGCCCGGCTCCGTGCCCGTTCCGGTGCGCTGGACCGGGGCGAGCGCCGCGGCGCCCGCCGCGTACCCTTGCGCTCGAAGCTCCCGTTTGAGCTGCACGATGCCTGCACCGCCACGCGAAGTGGGGGCGCCCCCCGAAGAGGTGGGGGTCGCGTGCGACGCTGAGCTGCTCATGTCGGATGTCGTCATGCCGCGAAGTCTAGGTGTCGCAGGTCTTCGACATCAAAGCTTTCCGGGTTTACGCATGCCCGTGTAAACCCTTCTCCTGAAACAGGACATGAGGCGACCGCGGATTGCGCGGCGCCAAGGCGGATGCGATCATCGAAGCATGAAAGCAGACGCGGTGATCGATCTGGTGGAGGCGTGCTACCGGGACGAGCCCGATGAGAGTCGTTGGCTCGAGGGCATCGCGACCGCGGCTGGCCCTGTGCTGTCCGACGGCCTCGGGACCAAGGTCAGCGTCTATTGCGTGCACGACGGCCAGGTCAGTACGACCAACGCGGCGTTCGCCCACGGCTGCGCACCGCAGTGGATGCGGCGCTTCTACGCGAAGCTCGGCGAGCCGCTGACGCCTCTCGGGCCTCGGCCGCCCGCATACAACGTCTGGTTCGACCGAACGTGCGGCACGGCGCTCGGGCTCGACCTGAGCGACCACGTGAGGGAGGCCTTGACGGAGTTCGGCGGCGCCCATGACTTCATCTGGATCAACGGGCGCGACCCGGGCGGCTTTGGGGTGTGGCTCGGCGCGCCGCGCACGCGCAAGGCGCGACTCGGAAAGCGTGACGCGCTGTTCGTCCGCGTCGCCGCGCACCTCGCGTCCGGCTATCGGTTGCGACGGCAGGGCCGGCGCGCCGAGCTCGCGCCCGAGGCGATCCTGCGACCGGACGGGCAGGTCGCGCACGCCGATGGGTCCGCGCACTCGCGGCAAGCGCGCGAGGAGCTCCGTCAGGCCGTGCTCGGGGTCGAGCGCGCGCGTAGCCTCGCGGTGCGGCGCGATCCCCAAGAAGCGACGATGGCATGGCGAGGACTCACCTCGGCGCGCTGGTCGCTGGTCGATCACTTCGAGTCCGATGGCAGGCGCTTCATCGTCGCTTATCGCAACGACGTCGTCGTGCCCTCGCGCGGCGCGCTCAGCGGGCGCGAGCTTCAGGTCATGGGCTTCGCCGCGCTCGGTCGCACGAACAAGGAGATCGCCTACGAGCTCGGGCTATCGCTCGCGACCGTGCGCGTGCTCATGCACCGTTGCGCTCTCAAGCTGGGTGTGCGCCATCGCGCGGACGCGATCACACGCTTCTTCGCCCTGTCGAAGAGCGGCGACTGACGTCCCACCGGCGTCGCCGACCACGTGGGATGGAAGGACGCCGGTGGGACGAGTCGTATCGCTCGCGACCCTGCGCCCTCCGCCGCCCTCTTCGGGCTCGACCGAGCCCTCGCGCCGTCTCCGGAGCTCCGGGTCGCGAGCTGTCGTTTCCTACTGACAGCGCTCCTCGGCTTATCAGGGCTGTTTGCGCAGCGTGAGGCTCTGCTCGGTCCCGCGGTCGGCGTTGACGAATTGCAGGTCGACGTCGATGTGACCCTTGAGGCGCACACGCACGAGCGGCGGTGGCTCGCCCTCGCCCCACGGCACGACGCATGGCGTCGTGCACAGCACCTTCTTGTTCATGAGGATCGTCGCGCCCGGCGGATCGGTCTTGACCATCGCGCCGCGCTGCGGATCGGTGATCACCGAGACGTCGCCCGGGCCGGCGTCGCTCGACACCTCGGGCGCGGCGTCCACGTCGGGGGTCTGCTCGCTCGCGTCGGCGGCGGCGACCTCGGCCGCGGCGGGGCTCGCCGCGACGTCGCTCGGATCGTCGGGACCGGACGTGACGTCCGCGCTGGCCTCGACCGGCAGCGAGTCCGACGCGCCGCTCGGCTTCTGGTTGATGAGGAAGACCGTGATGAAGCCGGTCGCCAGCGCGAGGAAGCCGACGAGGATCCACAGCCAGGTCCTGCTCTTCGGCGCCACCTCCTGCGCGCGTGGCTGCAGCCTCACGCCCTGCAGGTGGGTCGAGGTGCCGCTGCCGTCGCCCGCGCCGCCGACGATCTCGAACTTGTTCACGCCCGAGGGGCGCGTCGGCCTGATCTGGGAGTCGAGGCTGCGAGGTCCCTGCGGACCCGGGCCGGGCGTGGCGCGCGCCGTGGGGCCGGGATCGACGCTGGCGATCGTCTGGGCGGACTGCGCGCGGTCGAGCCCGCCGATCGCGTGCTCGACGGTGTCGCCGAGCGCCCCGAGGGCGGGTCGCGCCGCGCGGCTCGAGGTCGTGATCGGCGCCTGACGACACGCCTGCAGCGCGGCGATCGCCTCGCGCGCGTTCGCCGGCCGCCCGGGTGCCTTCTTGCTGAGGCAGCGCATGATGAAGTCGACGAGCGGTCCGGCGAGCACCTGCCCGTCGACCTCGGGCGGCTTCGGCTCCTCGGTGATGTGGGCGATCGCGCAATCGGCGGGCGAGGCGTAGTCGAAGACGCGGCGGCCGGCGAGCATCTCGTAGACGACGCAGCCGAACGAATAGATGTCCGTGCGCGGGGTGATCTCGCCGTTTTCGACCTGCTCGGGGGAGATGTAGCGCAGCGAGCCGACGATGAGGCCCGCCTTCGTCTCGACGGTGTTGTTCGCCTGGGCCTCGCCGTCGCGCTTGATCTTGGCGACGCCGAAGTCGAGCATCTTGACGAAGTCCTGCCCGCCGGCGGTCTTGAGCAGCATGATGTTGTCGGGCTTGACGTCGCGGTGCACGACCGACATGTCGTGCGCGACGGCGAGCGCCTCGGCGATCTGCAGCGCGACGTCGACGACGCGCGCGGGATCGAACGGCGCCTCGTTTTGCATCACGTTCGTGAGCGACTCGCCGTCGATGTACTCCATGACGAGGTAGAGGCGCCCCTGGTCCTCGCCGAAATCGATGAGGCCGACGATGTGCGGGTGCTGGAGCTGCGCGATGAGGCGCGCCTCGCGCTGGAAGCGGGCGACGGTCGTGGTGTCGGCGGTGCCGTGCAGCACCTTGATCGCCACCATGCGCTGAAGTGGCTCCTGGGTGGCGAGATAGACCGCGCCCATGCCACCCTTGCCGACCTGCTTGTCGATGCGATAGCGCTTGGCGAAGAGCTGGCCGATCGCGAGCTCGATGCCGGCGCCCTTGATCGGCGGCTGCGAGGTCGGCTGCTGCTGGGGCGGCGGGCGCGTCGCCGGGACGTGAGCGCGCACGGCGGGGTTGGACTGGGTCGCCGGGCGCGGCACCTTGCGCGAGATCGGCGGCGCGGGCGTGCCTGTCGGCGTGGGGCGTTGAGGCGGGGGCGCGGGCACGGCGACGGACGAAGGTCGCGGCGGCGGCGCGAAGTTGGTCAGCGACGAGGGGCGCGGCACGTTCGCCGGCGCGCGAGCGGCGGGGCGAGGGATCGGCGCACGCGCCGCGGGAGGGCGAGGCAGCGAGCGCGAGCTGGACTCGCTCGTATCCTCGCTGTCATCGGGCGGGACGTCGTGACCTGCCATGATCCGCGTTGGCTCCCAGTCTGCTAGAACGGACTTCGCGATCGGTGCACGAGCCTATCAGGAAATTCCGCGCTGTGCTCGTCACAGACATTCACAACAGATCGGCGCGGCGGTCAACACAGGCCCGCGCGCTCGATCGCCCAGACCGCGTTGAATGCGCGCGCGCGCTCGCGCGTTGGAGGATTCCATGACCAGGGGCGCAAGGACCATCGTACTGATCGTCGCGATGCTCGGGGCGTGGGTCGAGGTGGCCGTGGCGCGCCCGCCCTACGACGCGCCGGCCGAGGCGCCCGCTCGACCCGCCGGTCAGGACCGCTTCGACTATGACGACCCGGCGGCCTATCGCGCACTCGAGGCGGAGATCCTGCGCGAGACGAACCTGTTCCGACGCGACCCACGCGGGTACGCGAAGAAGCTCCTGGCGCTGCGCCCGAGCTACCAGGGGAGACGCATCGTGCGTGGTCCGACCGAGCCGGTGATCCTGACGATCGAGGGCGTCGCCGCGCTCGACGAGGCGATCGAGGTGCTGCGGAGCGCGCCGCGTCGTCTGCCGCGGTTGGCCCGCTCGCAGGGCCTGGAACGCGCAGCGCGCGCGCACGCCGACGACCTCGCGCGGAGCGGCCTGCTCGGCCATAGCGGCAGCGACGGCTCCTCGCCCGCCGCGCGCGTCTCGCGCATCGGTTCGTGGGACGGGCTCGTCGCGGAGAACATCAGCTTCGGGCCGACCGACGCCGAGGAGATCGTCATCGGCCTCATCGTCGACGACGGCGTGCCCGATCGCGGGCACCGCGACGTGCTGCTCACGCACGAGCTCTTCTTCGCCGGGGTCGCCTGCGGCCCCCACCCGACCTACAAGATCACCTGCGTGATGGACTACGCGACCACCTTCCGCGCCAACCCGCGCGCTCGCACACGCTGAGTTCGCCGCTACGACCCGCGGGGGCGTCGTTGCTTCGCTCGGTCAGCGCGGGGCGCGGGGGCGCCGCGAGCCTGGCCTGGCACGACGCGCGCGCGCGGCGTAGAGTCGTAGGCCATGCGCAAGCTCACCTACCTCATCGCGACCTCCATCGACGGCCTCATCGCGGACTCGAGCGGTGCGACCGACATGTTCCCGCTCGAACCGAAGGCGATGGCCGACCTGGCCGCCGACTACCCCGAGTCCTTCCCGGCGCACATCCGCTCGTACTTCGGGATCCCGGCGGACGCCCCGAACCGCCACTTCGACACCGTGCTCATGGGCTACGGGACCTACGAGCCGGCGCTGAAGCACGGCATCACCAGCCCCTACCCGCACCTGCGACAGATCGTGTTCTCGTCGCGCCTGCGTGAGCACGACCCGGCCGTCGAGGTCGTCGACGACGACGCGGTCGCGTTCGTCGCGCGCCTCAAGGCCGCGCCGGGCACGGGCATCTGGCTGTGCGGCGGGGGCAAGCTCGCGAGCGCGCTCGCCGATCACATCGACGAGCTCGTGATCAAGCTCAACCCCATCGTGCTCGGCGCGGGCATCCCGGTGTTCGGCGCCGCGCTGCCGCCCACGAATTGGCGCCTCGTCGGCGAGATGGCCTACGATTCGGGCTACCGCCGGCTGCGCTATGTGCGCGCCGGAACTGCGGAGATCACCTCGTGAGTGGCAAGAAGGGGCCCGCGGATCAGCTGCCCGTGCACTTCTTCGAGGACGCGGCGGGCTTCGACGCCTTCCTCGCGGCCGACCCTGGTGACGGCTTCTGGATCAGGTTCGCCAAGAAGGGCACGGGTATCGCCAGCGTGACCTACGCGGAGGCGGTCGAGGTCGCGCTCTGCCACGGGTGGATCGATGGCCAGGCCCGCTCGCTCGACGACACCTTCTACCTTCAACGCTTCACGCCCCGCCGCAAGAGGAGCATCTGGAGCAAGATCAACGTCGCGAAGGCGGAGCGCCTCATCGCCGAGGGCCGCATGCGCGTCGCGGGGCTCGCCGAGGTCGAGCGCGCCAAGGCCGACGGGCGCTGGGCGCAGGCCTATGGCGGGCCGGCCACGATGGAGGTCCCGGCCGAGCTCGCGGCGCTGCTCACCGGCGCCGCGGCGGCGGCCTTCGCCGCGCTCGACAAGACCAACCGCTTCGCGCTCTGCCACCGCGTCGCGACCGCGGTGAAGCCCGCGACTCGCCACACACGCGCGCAGCGGCTCGTCGAGCAGCTCCTCGCCGGGATCGTGCCATATCCCCCCGCCAAGACGAGGACCCCGAGCGCGAGCCCCGCGGCGGCGACGAGGTCGCGCGGGCCCACGGCGAGGTCAGCCGGCGCTCAGGGCGCCAAGGGCTCCGCGCGGGCCGTCCGCAGAGCGCGCGATCCCTGAGCGCACGAGGAGGCCTTCAACCGGTCCGCGGGTTGTGCCCACGGCGGCGAAGGTGTAAGGCTCGGCGCGTCTTCCGACTCGGGAGTCGCGATGCGATCGCCGCCTGCCTTTGATGTCGACACCGGCCCACGTGAGGCGTGCGGGGTGTTCGGGATCGTCGCGGCGCGGCGCCGGGCCGAGGCCCCGTCGAGCGAGCTCGCCAAGACCGCCTTCTTCGGGCTCTTCGCGCTGCAGCACCGCGGCCAGGAGTCGGCCGGCATCGCGGTCATGGGGCCGGGCGGGATCCGCGCGCACAAGGGCATGGGCCTCGTCACCCAGGTCTTCACCGAGAAGGACCTCGCCCCGCTCGTCGGCGACCTCGCGCTCGGCCACGTGCGCTACTCGACCACCGGCACCTCCGAGGTCCAGAACGCCCAACCCTACGTGATCCACACCGGCGCCGGCCCGCTTGCGCTCGCGCACAACGGCAACCTCACGAACGCGCACATGCTGCGCGGCGCGCTTCACGATCGCGGCGTCGGGCTCGTGTCCGACTCCGACTCGGAGCTCCTCACACAACTGCTCGCGGGCGCGGTTTCCAAACCAGACTGGACGAGCCGCATCGAGAGCGTGATGCAGGTCGCCGAGGGCGCCTACTCACTCGTGCTCATGACCGCCGACGCGGTCTACGCCGTGCGTGACGCGCACGGCTTTCGCCCGCTCTATCTCGGCGAGCTGCCTCCGGAAGAGGGCGGCGAGAACGGGGCCGGCGATGGCGCGCGCGGCTGGGTCGTCGCGTCGGAGTCGTGCGCCTTCGGCCCGATCGGCGCGCGTCTGTTGCGCGAAGTGGAGCCGGGCGAGATCGTGCGCCTCGCGCCCGAGGGCATGAGCTCGCGCTTCCCCGCCCTGCCCCGGCGCCAGCGCGCCTTCTGCTCTTTCGAGTACGTCTACTTCGCGCGCCCCGACTCGCTCGTCGAGGGTCAGCTCGTGCACGCGACGCGCCAGCGCATGGGTGAGATCCTGGCGCACGAGGCCCCGGCGGACGCCGACCTCGTCGTCGGCGTGCCCGACTCGGCGTTGCCCGCGGCGCTCGGCTTCTCGCGCGCGTCGGGGATCCCCTACGGCGAGGGCCTCATCAAGAACCGCTACATCGGTCGCACCTTCATCCAGCCGACGCCCGAGCAGCGCCGTGCCGGCGTGCGCCTGAAGTTCAACCCGCTCTCGGCCAACCTCGCGGGCCGACGCATCGTGCTCGTCGACGACTCGATCGTGCGCGGCACGACCGCCGGACCGATCGTGCAGCTCTTGCGGCAGGGCGGCGCGCGTGAGGTGCACATGCGCGTCTCGAGCCCGCCCGTGCGCCATCCTTGTTACATGGGCGTCGACATGCCGCGGCGCGAAGACCTCGTGGCGAGCCGGCTCGATGTCGCGGCGATCGCGCGCCTCATCGGCGCCGACTCGTGCGCCTACCTCTCGCACGAAGGCATGATGCAGGCGATCCGCGCGGGGCTCGCCGATGACGCCCGGCACGCCCACTGCGCGGCCTGCTTCACCGGAGACTACCCGCTGGAGGTCCGCGATCGTGTCGGCTGAGGCGAGCGTGATGGTGATCGGCGCCGGCGCGCGCGAGCACGCGCTGGCCAAGGCGCTCTTGCGCTCGCCGCGGGTCGGGCGCGTGCTGGTCGCTCCGGGTAACGCGGGCATGGAGCACGACGCGCTGAGGGACGTGCGGCTGTCGCGGCTGCCGGACGTCGCGCTCGACCCGGAGGAGCTCTTCGCGATCGCCGAGCGCTTCGGCGTGCACCTGAGCGTCGTCGGACCCGAGGCGCCACTGGCGGCGGGCGTGGTCGACCGCTTCAATGCCGGTGGGCGACGCATCTTCGGCCCCACGCGCGCCGCGGCCGAGATCGAGACGTCGAAGGCGTTCGCCAAGTCGTTCATGCGCCGCCACCGCATCCCGACCGCGCGCGGCGCGGCATACGACGACTACGAGGAGGCGCGCGCGGCGCTCAGAGCGCTCGGCGCGCCGGTCGTCGTCAAGGCCTCGGGCCTGGCGGCCGGCAAGGGCGTCTTCGTCTGCGACGCGCTGAGCGAGGCCGAGGACGTCCTGTGGCGCCTCATGCAGGCCGGTGAGCTCGGCGCGGCCGGGCGCGAGGTCGTGATCGAGGAGCGCATCGTCGGGCGCGAGGTCTCGCTGATGGCGCTCAGCGACGGCGAGCACTTCGTCGTGCTGCCGCCGGCGCGCGACCACAAGCGCCTGCTCGATGGCGATCGCGGGCCGAACACCGGCGGCATGGGCGCCTACAGCCCCGTGCCCGACGTCGATCGGGGCGTGATCGAGGCGATCGCGTCGCGCATCGTCGCGCCGGCGGTGGCGGGGCTCGCGCACGAGGGGCGCCCCTTCGTCGGCGTGCTCTACGCCGGCTGCATGCTCACCGATGAGGGGCCGATCTGCCTCGAGTACAACGCGCGCTTCGGCGATCCCGAGGCGCAGGTGATCCTGCCGCGCCTGGAGAGCGACCTCTACGAGCTCCTGGAAGCCTGCCTCGAGCGCAGGCTGGACGCGAGCGCGCTGCGCTGGGCTCGCGGCGCGGCTGTCGGCGTGGTCGTCGCGGCCCCGGGCTATCCCGGCGAGGTCACGCCCGGCTCGCACGTGGAGGGACTCGCCGAGGCGAGCGCGCTCGCCGAGATCTACACCGCCGGGGTCGCGCCGCTGGCGAGCGGGCTCGCGGCTTCGGGCGGGCGCGTGCTCACGGTGGTCGGGCGCGGCGACGATCTCGCCGACGCGCGCGAGCGCGCCTATCGCGCCGTCGATCAACTGCGCATGGAGGGCATGCAGGTGCGCCGGGACATCGCGCGCGACGTCGAACGCGGCGACGCCTACGCGCGAGCCGGGGTCGACATCGCCGCCGCCAACGAGGCGGTCGCCGGCATGAAGCGCGCGGTGGAGTCGACCTTCACCCCGCACGTGCTCTCGCGTCTCGGCAGCTACGGCGGGCTCTTCGACGCGCGCGCGTTCGCGCACCTGCGCCACCCGGTGCTCGTCGCCTCGACCGACGGCGTCGGCACCAAGACGATGATCGCGCGCCGCATGAACCGCTGGCACACGATCGGCCGCGATCTGGTCGCGCACTCGGTCAACGACATCCTGGTGATGGGCGCGCGCCCGCTCTTCTTCCTCGATTACGTCGCCGCCGGGCGCCTCGACCCCGCCGTCGTCGTCGCCGTCGTCACGGGCCTGGCCGACGCCTGCCGCGAGCTCGGCGTCGCGCTCATCGGCGGCGAGACCGCCGAGATGCCCGGGGTCTACCACGCGGGCGAGGTCGACCTCGCCGGCACCATCGTCGGCGTCGTCGACAAGGACGAGATCATCGACGGCGCGCGCATCGCGCTCGGCGATCAGGTGCTCGGCCTGCCGTCGAGCGGGCTCCACACCAACGGCTACTCGCTCGCGCGGCGCGTGCTCGCGGACCTCTCGCTCGACGCGACGCCGCCCGGCTTCACGACGACGCTCGGCGACACGCTGCTCGCGCCGCACCGCCCCTACCTCGCCGAGATCGGCGCGCTCTGGGAGGCCGGCCTGCGCCCGAGCGGTCTCGTGCACATCACCGGCGGCGGCTTCGTCGACAACCCGCCGCGCATCCTCGGGCCGGGCCTCGCCTGGCGGCTCGACCTGCACGCGTGGCAGTGGCCACCGATCTTCCGGCTCATCCAGGAGCGCGGCGCCATCGCCGAGCACGAGCTGGCGCGCGTGCTGAACCTCGGGATCGGCATGCTCGTGGTCTTGCGCCCCGATGAGGTCGCGCGTGCGCGCACCATCCTGCCCGAGCTGATGCCCGTCGGCGAGATCGTCGCGCGCGCCGAGGGCGCACCGGCGGTGAGCTTCGGACGATGACGACCCCCGTCGCACGCGTCGTCGTCATGGCCTCGGGCAGCGGCAGCAACCTGCAGGCGCTCATCGACGCGACCCGGCAGGGTGCGCTCGAAGGGCGCGCGGCGATCGTGCTCGTCATCTCGCACACGCCGACCGCGCTCGCGCTGGAGCGCGCCAGGCGCGCGGGGATCGAGGCGATCTTCGTCGCCCCGCCGCGGCGCCGCGACGATCGCGCCGCGTGGGAGCGCGCGCTGGCCGAGCGCGTCGCCGCCGCCGAGCCCGATCTGATCGTGCTCGCCGGCTGGATGCGGATCCTCGACCGCACCTTCCTCGATCGCTTCCCCGATCCACGGCGACCCGGGCAGGCGCGCATCCTCAACCTGCACCCGGCGCTGCCCGGTGAGCTGCCCGGCCTCGACGCCATCGCGCGCGCCTGGGACGAGGCGCAGCGCGGCGCGCGCACGGTGAGCGGGGTCATGGTGCACGTCGTCGTGCCCGAGGTCGACGCGGGCCCCGTCGTCGCCAGCGAGGTCGTACCCTTGGCTGGTCGGGCCTCGCTCGCCGAGTTCGAGGCGGCGATGCACGCCGCCGAGCACCGGGTGATCGTGCAGGCCGTCACCCGCTTCCTCGACGTGGACGCCATGACTCAGGAGGTCAGCTGATGCCGGTCGCGCTCCTCTCCGTGCACGACAAGTTCGGCCTCGTGCCGTTTGCGCAAGCGCTCGCCGCGCTCGGCTACGAGCTCGTCGCCTCGGGCGGCACCGCGCGCGCGCTGAGCGAGGCCGGCCTCGCCGTCACGCCCGTCGAGACGCTGACCGGGTACGCCGAGCTGCTCGGGGGGCGCGTCAAGACCCTGCACCCGGCAATTCACGGCGGGATCCTCTCGCGCCGCAGCGAAGAGGACGCGGCCGAGCTCGGCGCGCGCGAGATCCGCGCGATCGATCTGGTGGCGGTGAGTCTCTACCCGTTCGAGAGCGCGCTCGCGCGGGGCGCCGCCGAGGCCGAGCTGATCGAGGAGATCGACATCGGCGGCGTGGCGCTCTTGCGCGCCGCGGCCAAGAACTTCCGACACGTCACCGTCGTGCCCGGCGCCGAGCACTACGACGAGGTGCTCGAGGTGCTGGGCGGCGCGGGTGATCTGGGCGCGCTCCGGCGCCGCCTGGCCGGCATCGCGTTTTCGCGCACGGCCGCGTACGACCGCGCCATCGGCGGCTGGCTCGCAGGCACGCCGCTGCGCTACGGAGAAAACCCTCACCAATCCGCACACTTCCAGCCCGCGCCCGGCGAAGCGCCGTTCGTGCAGCACGCCGGCAAGGAGCTCTCCTACAACAACCTGCTCGACCTCGACGCGGCCTGGGCGGCGGTGTGTGAGGGGCCGGGCGGTGAGCTCGCCAGCGCGGTCGTCGTCAAGCACGGCTCGCCATCGGGGATCGCCTGGGCGCCGTCCGCGCCCGAGGCGGTGCGTCTGGCGATCGCCGCCGATCCGGTCTCGGCCTTCGGCGGCATCGTGGCGCTCGATCGTCCGCTCGATCTCGCCGGCGCGCTCGCGCTCGGCGACCTCTTCCTCGAGGTGGTCGCAGCGCCTGCGGTCAGCGACGAAGCCCTCGCCCACCTGCAGGCGAAGAAGAAGAACTGCCGCGTCCTGACGCTCTCGTGCTCGCTCGGGGTCGATCCGCGGCCGCGCATGCGCAGCGTGCTCGCCGGTCTCCTGGTGCAGTCGCCCGATCTGAGCGTCGCCGAGCCGAGCGCGTGGCGGGTCGTCACGCGCCGGGCGCCGAGCGACGACGAGCTCAGTACGCTCGCGTTCGCGTGGCAGGCGGTCAAGCACGTCAAGTCGAACGCGATCGTGCTCGCGCGACGCGAGGGCGAGGCCTTCGTCACCGTCGGGATCGGCGGCGGTCAGACCAACCGCATCGACGCGGTGAGGCAAGCCTGCGAGCGCGCTGGTGAGCGAGCGCGCGGGGCGGTGATGACATCGGACGCGTTCTTCCCGTTCGCGGACGGGGTCGAGGCGGTCGCGGCTGCCGGCGTCGTCGCGGTGGCACAGCCGGGCGGTGCGTTGCGCGACGCGGATGTGGTGGCTGCCGCCGATCGCCTCGACCTGGCGATGGTGTTCACCGGGGTCCGCCACTTCAGGCACTGATCGGTTCGGGGAGGACACATGGAGGACCTGCGCATCGAGGTGAGCCTGCGCGACGGCGAGCGCGACGTGCGCGGCGAGGCGGTGCGACGCGTGGCGGACACGCTCGGGATCGCCTTGCCCGAGGTGCGGGTGAGCGACGTGTACTGGGTCGCGCGCCCCGGCGGCGCGATCGCCGACGCGGAGCTCGCACGCCTCGCCGCTGCGATCATCGATCCGGTGGTCGAGGTGCGCGGGCTGCCGGCGCGCGGCGGCTTCGTCGAGGTCGGCCTGCACCCGGGCGTGACCGACCCCACGGCGCAGACCCTGGTGCGCGTCGCGACGCGCCTGGGGATCGCCGGGCTCGTCGCGGCCAGCGGACGACGCTACAGCGTCGACGCCGCGCCCGAGCTCCTGGCCGCGGTCGCCGAGCGCGTCGTCGCCAACCCGATCATCGAGCGCTTCGCGATCGGCCGCATCCTGCAGGGGGCCTTCGTCGAGGCGAGCGCGAGCGCGCCGGGCGCGGAGACGATCCCGGTGCGCGCGCTCGACGACGAGGCGCTGGTGGCGCTGTCCACGGCGCGCCGCATGGCGCTCGATCGCGACGAGATGAGGGCGATCCGCGAGCACTTCCGACATCTCGCCCGTGAGCCGAGCGACCTCGAGCTCGAGATCTTCGCGCAGACCTGGTCCGAGCACTGCGTGCACAAGACCTTCCGCGCGCTCATCGATCTGGAGGAGGTCGAGGCCGACGGCTCACGCACGCACTCACGTGTCGATGGCCTGCTCAAGACCTTCATCCGCGCGGCGACCGAGACGCTCGCCCGGCCGTGGGTGCGCTCGGCTTTCGTCGACAACGCCGGCATCGTGCGCCTCGACGACCGCTACGACCTCGCGATCAAGGTCGAGACCCACAACCACCCGAGCGCGCTCGAGCCGTTCGGCGGTGCCGCGACCGGCATGGGCGGCGTGATCCGCGACGTGATCGGCGTCTCGGCGCGCCCCTTCGCCAACCTCGACGTGCTCTGCTTCGCGCCCGCGGACACCCCGCGCGAGGCGCTGCCACCCGGCGCGCTCGGACCGCGTCGCGTCGCCGACGGCGTCGTGCACGGGATCGAGGACTACGGCAACAAGATGGGGATCCCGACGGTCGCCGGCGCCGTCTTCTACCACCCGCACTACCTGACCAACCCGCTCGTCTTCTGTGGCACCGTCGGGATCCTGCCGCACGGCGCACACCCGACCATGCCGCTGGACGGCGATCACGTCGTCGTGCTCGGCGGGCGCACGGGTCGCGACGGGTTGCGCGGCGCGACCTTCTCGTCGCTGGCGATGGACGAGGCGACCACGCGTCTGTCCGGCGGCGCCGTGCAGATCGGCCACCCCATCGCTGAGAAGCAGGTGCTCGAGGTCGTCCTGCGCGCGCGCGACGAGCGCCTCTATCACGCGATCACCGACTGCGGGGCCGGCGGGCTGAGCTCGGCGGTCGGCGAGATGGGACGCGAGGTCGGCGCGGCGATCGAGCTCGAGCGCGTGCCGACCAAGTACCCGGGCCTGGCGCCGTGGGAGATCTGGCTCTCCGAGGCGCAGGAGCGCATGGTGCTCGCCGTGCCCGCGGCGAGTCTGCCGCGCCTCGTCGCGATCGCGGCCGAGCACGAGAGCGAGGTCACCTCGATCGGGCGCTTCGGTCATCGCGACGCGGAGGGTCCGCGGATCCGCATCGAGCATCACGGCGCGCTGGTCGGCGATCTCTCGCTCGACTTCCTGCACGACGGGATCCCCAAGCGCCACCTCGGTGCGCGCTGGGAGGCGCCGCCGCCCCGACCCGAGCCGCCGCCCGAGGACCTCGCGGCCGGCCTCGCCCGGCGCCTGCGCGACCCCAACCTCACGACGCGCGAGGCGATCGTGCGGCGCTACGATCACGAGGTCCAGGGCGGCACCGTCGTGCGGCCGCTGGTCGGCCCCGGCGACGGTCCGAGCGACGCCGCGCTCATCGTGCCGCGTGAGCTCTTGCGCGAGCACGTCGAGGGCACCCCGCTCGTCGGCGTCGCGATCGGTGTCGGGCTCGACCCTGCGCTCGGCGAGGTCGATCCGTACGCGATGGCCTGGTCCTCGGTCGACGAGGCGGTGCGCAACGTCGTCGCGGTCGGCGCCGATCCGGATCGCGTCGCCATCCTCGACAACTTCTCGTGGGGCGACCCGCGCCTGCCCGATCGCCTCGGCGCGCTCGCGCGCTGTGCACGAGGCTGCCATGACGCGGCGCTGGCGTACGGCACGCCGTTCGTGTCGGGCAAGGACAGCCTCAACAACGAGTGGACCGCGCCCGACGGCACACGCCACGCCATCCCGCCGACGCTCGTCATCACCGCGCTCGGGATCATGCCCGACGTCCGCCGCGCGGTGACGAGCGCGCTCGGCGAGCCCGGCGATGTCGTCTATGCGCTCGGCGCGATGGTCGATCACGCGGTGCCGCTGCCCGACGCCGACGCGCCCGCGCGTTATCGCGCCCTGCACCGTGCGATCCTGGCTGGCCTCGTCGTGAGCTGTCACGACGTGAGCCAGGGCGGTCTCGCGGTCGCGCTCGCCGAGATGGAGCGCGGCGCTCGACTCCAGGCGCAGGTGGACTTCGCGGCGGCGCCGGGCGCGAGCGGTGTGCGCGAGGATCGGCGCCCGTTCTGCGAGGGACCCGGGCGCCACGTCGTGTGTGTGCGACCGAGCGACACCGAAGCGTTCGAGGCGTGCCTCGCGGGGCACGCGTGCGCGCGGATCGGTGTGGTCGTAGCCTTGGGGAGCACGCCGATGCAGTCGCCGCCGTCAGCCGGAGAAGCGGCGTAAGTATTCGTTTACCCGCAGCTTCTTGGCGGTGTTCTGGGAGCTCATGAAGCGCACCGTGCCGAAGATCGGGCGCTCGGGTCCCCAGGGGCGATCGTAGCGACCGAAGGTCCAGGCGATCCCGCTGTAGCTGTTGGGATCGCGCCCGTCGATCGCGTAGCGGTTGTTGAGCTCGACCAGGATCTCGAAGGCCTCTTCGGGCGTCGCGCTCCACTCGAGCACCTTCTTGCCCCACAGCATGCGCAGGTAGTTGTGAATGCGCCCCTCGGCGAGGAGCTGGCGCTGCGCCGCGTTCCACAGCGGATCGTGCGTGCGCGCCTCGGCCAGCACGTCGATCGGGTAGACCCACGCGCGGGGATCGGCGGTGTGCCTGGCGAGGGTCGCGCGCGCCCATGCAGGTACCGCCTCGAAGGACTCGTAGCGCTCGGGCTCGATGAAGCAGGCGTTGACGCCGAGCTCGCGCCAGGTGATGAGCTCGTCGAGGAAGCCCTCGGCCTCGGGCGAGAGGTTCCACCAGCCCTCGCGCCGCCCGTTGGGTCTGGGCGCGAGCCGCTCGCACGTCCAGCCGTCGCGCGCCAGCACGCGCTCGACGATCGCATGTGCGCTGATCTGTCCGAAGTGCAGGTACGGCGAGAGCCCGCTCGCGACGTCGTCGTCGGGGTGGCTGCGAACCTCGTGATAGCGCGCGAGCTTGCTCGTGACGAAGTGCTCGAGCGCCGCCTGCGCCGCCCGCTCGCCGCCGCGATACGCGACGACGCCGACCGTGTGATCGAGCGGCAGCGCGGCGAGCAGGTGAGCCGTCTCGGCGCCGCCCGCGAGGATCTGATCGGTCGGGGCCGGCCAGCGGCGACGCACGACATCGGGTACGATGGCGCGCGGCAGATCGTGAACGGCGGCGAGAGGGTCCGCCTCGGGAAAGGCGTCGTCGCCGAGGTGAGGCGGCAGGGACGTTTGGAGGAAACGCCGAAAGTGCATCGCCGCGGTGAAGGTGCGGTCCGCCGCGCGCAGCGGCAGGATCCCATTGCCGTCCACCTGCTCGAGGCGCACGCCGAGCGCGGCGAGCTTGTCGCACGCGGCGCGCACCATGTGCGGCAGGAAGAAACAGGGATAGTCGTCGGTGACGACCAGCGCCGCCTCGCCCGCGAGCGCCTCGAGCAGGCCGGCCCCGCGACCGGCGGCATCCTCTATATAAGGATGATAGGCGATCGGGGTCGGGCCGAAGCGCGCGCGCTGATCGGCCATGCCGTCGATGACGAAGCGGTGCAGGCGCGGCGACGCCCAGCGATAGCCGACGCGCAGCGCTTCCAGCACCACCAGCGGCAAGCCGAGGCGGCGCGCCTGCGCGATCGCATGCTGCAGCGCGTAGTTGTGGTGGGTGCGCCGCGCCGCGATCATCCAGTACAGGACGAAGCGACCACGCCGCGGCGGAGCCTCGTTGAGCGGATTCACCCGTATGGCCGGCACGCGCTTCGACACCTGCCCGCAGCCATAGCGCGTCGTCGCAGCGACGTCACCGTTGACGTCTCCCCGGCGTGCGGCGACAACGCCGACATGCGTTGTGACTCCGCCGAAGAAGCCCTCGCCGCCCTGCCCGCCCATGCCCGCGTCTTCGTCCAGGGCGCGGCCGCGACCCCCGACGCGCTGCTCGCCGCGCTCGGGGGCATGGCCTCCCACTTCACCGCGCTCGAGCTGATGCACCTGCACACGCACGGGCCGGCGACCTACGCCGACCCCGGGCACGACTGGGTTCGCGTCACCAACCTCTTCGTCGGCGCCAACCTGCGCAAGCGCCTCGACTACGAGCGCGTCGACTACCTGCCCTGCTTCCTGTCGGAGATCCCCGCGCTCTTCCGCTCGGGCCGCCGCCCGCTCGACGCCGCGCTCCTGCATCTGTCGGTGCCCGACGCGCATGGCTTCTGCACCCTCGGCACCAGCGTCGACGTCGCGCTCGCCGCCGCCGAGTCGGCGCCGATCTTGATCGCCCAGGTCAACCAACGCATGCCGCGCGTGCACGGCGCCGGCGCCATCCACCTTTCGCGGCTGACCCGCTGGTTCGAGGTCGACCGCCCGCTCGCTGCCGCCGAGCCCGTCCCCTTCGGCGACGTGCACCGCCGGATCGCCGGCCACGTCGCGCCGCTCATCAAGGACGGTGCGACGCTGCAGATGGGGATCGGCGCCGTGCCCGACGCCGTGCTGTCCGCCCTCCACGGCCACCGCCACCTCGGCGTTCACACCGAGATGTTCAGCGACGGCCTGCTCGACCTCATCGAGTGCGGCGCCGTCGACAACTCGCGCAAGCGGATCTTCCGCGGCCAGACCGCCGCGTCCTTCGTCATGGGCAGCCAGCGTCTCTACGACTTCGTGCACGACAACCCGTCGGTCACGCTGCACGACGCCGCCGTGATCAACGACACGCGCGTGATCCGCAAGAACCCCGACGTCGTCGCGCTCAACTCGGCGGTCGAGATCGACCTCACCGGGCAGGTCTGCGCCGACTCGGTCGGCACGCGCGTGATCTCCGGCGTCGGCGGTCAGATGGACTTCATCCGCGGCGCCTCGCTCTCCCCCGGCGGACGCGCCGTCATCGCGCTGCCGTCCCGCACCGAGAGCGGCCGCGCGCGCATCGTCGCCGAGCTCGCGTCGGGCGCCGGCGTCGTCACCACACGCGCGCACGTGCACTTCATCGCGACCGAGCACGGCGTCGTCGACCTCTACGGCAAGACCCTCGGCGAGCGAGCGCGCGCGCTCATCGCCCTGGCGCACCCCGACGATCGCGAAGCGCTGGAGGCCGCCTGGCACGCGCGCATCCGGCGCCGCTGAATGGCCGCTCAACTCGGGTTTGCGTGCCGGGTTGATCCGGCCCGGGACGGGTGGCAGGTTGAGCGCGTGAACGATCCCGCATGGCGCCTCCGACCCGCCACACGCCGCGCCACGACGGCGCCGCTCATGCTTGCGCTGAGCCTCGCCGCCTGCGGCGCCGACGACTCGGCGCCCGACCCCGGCGACACCTCGATCTCCGACAGCGTCGCCACCGACAGCGTGGAGATCTTCGACACCGTCGACACGGGCATCGACCGCGACACGCTCATCCGCCCCGAGACCGACGCGCCGCTCGACGCGAGCGCGCTCGACGCCCCACCCGGTGAATGGACCTGGTTTCCACAACCCGGCAGCGCCTGCAGCGACGGCAGCGAGACCGGCTTCGCCGTCAACCGCGGCGCGAGCGACGACCTGCTCGTCTTCTTCATGGGCGGCGGCGCCTGCTGGGATTTCCAGACCTGCTTCCTCTTCCAGACCGCGACCACCGGGCCCTTCACGGGCGCCCAGCTCGACGCCCTCGCCCCCGAGCTCGCGCGCGGGATCTTCGACCGCGCCGACCCGACCAACCCCTACCGCGACTTCACCCACGTCTTCATCCCGTATTGCACGGGCGACCTCCACGCCGGCGAGCGCGCCGTCGCCTACACCGAGGGTGGGCTCACCCGCACCTGGCATCACATGGGCGCGCTCAACCTGCGCCTCGCCCTGCCGCGCCTCAGCGCGACCTTCCCGTCACCGCCGCGCCTCGTCGTCACCGGCAGCTCGGCAGGCGGCTACGGCGCGACCTTCCAATACGCCGCGCTACGCGAGGCCTTCACCGCCGCGACGACGCAGCTCGTGATCGACTCCGGCCCGCTGCTCGTCGGCGACGCGATCCCGGTCGCGCATCGCACCGCGTGGTTTGCCAACTGGCGCCTCGATCTCGTCGTCGATCCCATCTGCGGCCAGCTCTGCAAGGACGACCTCTCGCACTTCTACCCTGCGCTCGCGCAGCGCTTCGACACCGACCGCATGGCGCTGATCTCGAGCCACGGCGACGACGTGATCGCCACCTACTTCCTCATGACCTCGCCACAGTTCGAGGCCGCGCTCTCCCAGCTCGTCGGCGACGTGCTCGCCCCGCTCCCGCGCTTTGGGACCTTCCTCTTCGCCGGCACCTCACACACGACGCTCCTCGAGCTCACGCGCGTCGACACCGACGGCACGACACTGGCGAGCTGGCTCGCGCTCATGCTCGGCGACGACCCGAGCTGGACGAGCACGAGCCGCTGACGATCCTCATTCGGTCGGTTCGGTGCGCGGCTCCGTCGGTGCGCTCGGGAGCTCCATCGCTGGTGGCACCTCGCCGCTCAGGGTCTGCGCACGCAGCTCGCCCACCAGGCCCTCGAGCTTGGCCTCGGTCGCCGCGCGCAGTCCTTCGGCGCTGACCAGCCGCGCCTCCAGCGCCCGCGCATATTGCACCAGCGCCTCGAAGCGGCTGTGCACCGTCGCCACGTGGCTCGCCAGAGCCTCGCGCTCGGCGGCGTGCTCGCTCTTGCCGCGCGCCTGAGCGGCCTCGCTCTCACCGATCCGCGCTTCCAGCGCGGCGATCTTCTGCTCGAGCTCGGCCTTGCGCGTCTCGAGATCGGTGTTCGCCGCCAGCGCGACCTCGAGGTCCGCCGTCGCCTGCGTGCGTGCGGCCTCGAGCTCCGCCGCGGCCCGACTTCGCTGCGCCTCCAGCTCGGTCGCCGACTCGGCGCGCAGCTCCTCGAGCTCCGCCCGCGCCTGCGTGCGCACGAGCTCGAGGTCGGCCTCCGCCTCGGCCCGCACGCTCGTCAGCTCCGCGCGCAGCGCTTCGAGCTCGCCCGGCGACGCCGCCGGTTGGGCCCGCGCCGTCGCGAGATCGCTCTCGAGCGACGCGACCAGCGACTTCTCGAAGGCGAGCGCCTGCTCGAGCTCGTCCTTCGCGGTCGCGAACGTGCCCGCCGCCGCCTCGAGCTCCTTCAAGCGCTCGCTCGAGCCCTTGAGCTCCTCGGCCTTGCGCGCCGCGTCGGTCGCGTACTCGCGCATGAGCCTGCGGCTCGTCGCCAGCGCCTCCTCGACCGTCTTCTTCTCACCGGCGAGACGCTCGAGCTCGCCGCTCTTGCTCGCCAGCGTCGCCTGCATGTGCTCGAGCCGCGCGTTGAGGCCGCTCCACGCCGTCTCCGCCGCCTCGGCCCGCTGCTGCGCTTGCGCTAGGCGCTGCTCGAGACCGCTCACCCGCTCGGCCAGGGTCGCCCGTTCCTTGTCCGCCTGCGTGCGCAGCTGATGCGCCATCGTCAGCTCGTTGGCCAGCCGCGCCAGCTGCTCCGAGGCCTGCGCCAACTGCTCCGCGGCCTCGTTGGCCTCACGCCGCGCCGCCTCGCGCGCCGCCTCCAGCGACTCGTCCACCTGCGCGCCGGCCTCCTTGAGCGCGCGCCGGTGCGCCTCCTCGAGCTCCGCCACGCGCGCCGCGAGCTGGGCCTTGTCGTTGCGCAAGGTCGCCAACTGCGTCTCCGCGAGCTGCAGCGCGCGCTCGGCCTGCGCCTTGGCCTCCTCGAGCCGCGCCAGCGCCTCGCGGCTCTCGCTCCCCGAGGCCTCCTGCTGGCTCTGCGCCCGCTCGAGCTCCGCCGCCCTCGCCGCGAGCTGTGCGCGCAGCTCGGCGTTTTCGTCCTCGCGCCGCGAGCTCAGCAAGACTTCCGCCTCGAGCGCCGCGAGCCGCTCCTTGAGCGCCGCGGTCTCGGCCTCGCCGGCCCCCGCCGGCGCCGGCGCGACGGTCATCAGCTCGAGCATCTGCCGCCGGTTCTTCTCGGCGACCGCGTCGCGCTCGACCTCGAGCGCCTCGATCTGCCGCCGCGCGTCCTCGAGCGCGCGCGCCTGCTCCGCGACCGTCGCCTCGAGCCGCTGCACGATCCCGGTCGGCACCGCGTGGGGTCCCGTACGCCGCGGCCGCGGTCGGCTCGGCGCCGAGTCCTCCTCATCGTGACCGGTCTCGGACTTGTGCGAGCTGAAATAGCCGAGCGAGATCTCGAGCCCCTCGCGCTCCTCCGGCAGCCGGTGATACGCGTCGGCGCGCGTGTCGAGCTTCTGGTGATTGTGGAAGACCTCGGTGCCGAAGCGGAAGGACACGACGATCACCGGGATCGACGCATGCGTGCGCTTGAGATCCGCGCACAGGGGCCAGCCCTGAGCGATGTCGACGTTGACGACGACGAGCGCGGGCTCCTGCTCCTTGATGGCGCTGCGCGCCCGACCCACATCGGCGGCATGGACCATCGTCCACTGCGCAGGATCGAGTTGTTGCTCGATGATCGCGCGAACCTGTTGTTCGGCGTCGACGAGCAGGACGGTCGATGACACGCGTTCCTCCGAAAGACTGGCGAGCCACCGCGACTTTCGAGGATGCGCCGCTCGTTGTCAAACGCGGCCGAAGCCCTCCGGCTCCCGATCAGAGCCGTTCGCGCACGATCTTGGCGAGCTTGGTCAACTGGTCGTGCGAACAGAGCGACTCGTTGCACCCGATCGTCACGACGACGCGTTTGACGGAGTCGACGAAGGTCAGCATCTGGATCCCGCCGAAGCGCGCGAAGAACGCCTTGGCCGGCAGCACCTGCACGTCCTCGGCGTTGGGGTATTGCAGCCGCATGCGCCGGAATCGATCGTCGGCCTCGCGCCGCGCCGGGTCCTGCCAGACCTGCAGCGAGACCCCGAACTTGTCGGTCGCGGCGCCGCGATAGTGGATCGACGAGTAGCCACCGCCGGTCGCGATCCCCGGCAGCACGCCGGCGTCGACGAGCCCCTTGCCTTGGGTGGTCTCGAGCACCGACGCCAGCGGCAGGAGCCGTGCCGGATCGAGCCCGGGCTCGGGCGCCTTGGTCGGCGCGCTCGGCGGCGGCGGCGCGGCGCGTTGCACATCGGCGGGGCGGATCGGCGGCGCGCTCGGCCGGAGCTCCGCCGGCGTGAGCTTCGGGTCCTCCGGGGCGCTCGGGTCGCGCGCCTCCGAGCCCGCGGGTCCGGGCGGAGCCGCGGACGGGCTCGGCTCACCCTCCTTCGCTTCGAGGGTGGGCTTCGTCTTGTCGTCTGTCGGCGCCGCGTCCTCGAGCTTCGCGTCCGGGTCCGTCGGCGCCTCTGCCGTGGGCTCCTCCTCCGCGGTGGCCTCGTCGGTCCCGGCGGCGGCGCGGGGGTCGGCGATCCCCTTGGCGGTATCGCCGCCGCGTCCCATCCTCGGGTTGTCGCGCGGCGGGGGGCGGCGGTTGGCGAGCCGATCGCGCGGGCCGAGCCGCGGCTTGCGCACCGCGTCGTCCTTGCCCGCCGCCGCGTCCTCCTTCGATGCCTCGTCGGACGCGTCGGACGCCCCACCCTCGCCTTCGTCGGCCGCGGGCTCGGGCTCGGCAGCGACGAGGGGCGCCTCGACCTCGTCGGACGCGGGCGCCGCGGGCGGCTCTTCCGACTTGCCGCAGGCAAGCGCGGAGGCCGCCAGGAGCGAGCACAGGGCGAAGAGGCTGATCGATCGCTTGGGCATGCGGGTGAGCTCTGGGGTCTTCGAGGCCACGGACCGGATGACAACCCGCCCGGCGCGGGCGGCCTTCCCGGCGGCGCGCACCGTAGCGCTAGACCCCGAGTGTAGCAAGGAATCCCTGCGGGGCCCGGACACGGCCGGCGACCCGTCGCGCGGCCGTGAAGGCCGAGGTCGGGAGACCGAGGACGAGCCCTTCCCCGGTCGTCTGCCGTCGCGCCGCGGCGCGGACCCGCGACCACCCGATGCTTGCCGCTCGCGCGCGAGCCGTGCCATGGTCGCGCGATGCTGGAGGGTGTGGTTTCCGCGATCCGCTTCGTCAATCCGGACAACTTCTGGACCGTGGCGAGCGTGCGCACGCAGGAGGGCGAGGCGACCCTGGTCGGTCCGATGCCCGGCCTGGCCGAAGGCATGACCGTGCGCGCCGAGGGACGTTGGGAGGACAACCCCCGCTTCGGGCGGCGCTTCAAGAGCGATCGCTACACCGAGATCGTGCCGGCCACCAAGGAGGGCCTCGCGCGCTACCTCGCCTCCGGCTTCGTGCCGGGGATCGGCGACAAGCTCGCGCGACGTCTGGTCGACGCCTTCGGCGACAAGACGATCGAGGTGATCCTCGGCACGCCCGACCGTCTCGGCGAGGTCCCCGGTCTCGGCAAGAAGCGCGCGCTCGCGCTGCAGGAGGCCTTTCGCGAGCGGCGCGGCGCCCAGGACGCGCTCGTCTTCCTGATGGGGCTCGAGATCCCGCGCGGGCTCGCGCTGCGCATCCTCAAGAAGTACGGGGACGACACCGTCGCCGCCGTGCGCCAGAACCCGTACAAGCTCGCGCAGGAGGTGCACGGCATCGGCTTCATCAAGGCCGATCAGGTCGCGCGCGGGCTCGACATCGCCGCCGATCACCCCGAGCGCATCGCCGCCGGGATCGTGCACGCGCTGCGTGAGGCGCGCGACGAGGGCCACGTACGCGTGCCGCGCGACGCGCTCTGCGAGCGCTCCTCGGCGCTGCTCTCGCTCGAGCGCGCCACGATCGAGCCGGTGCTCACGCGCCTGGTCGAGCACGGGCGACTCGTCGCCCGACCGCATGACGACCCGGAGCGCGGCGACGACGTCGTCTACCTCGCCCCGCTCCACGAGGCCGAGGTCGGCGCCGTCGCGCACCTCGCCCGCCTGGCCGCGGTCGCGCGCGCGCCCGTCGATCCCGCCGTCATCGCGCCCGCGGCGGAGCGCCTCGGCATCGCGCTGGCGCCCGGGCAGGAGCGCGCAGTGGCGCTGGCGCTCGCGAGCTCCGTCTCGATCGTGACCGGCGGCCCCGGCACCGGCAAGACGACGATCATCCGCACGCTCATCGAGTGCGCGCCCGAGGCCCCCAACCGCATCGCGCTCGCGGCGCCGACCGGACGCGCGGCCAAGCGCATGTCCGAGGCGACCGCACGGCCGGCGCTGACGATCCACCGCCTGCTCGAGTTCAACCCTCAGGACAACCGGTTCCAGCGCGACGAGGACGATCCGATCGCGGCCGATCTCGTCATCATCGACGAGGCCTCGATGGTCGATCTGCCGCTCTTCCATGCGCTGGTCCGGGCCATCCCGACCGGCGCGCGCCTCGTGCTCGTCGGCGACAAGGACCAGCTCCCGCCCGTCGGCCCGGGCGCACCGCTGACCGACCTCATCGCGTCGAACGCCATCCCGGTCGCGCGCCTGACCGACATCTATCGCCA
>WYBB01000079.1 GCA_011526585.1 Deltaproteobacteria bacterium
GGTGGGCGCGGTTGGCGCGCAGGCGGAAGGCGAGCTCGCCGCTCGGGGTGATCGCGGGGCGCGAGCCGTTCATCTCCGGGGGGATGGCGGCGATGGTCAGGTCGAAGGCGGGCGCGGCCGGCGGCGGTGCGTCGGGCTCGGGTGCCGTGTCGGTCTCGGGTGTGGTGTCGTCGGTCTCGGGTGCGGTGTCGTCGATCTCGGGCGCCGTGTCGGTCTCGGGCGCGGCGTCGGTCTCGGGCGCGGCGCTGTCCGGCTCGGACGCGGTGTCGGTCTCGGGCGTGGTGTCGTCGACGGTCTCGGGCGTGGTCTCGGGCGCGGCGGTGTCGATCGTGTCGGGCGCGGCGTCGACGCCGTCATCGACGGTGTCGCACGCGAGGAACAGGGCCGAGGTGAGCGCGGCGGCGGCGATGAATGGGCGCATGGCGGCATGGTGCGGGCAGCGCGGGATCGACGCAAGGCTTGCGTGCGCAGGCGCGGACTGAAAGGATGGCGGCATGAGGATCGTACGACTGGCGGGCAGCCCGCGCGAGATGGGAGAGGCCTTCGGCGAGGTGAGCCGCGCCGAGATCCACGAGCTCTATCGGCGGCGGGTCGACAACGCCATCGCGCAGGCGTTGAAGTATGGCGGCCAGCGCGTGAGTGAGCCGGATCTGTTGGCGGTGGCCGCGGCCTCGCTCGAGGTGACGCGCGCCTACGACCCGGAGGGCTTCGCCGAGCTCGAGGGGATCGCACACGCGGCGGACCTGCCGGTGGTCAGGGTGCTGGCGATGAACGGGCTCACCGACTTTCGCGACGTGCTCTCGTGGCCGGGCAATCCTCCGGCGGCGCTGATGGCGGCGGATCTGGGCGGGTGCACGGCGATCGCCGCACAGCGCGACCGCGCGGGCGAGGTCGTGTGCGGGCAGACCTGGGATCTGGCGACCGACAACCTGCCGTTCGTGATCGGCGTGGTGCGACAGCCTACGGGGCGGCCGGCGACGCGCACGCTGACGACCGACGGCTGCCTGTCGTTGATCGGGCTCAACGATCGGGGGATCGCCGTCGGCACGACCAACGTGCGCACGAAGGACGCGCGGCCCGGGGTGAACTACCTGTCGATCATCCACAAGGCGCTCGGAGCCGAGCGCTTCGAGGACGCGGTCCAGGCGATCACGGCGGCGCCGCGCGCGGGCGCGCATTACTACTATGTGTGCGACGCCGAGCGGGTGGCGCTGATCGAGTGCTCGGCCGAGCGCGCCGAGCGACGCGACCTGGCTGCGGGCGTGGCGGTGCACGCCAACCATTGCCTGTGGCCCGAGAACCAGGCGATCGAGGGGTCGACGCCGACCTCGTCGTCGCGCTTCCGGCAGGCGCGCATGGAGCGGCTGGCCGAGGAGGCCGAGCGGCTGAGCCCCGAGGTGATCGCCGGCTTCTTCGCCGACTGCGAGGGCGGCGACGACGCGATCTGCCGCGACGACATCGACGGGCTCAACACCAATGGCGCGGTGGTGATGGCGCCGGCGCGCGGTCTGATCCGGATCGTGCACGGGGTGCCGAGCCGCGGGCGCTGGATCGATCTCGATCCGCACACGTGAAGAGATACAAAATGGGGAACCCGCGGTTCGCGAAAGCTTGATTCGCGAGGCGGGGTCTGCCATAGGCGCGCGTCCTTTCATCCAGCCTGAGGAGATGGAGATGCACGCGCGTTGTCACCCGATTCTTGTTGCTCTGGCCCTCGCGATCGCCGGTGGGCACCTGGCGGGAGAGGCCCGCGCGCAGGAGGCGGTCTACAGCGGCACCCTCCGCGGTGAGCTGATCGTCACCGGCAACACGCTCGGGCTCGACAGCGACAGCGGCACCGCGCCCGGCGTCGGCGGTTCGATCGGCACCTTCATCGCCAACCCGAAGGCGCACGCGAGCGTGCAAGAGGGCAGCTACCCTGTCGGCACGACCTCGGACTACAACCAGAACGGATCGGAGGCGGTGCTCGACCTGCCCGACGGCGCGACGGTCGTGCGCGCGCAGCTGGTGTGGGCGTGCTCGAGCCAGTCGGGCGGGCTGCCGGCGACGCCCGCGACGACGCCGTCGTCGGTGAACCTGACCCTGCCGAGCGGCACGCAGCAGACCGTGTCCCCCAGCGGCGAGACGACGGCGCTGACCCTGCTCTCGGCCAACTACAAGTACTACCAGCGCTGGGCGGACGTGACCGGCGCGGTGAGCGTCGGCGGCGCGGGGCGCTACATGGTCTCGCGTGTGGTCGGCACGCAGTTCATGGACGCCAACTACGTCTCGGCGTGCGGCTGGGCGCTCTACGTCGTGTACGCGCACCCCGACCTGCCGAAGCGCAACGTCACCTTGTGGATGGTCGGCCAGGAGGTGCGCGACGACGACAACGACGTGTGTCCGTGCTCGGCCGAGATCGAGGTCACCGGCTTCTGCACGCCGACCGAAGAGGGCGCGGCGCTCGGTCGCATGGTCGTCACCTCGATGGAGGGCGACGCGCGCTTCACCGATGACCAGCTCTTGATCGCCGACCCGCTCTTCCCCGGGGACTTCTATCCGCTCTCGGGTCCGAACAACCCGTACGACAACTTCTTCGCGTCGCAGATCAACGGCGACGACGGCCTCCTCGATACGCGCGGCACCTTCGGATCGCGCAACCACGGCATCGTGATCGACCCGTTCGACCTGAGCTCGGACGTGACGCTCGTCACCGGCGCGCGCCAGGGCTGGGACATCGCGACGATCCCGCTCAACGACGACGAGCACAACCCCTTCGTGCTCGAGAACGGGCAGAGCGCGACGACGCTCGTGGCGACGACGGGCGGCATCGACACCGAGGGCGACGACTACATCATCAACGCGATCGGGCTGGCGCTCGACTTCGCTTCGCCCGATCTCGGCACGCTCCACGAGGCGAGCCGCGAGGTGACGCACATCGGCGACGCGCTGACCTTCACCGTGACGCTGGTCAACGAGGGCAGCGGTGCGGCGGACGCGGTCTACTTCTGCTACCAGGCGACGACGAACACGACGCTCACCGAGGTCACGGTCGACGGGCAGGTGCGGCAGGGCGTGACGACGGCCCAGCTCGCACCCTCGAACTGCGCCGGCAGCGGCGGGCTCTCGATCGGCGGCTTCCAGCCGGGCGAGCAGCGCGTGGTGACCCTGCGCTACACGGTCGACAGCCTCGTCGCCGCGCCCAACGCGCTCGACAAGGTGAGCGGCACGCCGAGCTGGCGCCTGGAGTGGGCGCCGCCGTGCGCGGGCGCCGAGACCGAGCTCGACCGGCAGACCGGCACGACGCTCGTGGTGGAAGGCGCGCTCCTGCAGGCGACCCTCACGGTCGCTCCGACGGGGCTGGCGCTGACCGACGACGTGCTGACCTACACGCTGACGCTCGCGAACATCGGCTCGGGCGATACCCCGGCGGGCGTGGTGGCGCGGCTGCCGGTGCCGGCGGGTACGGCGTACGTGGCGGGCTCGACGACGCTCAACGGGCAGGCGGTGGCGGATGTCGGCGGGCAGGCGCCGTTTGCCGCGGCGCGCGCGGTGAATTCGCCGGGCGAGGCGAATGGGGTGATCGCGGCCGGCGACCAGGCGGTGATCGTCATGCGTGTGCGCGTGACGGCGAACGCGGCGACGACGGTGAGCCAGACCGGGTACGTCGACGCCGACGGTGGCGGAGCGCAGCCGGAGCGGCCGTCGAACACGGTGCTGACGCCGGTCGACGGGCCGGGCGACGACGATCAGGACATGGACGGGATCCTCGACGGCGACGACAACTGCGTGCTCACGTGGAACCCGCTGCAGGAGAACAACTACGACGACAGCGGCTTCAACCCGGCGGCGGTCGACGAGGGCGACGCCTGCGACGACACCGACGGCGACGGGCTCCTCGACAGCGAGGAGGATCTCGATGCGGACGGGCCCGAGCCGACCGAGACCGACGCGACGAAGGTCGACACCGATGGCGACGGGCTCTGCGATGGGGCGATCAAGGTCGGCGCGTGCGTCGGGGTCGAGGACCGCGACGGCGACAAGGACCCGCTCGACTGGGGGCTGCGCGAGACCAACCCGATCGACGCCGACACCGACGACGACGGGATCTGCGACGGCGCGAAGGCCGACGGCGCGTGCCTCGGCGGCGAGGTGACGCAGGGCACCGATCCGCTGAGGACCGACTCCGACGGCGACGGGCTCTGCGACGGGCCGGGCGGCGGGGCGTGGGATCTCTCGGGCTGCCGTGGGTCCGAGCCGGGGCCCGACGGGGTGTACCAGGCGGGCACGGACACCGATCCCGCCAACAGCGACACCGACGGTGATGGCCTCTGCGACGGCTTCCAGAACGGGGCGACCGACTGCCAGGGCTTCGAGGACCAGGACGGCGACCGCGACCCGGGCGACTTCAACGGGATCGACGATCCGGAGACCGATCCGCTCGACCGCGACACCGACGGCGGCGGCGTGGACGACGGCACCGAGGTGCTCGTGCAGGGCACGAACCCACGCGACCGCTGCGAGGGTGACCTCGTCAACTGCGAGGAGGGCGACGCCGATCAGGACGGGATCCCCGACAGCCGCGACAACTGCCCGTTCGTCGCGAACTCGGACCAGGCCGATCGCTTCCCGCCGCCGGTCGGCAACGGGATCGGCGACGCCTGCGACGACGTCGACCAGGACGGGATCACCGATCTGGACGAGCTCTTCGGACCGGACGCGCAGGACAACACCGGCGACGAGACCAACCCGATGAACCCGGACAGCGA
>WYBB01000080.1 GCA_011526585.1 Deltaproteobacteria bacterium
TAGAGCACGGCGGCGCGCACGACGGCGGGCGGGGCGTTGAGGTTGCCGTGATGCGGTCCGCCGGTGCCGGAGAAGTCGACGACGAGGCGCCCGTCGCGGCGCGAGATGGCGACCTCGATCGGGATCCCGTCGAGGTCATCGGCGGCGCGGTGCGTGGTCTCGGGCAAGGCGGCGACGAGGCGCTCGGTGACCCCGCGCGCGTGCTCGTGCAGACGTGCCATCTGCCGCGCGAGCTCCTCGGGATCGAAGGCGCGCAGGCGGCGGGCCATATAGGCGTTGGCAGCGAGCTGCGCCTCGAGATCGGCGGCGACGACCGCGGGCTGGCGCGAGCCGGCGACGAGCGCGGCGAGATCGGTGAGCAGGCCGTTCGCGATGAGCGGCACGTGCACGAAGCTGAGGCCCTCGTCGGCGAGCGTGCGCGAGGCGACCGGCATCGAGCCCGGCGCGATCCCGCCGACGTCGACGTGGTGGCCGCGGCTGGCGACGAAGAAGCGGCGGGGGCCCGAGCGCACGAGCGTGATCACGGTGAGGTCGGGCAGGTGCGAGCCGCCGGCGAGCGGGTCGTTGGTGAGCCAGGCGTCGCCGTCGTGAGGGGTGACGCCGCGCTCGGCGAGCGCGCGCAGGAGGTCGCGCACGGTCTCGCCCATCGCGCCGAGGTGCACCGGGATGTGCGGCGCGTTGGTGATGAGGCGCCCGTCGTGATCGAAGATCGCGCAGGAGAAGTCGTGCCGCTCCTTGATCGAGACCGAGCGCGCGAGCCGCGCGAGCACGACGCCCGACTCGCTGGCGATCGCGCGCAGGCGGTTCCTCCAGAGCTCGAGCAAGGCCGGCGCCGCGGCGGGCTCGGGTGAGGTCGCGCGCGTTCGATCGAGGCGCAGGATCCCGCGCTCGCTGCGCGCGCGCCAACCGACCGGCACGAGCACGCTGGTCGTCGCCGCGTGCGGCACGCGCGGCCCCGACAAGACCTCGTCGCCGAGCGCGAAGGGATCGCCCCCGAAGTGTGGGACCTCGGGCTCGCGCGCGTGCACGCGCACGGTCAACGCGAAGACCTCGAGCGGCAGCACCCGCGAGAACCCATAGCGTTGGATGTAGGCGCTCTCGAAGGCGGTGCGCAGCGAGGCGAGGGTCGGTGCACCGGCGACGCGGATCTCCAACGGGTGATCGGTGCCGAGGTGGCCGATGGCGACGAAGCGCTCGGGCTCGCCCCAGGTCGCTCCGCGAGGGAGCCCGGCGGCGAGCGCGGTGAGACGCGCGGCCAGCGAGCCGACCAGCGCTTCGAGCGGCCCGACGAGGCTCGTGCGCAGCTCCTCGGAGCGGCGCGCGAGGCTCTGGCCGTAGGCGCAGAAGACCGACGCCGCCGGGTGCACGAGCACGGTGTCGATCCCGAGGAGCTCGGCGACCGGCGCGGCGTGCTGCCCCCCTGCCCCACCGTAGGCGACGAGCACGTGCCCGGCGAGGTCGGCACCGCGCGCCATCGCCAGGCGCCGGACCGCTTGCGCCATCGACTCGCGCGCGATGGCGAGGAAGCTCTCGGCGGGTGCGGGGAGAGCGACGGCGCCGGGATCGAGCGGGAGCGGGAAGGCGCGAGCGTCGATGAGGCCGGCGGCGAGGGCGGCGTCGGTGAGCGTCGGCGGGCCGCCGCGCCCGTAGCACTGGGGGCCTGGATCGGCGCCGGCCGAGCGCGGCCCGACCGCGAGGCCGACCGCGGTGCGCGCGAGGATCGAGCCGCCGCCGGCGGCGATGGTCTCGACCTCGAGCATCGAGCGGCGCAAGCGCACGCCGGCGACCTCGAGATCACCTTCGCGCAGCGGCAGGCCGGCGTCGACGTCGACGAGGCAGACGTCGGTGGAGGTGCCGCCCATGTCGAGGCCGACCGCGCGCGAGAAGCCCGCGTCACGGGCGGTGCGCAGGGTCGCGAGCACGCCGCCGGCCGGGCCGGAGAGCACCGCCTCGTGCGCGCGCAGCTCGGGGGCCGGCGCCAGGCTCCCGTCCGAGCGCATCGCAAGCGCGCCCGGCGGCACGCGATCGGCGGCGATGGCGCGGTGCAAGAGCGGGGTGATGGCGGCGTCGACGAGGGTCGTCTCGATGCGCGCGAGGTAGCCGGGCTCGCGGCTCACGCGATGACCGAGCGCGAGGTAGGCGTGGCCCGCCCGGGCGATGAGGGCGTCGGCGAGCGCCAGCTCGGGGTCCGGGTCCTGGTAGCCGCCCAGGAGCACGATGGCGATGGCGGCGTAGGGCGAGAGATCGGCCGCGAGCGCGCGCTGCGGGGACATCACGCCCGTCGCCAGCGTCGCGGGGTGCTCGCGATCCGGGTCGAAGAGATCGGGGCGCGCCATGTCGCGCAGGTGGATCAGATCCTCGAAACCGGGGCTGACGACCAGGAGCGTCGGCACACCGCGTCGCTCGAGCAGCGCGTTGGTCGCGACGGTCGTGCCGAAGGTCAGCGCGGCCTCGGGCGGCACGAGCGCGCCGATCACCGCCTTGTCCGACGGGACCTTGGCGACGTGGGCGACGCCGTCGGGCGCGATCGCGACGATGTCGGTGAAAGTGCCGCCGCGGTCGACGTGCACGCGCGAGGTGGGTGAGCTCATGGTGAAAAAAAGAAGCGGCACCCGCAGGCGCCGCCTCTCGCACACCCGGGAGGACTCTCCCGGGGCCGCCGGTCAGGCGGGAGTGATCACCGCTTGTTGAGCGACCAGGTCTTGTTCTGCTTCGCGCTGGTGAGCGCGAGGCGCGACTGCTGGTCCATCAGGTCGAACTCGATGATCTCGTCGCCACCCTCGGCCGGGTCGAGATAGATCTTGCCGTTGCGCAGCTGCCAGGTACCGCTGGTCGCGGTCGACGGGCACGGCGGCGCGCCGCAAGGCCGCGACTCCTCCCAGGTGTAGGCGCCGCCGGACTGGAAGGTGATCGTGCTCGCCCCGTCCGACCAGCTGCCGACGAGGGCCTCCTGGTCCGACTTCGGCGCGACCGTCGGCGTCTCGACCGGCTCATCCTTCTTCTTCTCGCTGCTGCCGCAGGCGCCGAGAGCCAGCCCTGCGCTGACCGCCAACACTCCAAGCCATCGCATCATGTGGAACCTCCGTAGTTGCCAGTGAGCCCGGCGACGCCAGGCACCCCCCGAGCATGTTGTCGTTCGAGGCGAACGCGTGCGCGGCCACCCCAGCCGGGGCGCACGATAGGGCGGCTCCAACGCGCCGTCAATGCGATGCGGACACCGTCGTGCCGTGGTTACGCACGCTTGGCCGCGGTCCCGGCGTCGGGCAGGTGCACGAACATCGCGCGGATGGGATCGGTGTCGTCGCCGTAGACATAGGCCGGACCGAGCGCGTTGCCGCGGTCGAGGGTCTGGCCGATGCCCTGATCGATGGCGCCGCCGCGGTCGCCCTTCCAGCTCGCCATCTCGTTCTTCTGCTTGATCTCCCATTGCTGTTGGAGGAGCAGGAGATCGCCGAGTCGCTCGGGCAGGCTCTGGAGGATCGCGTAGAGCACGAGGCCCGTGGCCTCGGCGTCGTCGGCCGCGCGGTGCGCCGAGGTGAGCGCGACGCCGAGGCGCTCGGCGACCGCCGTGAGGCGCTTGGACCCGTCGGACTTGTGCAGCTCGCGCACGAAGACCAGCGGGTCGACGAAGCGCTGGCTCGGTAGCGCGTGGCCGGCGCGCTCGAGCTCGGCGGCGACGAAGGCGCGGTCGAAGGCGAGGTTGTACGCGACGAAGACGCGGCCTTCGAGGCGCTTTGCCACGACCGCGGCGATCTCGGCGAAGCGCGGCGCGGTGGCGAGCTGCGCGGGCTCGATCCCGGTGAGCTTCTGCACCTCGTCGGGCACGTCCTGCTCGGGGTTGACGAGCGAGGAGAAGCGGTCGGTCACCTCGCCACCCTGCATGTGCACGATGGCGATCTCGATGATGCGATCGGCCTTGGCGTCGAGGCCGGTGGTCTCGACGTCGAGCACCGCGACGGGAAGATCGAGGAAGCGGTCGTCGTCGTTCATGGGCGGGCCCGGTCGATCGTGAGCATGAGCTGGTAGACGCGCCGCTTGGGCAGGCCGAGCGCGCCCGCGACCGCCTCCACCGCGGCCTTGGGGCTCCTCCCCTGGTTGAGCTGCGCGCGCAGGAGCTCTTCGACCACGGTGTCCTCGGTCGGCGACGGCAGGACCTCGAAGATCACGACCGCCTCGCCGAGCAGCGCCTCCTGGTCCGAGCCGAAGCGGTCGCGCAGCGTCAGCGCGTCACCGCGATAGAAGGTCTCGTGCAGCTTGGTCAGCTCGCGCGCGACGACGACCTCGCCGATAGACGGCAGGAGCGCGAGCGTGTCCATCACCTCGTGCAGGTCGCGTGCGGGCACGAAGAAGGCATGCACGCCCTGCGAGAGCGCGGCGATGAGGGTGCGCGCCGCTTCGTTGCTCTTCGGCAGGAAGCCGCCGAAGTGGAAGCCCGACGAGCCGAGCCCGCTCGCGGACAGCGCCGCGATGAGCGCCGAGGGCCCGGGCACGGGGCTCACGCGATGACCGGCGGCGGCGGCCTCACGCACGAGGCGCTCACCCGGATCGTTGAGGCCCGGCGTGCCGGCGTCGGAGACGAGCACCAGCGTCTCGCCGGCGTCGAGCCAGCCGAGGATCTCTTCGAGGCGCTCGCGCTCGGCGTGAGCGTCGCAGCGCACGAGCCCGCCGGCCGGCACCGCGATCGACAGCGCCTCGAGCAGCGCGCGCGTGCGACGCGTGTCCTCGCAGAGGATCCGGTGCGCCTGCCCGAGCACGCGCACCGCGCGCAGGGTGATGTCCTCGAGGTTTCCAATCGGGGTCGCCACGACCCACAGGGTGCCGCTCATCCGATCGCTATAGCGCAGCCGGTCGGGCGATTCCACCCGCTGCGCGGGCTGAGGCCGGTTTCAACACGTTTCGCCCTTCGTGGTGCCGTGCCCGTGCCTTCGTGGTTGCGCTGCGCGGCTGAGGCCGGGTTCAACACGTTTCGCCCCTTCGTGGTGCCGTGCCCGTGCCTTCGTGGTTGCGCTGCGCGGCTGAGGCCGGGTTCAACACGTTTCGCCCCTTTGTGGTGCCATCAGTAGTGGGTGGCGGCTCGCGCTCGTGGGAGGGCCCACCGCTCCCCGTTCCGCTCCGTCGCCCCGCTGGGGCGTCGGAGCCCCACGAGGTCGCGGCGGACCCTTCCCACTTCGCACGGCCGCCTGCGTCGGATCCAGGGGCTGCAATATTGGGTGGCCGGAGTCGGGGGCGTCGGGTCGCGCGCTTCGCGCTCGTCCCAACGCCCCTGATCGGCGATGCACCACGGTGCACGTCCCGGCAGCACGCCGCTCGAGCAACGACGGAGATGGGCCCGTATCCCGACGATGAGCTCGGGGGAGACGGGTCCATATCCCAGGCGCGAGGGAGGAAGCGCGGAGGCGACCCTACGGTCGCCGCTCAAGCGCCCGACCGAGCAACGACGGAGATGGGCCCGTATCCCGACGATGTCATCGCAGGAGGACGGGTCCATATCCTTGGCGCGAGGGAGGAAGCGCCGACTCGACCAAA
>WYBB01000008.1 GCA_011526585.1 Deltaproteobacteria bacterium
GCCGCCCTCGGTTTGACACCACCGCGACCGGGCTCGTATCCTGCGCCGCGAGCTCGCCCGCCCGGTACCCCGTGAATCTCGTCGCCAAGGCCACCATCCTCGATGCCGGACAGATCGTCCGCATCGTCCGGCGAATGGCGGGCGAGATCACCGAGGCGCACAAGGGGGTCGAGGAGCTCATGCTCATCGGAATCCGGACTCGGGGCGTGCCGCTCGCCGAGGCCCTCGCCGACGAGATCGAGCGCCTCGAGGGGCGCCGCCCCCCTCTGGGCACGCTCGACATCACCCTCTACCGCGACGACCTCTCGCTGGTGGCGCCCAAACCAGTGGTGAAGGAGAGCCATTTCCCCGAGCCGATCCAGGACCGCGTCCTGGTCCTGGTCGACGACGTGCTGTACACCGGCCGGACGATCCGCTCGGCGCTCGACGCCCTGCTCGACTACGGCCGGCCGCGCGCGGTCCGTCTCGCCGTGCTGGTCGACCGAGGCTGGCGCGAGCTGCCGATTCAGGCCGACGTCGTGGGGCGCAAGGTCCCGACCTCGGCGACCGAGGTAATCAAGGTCGCCTTCGAGTCGACCGACGGCGTCACCCGGGTCCAGATCCTGGATCGCGCGGTCGAGGCATGACCGCTCCGATCTGGACGAAGAAGGACCTGCTCGGCATCGCCGAGCTTTCCGACAGCGAGATCCGCACCATCCTCTCCACCGCGGAGTCGTTCTCCGAGGTGGCCGAGCGCCCGGTCAAGAAGGTGCCGACGTTGCGCGGCAAGACGGTGGTCAACCTCTTCTTCGAGCCCTCGACGCGGACGCGGGTCTCCTTCGAGATCGCCGCGCAGCGCCTGTCGGCCGACATCGTCAACTTCTCGACCGAGGGCTCGTCGCAGTCGAAGGGCGAGACCCTGACCGACACCGCGAAGAACATCGCCTCGATGTTTCCAGACTTCGTCGTGGTCCGCCATCGCCACGTCGGCGTCCCGGCGATGCTCGCGCGCGAGCTCAAGGCGGCAGTGGTCAACGCCGGCGACGGTTCGCACGAGCATCCTACGCAGGCCCTGCTCGACGCGCTCACCATCCGTCGCCACAAGGGCTCGATCCAGGGGCTCACCGTGGCGATGGTCGGCGACATCACCCACAGCCGGGTCGCGCGCTCGAACATCCACCTGCTCACCCGACTCGGCGCGCGGGTCCGCGTCGCCGGGCCGCGCACCATGGTGCCGGCCGACATCGCCGCGCTCGGCGTCGAGGTCCACTATGCGCTCGAGCCGGCGATTCGCGACGCCGACGTGGTGATGATGCTGCGGCTGCAGCTGGAGCGGCAGAGCCGATTCCTGTTCCCGAGCCTCGGCGAGTACGCCCGCCTGTTCGGCCTGACGCTCGACCGGCTCGAGCTCGCGAAGCCGGACGCGATCGTCCTCCACCCCGGACCGATGAACCGGGGCGTCGAGATCGCGAGCGACGTCGCCGACGGCCCCCGTTCGGTGATCCTCGACCAGGTCGGCCAGGGGGTGGCGGTCCGCATGGCCGTGCTCTACCTGCTCGCGGCGGCGCGCGGAGGGCAGATCGCATGAGCCTGCTGATCCGCGGTGGGCGGGTGGTCGATCCGAGCCAGGGGCTCGACGCGGTTTGCGACCTGCTCGTCGAGGACGGCGCGGTCGCGCGCCTCGAGCCCCGCCTCGAGCCGGCGCCGGGCGACGAAGTCCTCGACGCCTCCGGAAAGGTCGTGGCGCCGGGCCTGATCGACATCCACGTCCACCTGCGCGAGCCCGGCCAGGAGGCCAAGGAGACCGTCGCCACCGGCGTGGCGGCGGCGGTGACCGGAGGCTTCACGGCGGTCGCCTGCATGGCGAACACGGCGCCGATCAACGACTCGAAGCTGATCACCTCGGCGATCCGCGCGGCGGCCGAGCGCTCCGGGCTGGCCCGCGTCTACCCGATCGGCGCCATCAGCCGCGGGCTCGAGGGGGATTCGCTGGCCCCCCTGGGCGAGCTCGCGGCGGCCGGCTGCGTCGCCTTCTCCGACGACGGTCGGCCGGTGTTCAACGCGGAGCTGATGCGACGCGCGCTCGAGTACTCCCAGCACTTCGGCGCCCCGGTCGTCCAGCACGCGCAGGATCTCGACCTCTCCGGCGACGGCGCGATGAACGAGGGGCGCTGGTCGGTGTGCTGCGGCATGCCGGGCATCCCGGGGCTCGCCGAGGAAGTGATGATCGCGCGCGATCTGCTGCTGCTGGAAGAAACCGGCGGGCGCTATCACGTGGCGCACCTGTCGACCGCGCGCAGCTTGCGCCTGGTGCGCGAGGCGAGGGCGCGCGGGCTGGCGGTGACCTGCGAGGTGACGCCGCACCACCTGGTGCTCGAGGACCGGGCGGTGATCGAGTCGGGCTTCCACGGGCACTGGAAGATGAACCCGCCGCTGCGCGCAGCCGCCGATCTCGAGGCCCTCGTCGAGGGGCTCGCCGACGGCAGCGTCGACGCCATCGCCTCCGACCACGCTCCGCACACCGCCGACGAGAAGCGGCTCGAGTTCGAGCTGGCGCCCTTCGGCATCGTCGGCCTCGAGACGACGCTGTCGATCTGCCTCGACCGGCTGGTGCACGCGGGCCGCATCTCGATGCCGCGCCTGGTCGAACTGCTGTCGACCGGTCCGGCGCGCACGCTGGGCCTGCCGGGCGGCTCGCTGGCGCCGGGCAGTCCGGGCGACGTGACGGTGATCGACCCGGAGCGCGAGGTCGAGGTCGCCGCCGCCCGCTTCCGCTCGAAATCCGCCAACACCCCCTTCGAGGGGTGGCGCCTCAAGGGCGCCGCGGTCGCCACCGTGGTCGCCGGCCGCGTCGTCTACCGGGCGCCCGAGCCCGGCGCAGCCGGGCACTGAGCTCCCCACCCCACTCCTCGGGCGCGCGATCGAGCGTCGAGCTGGGTCAGACGCCCTAAAGCTCTCAGGTAGGGGGAGACCGAGCGATCGCTTCGGCGCGCTGCGAGCCGGCGCCGTGCCGGTTCGGGCGCCAGAGAAGCGGCACCTGGTAGGAGATCGCAGAGCGCCGCGGCGCGAGGCGAGCCGGGGCTGCGCCGGTTCGATCGCCCGATGGCCGGCGGTCGGAGGGCGCTCGAACCGCCTCGACGAGTGGCGGCAGGCCCCGGCATCCGATTCCCACACCCCGTAATCGGAGCTTCTTCGCCCCGGCTGGCGTCGGCCTCGTGGCCGGAAGCAAGTCGCTGGGAACCCGTCAGGCCTGTACCGATATGTGGTAGTCGAAGATGCTCGAAAGCACAAGATCTTGTATGCTGCGTCACGAATCTGCTACCTTGCGACCCTCTCGAGGCGAGGAGCTGGGATGCTGAAGCTGGACCGTCTGGAGCTTTCCGGATTCAAGTCGTTCGTCGACCCCGTCGA
>WYBB01000081.1 GCA_011526585.1 Deltaproteobacteria bacterium
GCCGATACCGGGGTCGACCTCATCATCCTCGAGACCTTCCGCCTGCTCTCGGAGATGCGCATCGCCATCGACGCCGTGAAGGACGCGTGCGATCTGCCGATCATCGCGCAGATGGCCTTCGACGCCGAGGGGCGCACCGCCGACGGCGCCGATCCCGGGCGCGCGGCGATGTTGCTCAAGCGCTGGGGCGCCACCGTCGCCGGCGCCAACTGCGTCGAGGGACCCGACGCGACCTTCCGCGCGGTCTCGCAGATGCTCGGCCACGACATCCCCGTCAGCGCGCAGCCCAACGCCGGCTACCCGCGCATGCAGGACGGGCGCCTCATCTACATGGCGACGCCCGAGTACTTCGGCGTCTTCGCGCGCCGCTTCTTCAAGGCCGGCGTCGCCATCGTCGGCGGCTGCTGCGGCACCAACCCCGAGCACATCCGCCGCATCGCCGCCGCACGCAGGATGCTCGGCGCCCACGGCGACGAGGTGTTCGCCGCGGCCGCCGGCTCGGGCGCGGACGAGATCGAGCTCGCCAGCGGCCACCCCGCCGCGAGCGCCGAGGCCCCTTCCCACGCCGGCCTCGCCCGCCCCGGCGCCCCCAAGGGCCTGGACCCGGTGCCCTTCGCCGAGCGCACGCGGCTGGCCGCCAAGATCGACCGCATCTACCGCGAGCGCGTGCGCCCCGGTCTCACGCCGCCGATCACCCCCGACGACTTCGTCGTGTCGGTCGAGGTCAACCCGCCGCCCGGCCTGGACCCGCGCTCGGCGGTCGAGGCCGCGCGCATGCTCGAGGCCGGCGGCGTCGACGTGATCAACATCGCCGACGGCCCGCGCGCGTCGGTGCGCATGTCGAACCAGGCGCTCGCGCAGATCATCCAGCGCGAGCTCGACATGGAGACCATCCTGCACGTGTGTTGCCGCGATCGGAACCTGCTCGGCCTGCAATCCGACCTCCTCGCGGCGCACGTCGGCGGCCTGCACAACCTGGTGATCATCACCGGCGATCCGCCCAAGCTCGGCGACTACCCGCACGCGACCGCGGTCTTCGACCTCGACTCGATCGGGCTCCTGCGCCTCGTCAACGGGCTCAACCACGGCATCGATCCGGCGGGCAAGTCCTTCGGCGCCACCACGCGCTTCGTGTGCGCCTGCGGCGCCGAGCCGGCCGCCGTCGACTACGAGCGCGAGCTCAGGCGCCTCGAGGAGAAGAAGGCCGCCGGCGCCGAGCTGATCATGACGCAGCCGGTCTACGACCCGGTGCTCCTGAACCGCTTCCTCGACGACACGCGACACCTCGACCTGCCGGTCCTGGTCGGGCTCTTGCCGCTGGCGAGCTATCGCAACGCCGAGTTCCTGCACAACGAGGTGCCCGGCATGTCGATCCCCGAGCCGATCCGCCTGCGCATGCAGCGCGCCAGGAAGGGCGCCGAGGCGCGCAACGAGGGGATCGCCATCGCGCGCGAGACCCTCCTCGAGATCGCGCACCGCGTGGTCGGCGCCTACATCATGCCGCCGCTCGGACGCTACGCCTCGGCGCTCGAGGTGCTCTCGGTCGTCGGCTACCGCGCCCCCGACGGCGATGCGGACGCGCCCTGAGATGCGCACGGTCTTCGTTCCGGCGTCGGCGCTCGCGCTGACGCTCATCGCCTGCGGCTCGTGCGAGTCCTCGCCCGACGGCGGCGCCGGCTTCCGCTATGCCAGCCTGTGCCAGGTCGGCCAGGCGGAGCGCTCGGCCACGGCGATTCGCCTCACCGACGCCTTCGCCGGCCGCACCTTCGAGATGCCGATCGACCTCACCCACTTCCGCGACGGCACGCGCCGCATCGCCATCGCCGAGCGCGCCGGCCGCGTGCTCGTCGCGCACCCCGACGGGCGCGTCACCACCGCGCTCGACATCTCCGACAAGGTCTACCCCGCCTTCGAGTGCGGCTTCCTCGGCCTCGCCACCCACCCGCAACACGCCCAGAACCGCAAGATCTACGCGCACTACTGCACGCGGCCCGCGGGCCGGACGATCTCGCGCATCGCCGAGTGGACGATGCGCGACGACGACACGATCGACCCGGCGAGCGAGCGCACGCTGCTCGAGCTCGAGCAACCCTGGGACAACCACAACGGCGGCGCGCTCGCCTTCGGCCCCGACGGCTTCCTCTATATCGGCTTCGGCGACGGCGGCTCGGGCGACGATCCGCTGAACTCCGGCCAGGACACGCAGAGCCTGCTCGGCAAGATCCTGCGCATCGACGTCGATCGGACCACGCCCGACCGCGCCTACGCGATCCCCGCCGACAACCCCTTCGCGATGACGCCTGCGGAAGGGCGCGCCGAGATCTACGCCTGGGGTCTGAGAAACCCGTGGCGCATGAGCTTCGACCGCCAGACCGGCGAGCTCTGGGTCGGCGACGTCGGCCAGAACGCGCGCGAAGAGATCGACATCGTCGAGCGCGGCAAGAACTATGGCTGGAAGATCATGGAGGGCTCGCGCTGCCGGCCGGGTGGCCCCGCGGAGTGCGACACGCGCGGGCTCGAGCCGCCGGTCGTCGAGTACACGCACGACGTCGGCCGCTCGGTCACCGGCGGCTACGTCTATCGCGGCACGCGCGCGCCCTCGCTCGTCGGCCGCTACCTCTACGCCGACTACGTGACGCGGGTCGTCTTCGCGTGGCAACGCGGCGAGCCCGCGCCGACCGAGCCGCTCCTCGTCGCCGCCGGCGGCATCGCCTCCTTCGGCGAGGACGAAGACGGCGAGGTCTACGCGCTCGATCTCGAGGGCGGTCGCATCTTCCGCTTCGAGGAGAGCCTCGGCACCGCGCCCGCGCCCCCGCCCGAGCGCCTCTCCGCGACCGGCTGCTTCTCCGATCTCGCGGCGCTCACGCCGGTCGAGGGCATCGTACCCTACGCGATCGCGCTCGGCTTCTGGTCCGACGGCGCGGCCAAGCAGCGCTTCGTCGTCCTGCCCGAGGGCGGGCGCATCACGCCGAGCGCATCCGGTCCCTGGGACTTCCCGATCGGCACCGTCTTCATCAAGCACTTCGAGCTCGCCTCGCGCCGCCTCGAGACGCGCTTCCTCATCCAGGAGGCGCTCGGCGTGCGCGGCTTCACCTACCGCTGGGACGACACGGGCGAGGACGCCACGCTGACGACCGGCGCCGAGCGCTTCGCCGTGACGAGCGCCGCCGGCACCCACGACTGGCACCTGCCGTCGCGCACCGACTGCACCACCTGTCATCGGGGGCGCGGCGTGCTCGGCCTCGAGTCGCGCCAGCTCGGCCCGAGCGCGGAGACCTTCGCGGCGCTCGGCCTCCTCACCGCCGCGCCGCCGGCGGCACCACCGCTCGCGCGCCCCGACGAGGCGGCCGCGACGCTCGAGAGCAAGGCGCGCGCCTGGCTGCACGTCAACTGCGCCTACTGCCACGACGGGCTCGGGCCGAGCGGCACCCCGCTCGACCTGCGCGTCGACACGCTATTAAAGGATACGGGCACCTGCGACGCGATCCCCGCGCGCGGCGATCTGGGGATCGCCGACGCGCGCATCATCGTGCCGGGCGATCCCGATCGCTCGCTCCTCTGGGTGCGCACCTCTTTGCGCGACGTGCACATGATGCCGCCCCTGGCGACGGCGATCGTCGATCCGGACGCGACGCTCGTGCGCGACTGGATCGCCGCGCTCGAGGCCTGCCCATGACCGCGCTCGCGACCGCCGATGCGAGCTCACGGCCGGCGCGGCTCGCGCGCCGCTTCGAGCCGAGGCTCAGCGCGCGCGGCCACCTCACCGTGCACGAGCCCGACGACGGCGCGCCGCTCGAGCCCGACCTCGCCGAACAGCTGACGCCCGAGCGCGCGCACGAGACCGGGCCCTTCCTGCTCGAGCTCGGGGCGCGCCTCTTCTCGCGGGCGCTGCCGCCGACCTGGAGCTGGCTCGCCGAGCTCGCGCGCTCCTACTTCGAGCAGGTGCGGATCGTGCCCGAGGGCGAGCCACTGCCCGAGCTCGCGCCCGATCCCGAGCGCGTCGCCCGCATCCTCGCGGCGCCGCCGGCGATCGTCGGCGCCGATCACCTGAGCGAGGACGTGCTCGCCGCGCTCTGGAGCGAGCTCGATCGGGCGTTTCGCGCGGCGCTCGCGCGCCACGACGGCGCGATTGGCGCGCTGCTCGCGAGCTACCACCCCGGCTGGCACCAGGTCGGGCGCGTTGTCTTCAACCTCGCCGAGAACAAGAAGGATCCCGAGTATCCCTTCGCCTTCATGGCGACCTACACCACGCGCCTGTCGGCCAGCGGCAAGGCGCAACACCTGCCGCTCGGGCGCGCGCTCGAGGAGTACTCGGCCAAGAAGGACAAGCCCCGGCTCGTCGCGCTGCTCGGGCCGGTGCAGCGCGCGGCCGAGTCTTGCGCCTGGCTCGCGGCGATGGTGCGCGAGCAGACGGTCTTCGTGCCGGTGCGTTGGAGCGCGGCTGAAGCGTCGGCGCTGCTCGCGGACGTGCCTCTGCTCGAGGACGCGGGCGTGATGGTGCGCATGCCGCAGCAGTGGGGTGGGCAGCGGCCGTCGCGACCGGTGGCGCGCGCGCTGATCGGCAGCGGCGACGCCACGCGCATCGGGCAGCAGGCGCTGCTCGACTTCAAGGTCCAGGTCGCCCTCGACGGCCAGGCGCTCAGCGAGGCCGAGATCGAAGCCCTGCTCGCGCAGAGCGCGGGGCTCGTACTCCTGCGCGGCCGCTGGGTGGAGCTCGACCCCGCCCGGCTGCGGCGCGCCAGGGAGCGCCTCGAGCGCGTGCAGGCGCGTCTCGGCGACGGGGTCGACCTGCAGCGCGCGATGCAGCTCCTCGCCGGCGCCGAGCTGCACGACCTCGAGCTGCCCGAGCGCGACTGGTCGGAGATCTTCGCCGGCCCCTGGCTCGAAGCGCACCTCGCGCGCCTGCGCGATCCCGATCGGCTCGACACGACGCTCGCCCGGGACCTGCGCGGCGCGCTGCGACCCTATCAAGCGGCCGGCGTGCGCTGGCTCGACGCGCTGACGCGGCTCGGGCTCGGCGCGCTGCTCGCCGACGACATGGGCCTCGGCAAGACGATCCAGGTGATCTCGCTCCTGCTCCTGCAGAAGGAGCGTGGGCTCGGCCCCTCGCTCCTCGTCGTGCCGGCCTCGCTCATCGGCAACTGGACGCGCGAGCTCGAGCGCTTCGCGCCATCCTTGCGCTTCGTCGTGGCGCACGGCTCGGCGATGAGCGCGAGCGCCATCACCACGCTCGACGCCGACGCGCTCGCGCCCGGCGACGTCGTCATCACGACCTACGGCACGGCGAGCCGCGAGCCGCGCCCGGCCTGGCTGACCACGACGACCTGGCAGCTCCTGATCTGCGACGAGGCCCAGGCGCTGAAGAACGCCGAGACGCGCCAGGCGCGCGCGCTGAAGGACCTCTCGGCGTGCGCGCGCGTGGCGATGACCGGCACGCCGATCGAGAACCGCCTCGGCGATCTCTGGTCGCTCTTCGACTTCCTGAACCCGGGCCTGCTCGGCTCGGCCGCGAAGTTCAACGCGTGGATGAAGGGCGCGACCGCGCGCGGCCCGTCGCCGTGGGCGCCGCTGCGCGAGCTGGTCCGCCCCTACATCCTGCGGCGCAAGAAGACCGATCGCGCGATCATCGCCGACCTGCCAGACAAGACCGAGATCGAGACGTGGTGTGCGCTCTCGCGCCGGCAGGCGGCGCTCTACCAGGAGGCGGTCGACGAGCTGGCCGACAAGCTCGCGCAGAGCGAGGGCATGCAGCGCCGCGGGCTCGTGCTCGCGACGCTGATGCGCCTCAAGCAGATCTGCAACCACCCGTCACAGTGGCTCGGCGACGGGGACTGGCAGATCGGGGACAGCGGCAAGCTCGTGCGTCTTGGCGAGCTCGCCGAGACGATCGGCGCCGCGCAAGAAAAGGTTCTGGTCTTCACGCAGTTCCGTGAGATCACCGAGGTGCTGGCGCGCTGCCTGACGGCGATCTTCGGGGCGCCGGGGCTGGTGCTGACCGGACAGACGCCCGTCGCGAAGCGCAAGGCGCTGGTGCAGCGGTTCCAGGAGGACGAGGCGATCCCGTTCTTCGTGCTCTCGCTCAAGGCCGGCGGCACCGGGCTCAACCTGACGGCGGCCTCGCACGTGATCCACTTCGATCGCTGGTGGAACCCGGCGGTCGAGGACCAGGCGACCGATCGCGCGTTCCGCATCGGCCAGAAGAAGAACGTGATGGTGCACAAGCTCGCGTGCCGCGGCACGGTCGAGGAGCGCATCGCGGCGCTCATCGCCGACAAGCGCGGGCTCGCCAGGGATGTGATCGACGAAGGCGCCGAGATCCGCTTGACCGAGCTCTCCGACGAGGCGCTGCTCGATCTGGTGAGGCTCGATCTCGCCGCCATATCGGGAGGTTCGACATGAGCTGGTGGATGTATCAGCCGCGCATGACGGTGGGTGAGCGAAAGCGTGAGACGGAGCGCGCGGTGGCCGAGCTGCGCAAGGACGGTGTCGTGGTGAAGCCCGTCGAGATCGCCGGGCGCACGATCGCGAAATCGTTCTGGGGCAAGAGCTGGTGCGACAACATCGAGCGCTATCGCGACTTCGCCTACCGGCTGGAGCGCGGCCGCTCGTATGTGCGCAGCGGCTCGGTAATCCACCTCGAGCTCGGCGATGGCGTGGTCGACGCGCTGGTCTCCGGGACGGAGATCTACGAGGTCGGGATCGCGATGGCGCCGGTCGATCGCGAGCATTGGCGCACGCTGAGCGAGGCGGCCGCCGGGTCGGTCGGGTCGCTGCTCGAGCTCCTGCAGGGCAAGCTCGATCAGCGCGTGATGGCGCTCATGTGCGAGCCGCAGACCGGCCTCTTCCCGCAGCCGATCGAGCTCGACTACGTGTGCTCCTGCCCCGACGTCGCCAAGCTGTGCAAGCACGTGGCCGCGGTCTTCTACGCGATCGGCGCGCGCCTCGACCAGGAGCCCGAGCTGCTCTTCAAGCTGCGCGGCGTGGACCCGAGCGAGCTGGTGGCCCACGTCTCGAAGACGGGACGCGAGCGCAGCCAGGGCGCGGCGCGCGCGATCGCCGACGACGATGATCTCGGCGCGCTCTTCGGCCTCGAGCTCGACGACGACGTCGAGATCGCGGTGGCCGCGACGCCGAAGCCGGGGCGCGGCTCGGGCGCGAAGGCGAAGACCGCGAGGGCGACGAAGGCGAAAACCGCGAAGGCGACGAAGGCGAAGGCCGCGAAGACGACGAAGCCGAAGGCCGCGAAGGCGACGGCGACGAAGGCGAAGCCCGCCGCCAAGGCGAAAACGAAGAGCACCGCGCGCACAGCCTCCAAGAAGCGGGCCGCCTGACGCCATGCAACCCCTGCCCCGGCCGCCGACCAGCTTCATCGGGCGCAACGAAGAGCTCGCGCGCCTGGTCGCGCACCTCGAACGCGGCATGCGCCTGGTCACGCTGACGGGCCTCGGGGGAGTCGGCAAGACGCGGCTCGCGCTCGCGGCCGCGGCGCGCCTGGCCGAGGCGCCGGCGCGCCGGCAGGTCACCTTCTGCGACACCGTCGGCCTGCACAGCGTACCCGAGCTGGCGATGGCGCTCGCCGGCGTGCTCGATCTCGAGATCGGCGGCCTCGATCGCGTGCCGCCGCACCTCGCCGTCGCGCGGGCGCTGGCTCGCGCCGGGCGCGGGCCGCTGCTCGTCGTCGTCGACAACTTCGAGCACCTCGCGCAGGTGGCGACCGACGCGCTGATCGATCTGCTCGCGCAGGTGCCCGAGCTGCAGCTCCTCGTCACAACGCGAGTGGCGCTGATGCGCCCCGAGGAGCTCGCGCTCCCGGTGCACCCGCTGCCCGCGGATCGCCCCGACTCGCCGGCCGTGATGCTCCTGCGCGCGCGTGCCCGCGGTGACGCGCGCTCGCCCTGGGCAAGCGACGACGACGCGCTGATGCGCCTGGCGACGCGGCTCGACGGTCTGCCGCTCGCGCTCGAGCTGGCGGCCGCGCGCGCGCACCTCGTCACACCCGACGCGCTCCTCGCGCTCCTCGACGAGCGTGTGAGCCTCGCGCTGCCCGGCGTCAGCGACGGCCACCCGCGCAAGAGCTCGCGCGACGCGGCGGTCGCCTGGTCCTGGGACCAGCTCGGACCGGAGCGCGCGTCCGCGCTCGGCCGACTGGCGCTCCTCGACGGCAGCTTCGATCTCGACCTCGCCGCCGACGTGATCGGCGGCTCGCGCGCCACCGCCCTCGAAGTGCTGGACGTGCTCGCGCGCCATAGCCTGCTCGCGCCCGAGCAGCACGCCGACGGCGTTCGCTATCGCGTGCTCGAGACGGTGCGCGACTTCGCGCTGGCCCAGCTCGACGCCGCGGCGATCGGCCGGGCCCACGAGGTGATCGCCGAGGCGCTGCTCGCGCGCGTCGAGCCCCACCTGAGCGCGTTCTCGCGCGAGCTGCCGCCCGCGATCGCCGCGCAGGTCGCCCGCGACCGCGACCTCTACCTCGGGGTCCTGCGGCGCGGTCTCACCACCGACGATCTCGGCACGCTCGCGCTGGCGCTGCGGGTCGCGATCGCGCTCGTGCCATTTCTCCAGCGCGCGGGCTTCACCGCGACCGCGACCGACTGGGCCTCACGCCTCCTGGCCCACGCGCGCTCCGACGAGGTCGCGCTGGAGATCCGCCTCAACGCGGCGCTGGTCACCGTCGTCGCCGCCGCGGGCAACGCCGACGACACGCTCGTCGATCGGCTGGTCGCGCGCGTCGCGAGCTGGCTCGATCGGGCGGGCCGCGCGCGCATGCTGCCGATGGCCTTCGGCGTCGTGCACTACTACCGCTGGGATCACCCGACGCTCCTGACGCTGGCCGACGCCGTGCTGCGCTCCTCGCTCGCGCACGAGAGCGTCGAGGTCCGGGCCTACGCGCTGGCCGCCCAGGTGGGCTCACGGCGCGCGCTCGGTCGCGCCAGCGCGAGCGACGACGAGGCGCTGGCGGAGGTGCTCACGTGCTTGCCACACGAGAGCGCGACCACGATCTGCCTCCTGATCCTGACGCGCGCCTTCCTGGCGATCCACCTCGGCGAGCCGACGCGAGGGCTCGCGCTCGTCGCCGAGGGGCTGGCGCGCGCCGGCGGCACGCTCAAGTACTTCGAGGCGCTCTTCCACCTCGAGCGCGGCCGCGCGCTCTGCGATCTCGGACGGCGCGACGAGGCCGAGGCCGCGATGCGGCACGCGCTCGAGAGCTTCGATCCGCGCGGCGCCCAGCGCGAACGCCAGGAGACCCTGCTCGATCTCGCCCTGGTCGCGGTCGAGCGCGGCGACTACCAGCGGGCGGCGCGCGACCTCGCGGCGAGCGAGGCCGATCTGGGCACGAGCTTCGAGCGCGCCTGGCACCACGCGCTGAGCCACGCCTCGGCCCAGCTCGGCACGCGAGCGCGCGACGACGCGGCGATCGCGACCGCACCCGCACCGACCGGCACCGTCGAGGACGGAGCGTGTCAGGCGCTCTTGTCGATCGGCGACCCCGGCGCGGCCGATCGCCTGGCCGCCGTCCAGCCGAGCACGCACCACTCGTTCCGCGCGCGGCGCGCGTTGAAGCTGGCGACGGCGCTACGCTCGCTCGAGCGCGGCGAGTCCGACGGCGCCATCGCGATCGCGAACGACTCGAGCGCGTTCCGCGCCGGCCGGAGCTGGGTCGACGTCAGTACGCGCCCGCTCATCCGCGCGCTCCTGCACGCGCTCGCCGAGGCGCGCCTCACCGGTCGCGACGGCGTCGACCGCGCCGAGCTCGCCGAGGTCATGTGGCCCGACGAGCGCCTCAACGACGAGAGCCGCGACCAGCGGCTTCACACCGCGGTGAGCACGTTGAGGCGGCTCGGCCTCGAGAGCGCCGTCGAGGCCCATGACGGCGGCTACCGCCTGAGCCCCGAGCGCGCGCTGGTGCGTCTCGATCCACTGCGCTGGCCCGGTCCCGGGGGTGCGCTCGAGCGCGCGCGCGGTCGCGGTCGTCCGCCGCGCAAGAAGGCGTGAGCCGCGCCAACCAGCGCGCACGTACACGCCGGCTTCAGGTCCCGGTGAAACGGGCCTCGCGTCGCTCGATGAAGGACATCAGCCCCTCGCGCGCGTCGGCGCTCGCCATCAGGCGCTGCAGCGTCGGGTAGAGCGCGTCCCTGGCCGCGTCGAAGCCGCGCTCGAGCGAGGTGCGCGCCGACTCGAGCGTCGCCTGTACCCCGAGCGGCGCCTGCCTGGCGATCGTCTCGGCGATCGCGACGGCGCGCTCGAGGTCCTGGCCGACCGGCACGATCTCCTGCACGATCCCGATCCGCTGCGCCTCGGCGGCGTCGAGCTCGTCGCCGGTCAAGAGCCAGCGCATCGCGTTGCCCCAGCCGGCGCGCTGGATCCACCTGAGCGTGCCGCCGCCGAAGGGGAAGATCCCGCGCTTGATCTCGATCTGCCCGAGGCGCGTGTCCTCGGCGGCGATGACGATGTCGGAGGCGAGCGCGAGCTCGATGCCGATCGTCAGGCAGCGCCCGCGGAGCGCACAGACGACCGGCTTCTTCCTCGGCGTGCCGAAGAGGCCGAGCGGGTCGACGAGATCGGGCCGGCCGGCGAAGAGGTTGGCGCCCTGCGAGACCAGCGGCGCGACCTTGGCGAGATCGAGGCCGGCGGTGAAGTGCGGCCCGTTTGCGAAGAGCACGCCGACGCGGTGGGACGGTTCGCGCTCGAGCTCGGTGTAGGCGGCCGCGAGCCCCTCGAGCATCGGCGGATCGAAGGCGTTCATCTTGGCGGGGCGATCGAGCCCGATCAGGAGGACGTGGCCGCGCGCTTCGGTGGTGATGCTCATGGGTCTCCGGTCCTTCTCAGAGCTCGGCGAGGCCGTGCGGTGGGTTGGCGTTGACGAAGCGACCGGCCGCGCAGGTGACCGTCACCTCGGAAAACGACTTCGTCGGGTGCGTCGCGCTGAGGGTGTAGCGCCCCGGCGGCACGTTGGTCCAGACCACGCCGCCGTCGCGCGAGGTCTGCGTGTGCGTGCGATCGGGGATCACCATCTCGTTGAAGTAGACGACCTCGGTCGCGCTCGGGGTGATGGTGACCGTCGCGTCGGCGACCCCGTGCGCGCCGTGCGCCTTGAACTCGGCGAAGCTCATCGTCTGGATCGCCTTCTCGCTGACGGTGCTGGCGATCTGGCAGAGCTCCGGATCGGGCGTGACCTCGAGGACCTGCGCGAGCAGGTCGTAGACGTTGGGCCGGACCATCTGGAAGTAGACCCTCTCGATCGGCGCCTCGCCGACCGCGAAGGTCTGGAGGTGCATCGTCACGTGCTCGCCGTGGGTGACCCAGGGCGTGGCCTCGCTCCGCGCCGGCACCTCGAGCGACCACGACCCGTCGGCGCCGCTCGTCGCGACGAGCCCGGGGTGCTCGACCACGCGGATCTCCGCGCCGACCACCGGATCGGGCGTGTTGAAGGTGTAGGCGACGCCGCTCATCGTCACCGTGCGCGGTCCGTTCTCGTCTTCCGAGTCGCAACCCGCGACGACGCACGAGAGCACGCACACGATGGGGATGGCGACGGCGAAGCGCATCATGACCTCCGGGGGCGACACGTTCGAATCCTACCTCAGGACGCGCAGGCCGGCACCTCCGGCTCGACGCGCTGGCTCGTGCAGCGAGGTCGCGGGGGCTCGCGACCGGGGTTGTAAGGCCGCCGATGGGTCCGCGCCGGCGAGGGGCCTGATATCTTCGGTTCAGGCGGTCGGGCGTTGAGTCGCACGTCGGTTCGAGAGACCGCCCCGACCGGCGTCGCCGCGGAGAGACAGGTCCCTGAGAGGAGGTGTCAGATGCGTGCAGCGAGTCATGCGATCCAGATGAAGCCGGCGGCGCGGGCGATGAACGAGGAGTCCGGTGCGAGCGGCAGCACCGCCAAGGCGATGGGCCTGGGCAGCGTGTCTTACGACGAGGCGGTGCAGCGCCTCACGCCGCCCGAGAACGAGGGCGCGCAGACGACCGGCAAGCCCAAGGGCGTCGGCGCGATCCTGGCGTCCGCGAGGGTCGCACGCCACCTGAAGATCCCGAGCAACAAGCTTGGTTACCCGACGGTGCCGAGGGACGACATGCTGCCTGCCCTCCTCGCGAGGGTGAACGCCGACCTCGCCAAGGCGTGGCCCGGCGCGCCCGCGCTGACCGAGGTGCCGGCGAGCGAGGCGGAGGCCCTGGCGTGGTGCCAGGGACTGCCCGGGTGGCAGGCGAGCGTTCACGACGCACAGTTCAGCGCGGGCTATGCGACCGGCTCGGACCACGACAAGGCCATGCCGGACCTCGACGGCGAGGTCCATCACGCGACCAACGTGACACGCTGAGCGGCGCGCACGACATGGAGCAGTGCCGGCGCAGCCCTCGGGTGAGGCAGGCCGCTCAGTCGGCGGTCGGCCTGAACACGAAGGTCGCGCTGCCGCCGATGTCGGCGTCATACCAAGGCGCGGCCCCGGCCCCTTCGGCGACGTGCAACGCGCCGCGGAGCGGCAAGGGGCCGTGCGTCCCGTCGAGCAGACGCAGGTCCAAGGTCGTGCCGTCGAAGACCGGTCCGGGCAGCCTCAGCCCGAAGCGGGCCTCGAAGCGGTAGCGTGGCCTTCCCAGCGCGGCCAGCGTGGGCGTCGTCGCTGGTCCTTCCCGTACGAGTCGGGTCTCGAGGACGTGCTCGCCGTCGATCGAAGACACGCACACCTCCGCCGCAGGACCGCGCGACTCCTCGACCAGCTCGGCGAAAGACGCGCCTCCGGACCCCTCGGCGCGGTCCAGGTCGAGCGGGGCACAGACGCGCAGCGTGGAGCGGAGAGCCCACGCCCCCACGCGGCCCGCGATGACGACCGCCAACGCGGAGGTGCCGCCGGCCGGCCACCACGCGTCGAGCTCGGGCGGCGCCTCTGCATGGATCGTCGCTTCGGACACGGCCACCTGCCCATCGACGCTCAGATCCGCGCCGTCGGCGGGTACCTCATCGACGTGGGCGGAGACCGCCAGCGAACCCGTCGGGGGCGCACACTCGGGGATGGGCGTGGACTGGCAGGTGCCGCTCGTGCCGATGCAAGTGTCGGTCGTGCACGCGTCCAGGTCGTCGCAGGTCACGATCGCGCAACGGTTGACGTAGACCTCGATCACCAGGTCCTTGCCGTCGACGAGCTCGAAGTACGCGTCGCTGGCCATGCTCTTCGCCAGGCGCTGGTTTGGAAAGACCTGCACGTCGGCGAATCCGAGCTGGAGCTCGCCGGAAGAGACGCGCACGCGGTAGGCGGTCTCCGGGCTCAGATCGAGGCGCCGGGTGTCGAGTCGTCCGCGGTAGCGGTCGTTGGGCCTCACCTCCAACGGGAAGCTGGCGATGGGCCCGGACGGGCCGTCGAGGCGCGCCACCAGGGTGAGCGTCGGGTCGAAGGTCGGCGGCAGCGGCGTGCGGGGCACGAGCGGTGGCAGGAAGTAGAAGCCGGCCCGACCACCGTGGGCCGCATCCTCGATGAGGGCGCCGCGCGTCGACTCGACGTCGGCGAGGTCCGCCGCGCAGGCCGTGAGCACGAGGCACCAGGCCGCGCACCCGAGCGACGGGCGGCGCCTCCCCTGGTCCTCGAGCCGGCGCATGCTGGCCCTACTCGAGCGTGGGCGTGACGGTGAAGTCGATGTTGCCGCCGAGCGTGGCGTCGAACCACGGCAGGAACTCGCTCGTGGGCGTCACCTCGGTGACCTCCAGGAAGCCCGTCATCGGAAGCAGGCCGTGGCTCCAATCGAGCAGGGCCAGATCCAGCGTGCCGTCGACGAAGACCGGCTCGGGCAGCGCGGCGGCGAAGCGGGACAGGAACACGTACTCGAGCTGCCCCTGATCGGCGAGCGGCCCCATCGTGGCAGGTCCCAGGCGCACCAGGACCACCTCGAGCATCTGGGTCGGGTTGGAGGCGTCGATGCATACGTCGGCGCTCGCCGGGGGCGCCGCGACGGAGTTGATGACGATGTCCGTGAACGCCGCGTGGCCCACCGCGGCGATTCCCTCGACCTCGAGCTCGGCACACACGCGCGTGCTGTTGCGTTGCGTCCACTTGCCCAGGGCTCCGTGCACACCGAACGAGAGCGCGGTCGTCGCCTCATCCGGCCAGTAGTCGGCCAGCGCTGGCGGAGCGTCGGCATGGACATGGGCCTCGGTGACGGAGACCTGGCTGCCCCCATAGTCCAGGAGCGCGCCGTCGGCGTCGACCTCGACGACCTCGGCGGAGACGGCCAGCGATCCCGCCGCGAACGTCACGGGTTCGCTCCCCGGCACCTCGAAGCTCAAGACGAGCGACGTGGTGACCTCCGCGGCGATGGACGTCGCCACGGGCATGGGCGTGACGAGCGTGGCCTGGACCACGGTCTGGGAGAGGTCGGCGTTCGTGCGAACGAGCGGCCACGAGGTGGTGTAGCCGTTCGCATGGGTCAACGTGACCTGGTAGTCACCCACCGGCAGCTCGAAGGTCAGCGTGGCGCTGTCCTCGTCGAGCAGGAACGTCTCGAAGAACGCGTCTCCACTCGTCTCGAGTTGCGTTCCCTCCAACAGCCGATAGGTCGACCCGTCGGGGCCGGGTGCGGACAGGGCCACCGCCAGCCTTCCCAGTGGCGGCGTGTCGTCGACCGCACACGCCATCAGGCCCGTCGCGAGGATCAGCGTAGACAGTCCAAGTGAGGTCGTCGTCATCGTCGCCTCCGGCGCAGGTGTGCGAGGTCACGGGAGCGAGCCTGCCATCGACAGGGTCCCGCGGCGCGCGGCGCACGAATGGCCAGCACGTGGCCATGCAGGCGCCGCCGCTCTGAATTCGCTCTGGATCGAACGGCCACAGTCTCGGCCGCCGCGGGCCGACCGTCCATAGTCATTTCGTCGAGGAGACGACGCAGTTCCACAGGTTGCGAGCACCTGCTAGGCTGCGGTCATCGAGACTTCGCATGACCCTGTGGCTGAACATGATTGCGGCCGCGTACCGCGTCGACATCGACGACGCGGCCTGGCTCGACGGCGTCGTCGACGTGGTCCGACCCAAGCTGGACGACGGCCTGGGCGTGTACGCCTTCTTCTACCAGGCGCCCAGCCCGTCGCAGTACTCCCAATCGGCGATTCGCTTCTACGGCTGCTCCCCGGAGGTGGAGTCGTTCGCGGTCCGCGCGGGCGAGCTCACCACGCCGGAGATCGTGCGGGACATCCTGCTCTCGCACCCGTTCGGAACCACCAGCGACGCGCTGGGACGCCGGCGCTTGTCCACGGAGCTGTCGAGCATGGCGCCACCGCACGGCATCGCCGACAGCGTGGGCCTCAATGCCATCGACCCGCTCGGCAACGGCTGCATCATCACCGGACCGAGGCGGACCATGGCCCGGCTCGGGCGAGGCGAGCGGTCCCTGTTCAGGATGGTGACCGCACACCTGGCGGCCGGTCACCGCCTCAGGCGGGGGCTCGCCAGGACGCTCCAGGCGCAGATCGACTCGGCGGAGGCCATCATCGAGCCTGGCGGCGCGGTCCAACACGCGGTCGGAGCCGCCGAGCCAGCTGGCGCCCGCGCGGCCCTCGTGCGCGCCACGGCCAGGCTCGATCGGGCTCGACGTCGCGAAACCGATTCGAGAAACGCCGTCGAGCTCTGGACCGCCCTCGTCTCGGGGCGCTGGTCCATCGTGGATCGCTTCGACACCGACGGACGCCGTTTCTTCCTGGCCTGGCGCAACGATCCGGCCGTGCCCACGAGCCGCGAGCTGACGCCCCGGGAGCTGCAGGTCGCCTCCTACGCGGCGCTGGGCCACTCCAACAAGCTCATCGCCTACTCGCTCGGACTGAGCGAGTCGACCGTCGCCACCCACCTCACCACGGCGCGTACCAAGCTCGGCCTACGCACCCGGCTCGAGCTCATCGAGCTGGTGAGGGCGATTCGTTGGCGTGACGTGGCCGGCTGACCGGCTCGACGAAAGGACCATGGCACCGGCGCTCGACCGCGTGCTACCGCTGGCCAGGCCGTGTGTTCCCGGATCTGGACGACGTTCGAGGAGAAGGTCTTGGCAGGTTCACGCAGGCGCAGTCCGGGTGGGGGCGTGGCACGCGAGGCTCTCCCTGCCTCCTCCGAGGCGGTCGAGAGCAGCGGCCCACCGAGCGTTCGCATCACGCGGGTGCGCCTCGGCGACACGGAGCTGGCCATCGTGAGCGCGCCCCTGCCCGGCGCGGCTGGGCTGTCGCAGCTGACTCCGGCGGAGCGCGATGTCTTCCAACGTCTCTTGAGCGGCGAGTCGCGCGAGCAGATCGCGATGGCCCGCTGCACGTCGCTGCGCACCATCGCCAACCAGGTGGCGTCGGTGTTCCGCAAGCTGGGCGTGTGCTCGCGATCGGAGCTCATGCTCCTGTACGCCGGCGGGAACCCGGAGGCGTAGCGCGGACGTCGGTGGGTGGGCGGCTCCGGCCCGACTCACCCTGGCGCCACCGCGGACCTTTCTTTGCGAAGCCGACGCGCCGTTCCACGTCGCCGACAAGGTCGTGCAGACGCCGACCATGCACCAGCGCGGGCGCTTCCCGTACGCCGAGGTCGACGGCACGAAGATCCTGCAGCTCCCGTATGTCGGCGACGCGCTCGCGATGACGCTGGTGCTGCCGCCCGAGGGCACCGCGCTGCCCGAGCTCGAGGCCACGCTCTCGCCGGCGACGCTCGCGCGTTGGCACGACGCGCTGCGACCCGGCACCGAGGTCCTCGTCGCGCTGCCGCGCTTCAAGGTCGCGACCGGCAGCGTCGCGCTGAAGCCGCCGCTCCGGTCGCTCGGCATGAAGCTCCCCTTCGACCCGCGGCAGACCGACTTCTCGGCGCTGTCGCCTGACGACGAGCTCTACATCCACAACGCCTTCCACAAGGTCTTCGTCGAGGTGAACGAAGAGGGCGCGGAGGCCGCCGCCGCGACCGCCATCGTGATGGCCAGGGAGTCGGCGGCCGGCTTCGCGTTCCGCGCCGACCGTCCGTTCCTCTTCCTGCTGCGCGACACCAGGACGGGCGACATCCTGTTCATGGGCCGGGTCACCAACCCGAACGCGTGAGGCCTCGTGAGGCGCGGCCGGTACGCGGCCGGTGATTGGCGCCCTGAGCCCCTTCCCGACAACCTCAGGCGCGCCTCCCGCGACCGCTCAGCGAGGCGCTCGCCCTCGCTGACGACGGCGCGCTGTCCTTGCGCGAGGTGCTCTGCCTCGCCAACCTCGACGACGAGGACCCGAGCATCACGCTGCCCGCCGGCGAGACGATCGTGCTCAGCGCGATCGACAACACCTTCTATGCGCCCAACGCGCTGCCGATCGTCACCCGCGCCATCGTGATCTTCGGCCACGGCGCGACCCTCGAGCGCGCGTCGGACGCGCGGCACAGGCGGTGCGTGGCGCTTGTCTCAGGACGCGTACGCCGGCACCTCGGTCTGGTAGAGATCGTCGGCCGAGAGCGTGTCCGCCGCGCGCCCACCGAAGTAGCGGGCGAGGCCGACGCGCTCGTAGTGCGGGCGGATCCGCGGCGAGAGCAACCCGATCTCGCGCAGGTTCGGGACCATGCGGCTGAACATCGTCAGCCGGAAATACTCCATGCCCGGCGAGCGCTCGACGAACTGGCGCCAGGTCTTGCGCGTCACGTGCGTGCCGGCGAACCACTCGTCGTAGACCTCGTGCGCGAGGAAGCGGTTGCGCATGAGCATCGCGATCTCGAAGGCCCAGTCTTCGCGCTCGTTGCGCTCGCGCTCGTCGAGCTCGTGCTTGAAGTGGTCGCGCAGCGCGACGACGCCGAAGTGCACGTGGCGCGCCTCGTCCTGGATGACGCGCGCCAGGAGCTCCTTGAGCAGCGGCTCGCGCGTGAGCTGGTGCAGGGTGCCGAAGGCGCCGAGCGCGAGCCCCTCGATCATGATCTGCATGCCGAGGAACTTCATGTCCCAGCGGCCGTCGGTCATCAGCGCGTCGATCAGCGTGAAGAGGTTGTCGTTGACCTGATAGAGCTTGCCGAGCTTGTCGTCGAGGTAGCGCGCGAAGACCTCGACGTGGCGCGCCTCGTCCATGACCTGGGTCGCGCCGTAGAGCTTGGCGTCCATGCCGTGCACCGCCTCGGTCACCTGCGCCGCCGCGTAGAGCGCGCCCTGCTCGCCGTGCAGGAACTGCGCGAGCGCCCAGGTGCCGATGTCATTGACCAGGCGCGCGCGGTCCTCGGGCGCGACGCGCATGCCGAGCTCGTCGGCGACGCGCCAGTCGACGAAGCCGTCGGGGAAGATCGGCCGCTCCGGGTTCTCGCGGTCGACGTCGATGTGCCACGGCAGCTCCTCGCCGTCCCATTGCTGCTGCTTGGCGCGGCGGTAGAGCTCGGCCAGGCGCGGGTCGTCCGCCGGGTAGGTCCAGTCGAACCAGGCGTCGTGGCTCGCGGGCATCGGCGTCGGCACGCCCTGCTTGCCGCGCCTGAGGAAGAGCCCGCGCACGACCGACGGCAGGAGCGCCGAGAAGACCCGCGCGTCGCGGATCTCGCCGACGACGGCGACGTTTTCGGCCCAGGCGTCGAGGCGGCGCTTGAGCGCGGTGGGCATGATCTTGTCGAAGAGGCGGGCGTTCATGGGCTCACTCCCAGGCCGCGAAGAAGCGGCGGATCTTGGTCTCGTGGTAGCGCTCGATGAAGCGGTGCGCGAGCGGGAGCACGCGCTCGACCATGCGCGCGGCGTCCGCGGGCGAAAAGCGCACCAGGCGCTCGGCGATCATCGCCATCTCGCGCTCGAAGAGCTGCGAGACGAGCTCTTCGTACATCGCCAGATCGCGCACGCCGAAGCCCGCCTCGTCGGTGAAGCCGAGCGCACGCAGCTCGCCGAGCGTCTCGACCGCCCAGGCGTCCTCGGCGGCGAGCACGCGCTCGCCATCACGCTCGACCACCGGCGCGACGCCGAGGCGGTCGAGCTCGGCGAGGTCGGCTTCGCTGACGCCGGTCTTCGCGAGCAGGGTCGCGACCGGGATCGTCTCGAGGCGCTCGGGCCCGAGCAGGTGCCGGTCGACGTGGCGCTTGACGTCGCTGATGAAGGCGCGCTGGCTCGCCCCGAAGTGCTCGTGCTCGCCGTCGAGCACCGCCTTGATCGCCTTGAGCGGCAGGAAGCGCTCGTGCTGCAGGCGGCGCACGAGCGTCAGGCGATCGAGGTGCACCTGGCCGTACCACGCCATGTTGCGCGACGATTTGAGCCCCGGCGGCATCAGCCCTTCCTTGATGTAGAAGTGGATCGCCTGGCGCTGGAGCCCGGTGGCCTCGCACAGGTCCTTCATGCGCAGGTTCCAGCGCGCTCCGTCGGGACCGACGACGCCGTCGCCGTCGACGGTGGGCGCTCTCTCGAGCAGCGCCACGCTCATCGCCGCACCTCGATCGCGCACGGCCCGAGCGGGCGCGCGATGCACGCGAAGGCATAGCCCTGCGCCTCCTCCTCGGGGCCGAGCCCGTTGGGGGTGTCGTGCGCGACCTCCCCCTCGAGGTGCACGCGGCATGCGCCGCAGCCGCCCATCGTGCACGAGAACGGCATCGCCAGCCCGGCCGCGAGCCCGGCTTCGAGGATGGTCGCTCCGGGGCGGGCGACGACCTCGTGGGTCGCGCCGTCGAGGGTGATCCGGAGCGCCTGCGCCGTCGTCGGCAGCGCGCGCGCGCGGTTCTCGCCGAGGCTCTGGAAGCGCTCTTCGCGCAGACGCTCGCGCGCGATCCCGAGGGTGGTGAGCGCGGCGCGCGCGCTTTCCATGAGCCCGACCGGGCCGCACGAATAGGCGAGATCGTGCTCGCGCGCGGCGAGACGCTCGAGCTCGGCGACGAGCGTGTCGGGGTCGAGGCGCCCGACCCCGCCGGACCAGCCGTCGGGCGGCGTCTCGAGCACGTGGCGCACGACGAGCTGCTCCGGGTGCGCGGCGGCGAGGGCGGCGAGGCGATCGCGGAAGATGATCGCGTCGTGATCGCGGTTGCCGAAGAGCAGCGTCACGCGATCGCCGTCGGCACAGAGCGCCTCGGCCAGCGTGACGAGCGGGGTGATGCCCGAGCCGCCGCCGACGAGGAGCACGCGGCGCAGGCCGGTGCGCGGCGGCAAGGTGAACTGCCCGGAGGGGCCGCGGACTTCGAGGCGCAGCCCGGGCTCGGCCGCCGCGACGAGCGCATTGGAGACCTTGCCGCCGGGCACGCGCTTGATGGTGATCGCCGGCCCGCGCGGGTCGTCGGCGCGCGTGCACAGGCTGTAGGCGCGGCGCAGGCGCTCCCCGTCGATGGTGAGGTGCACGGTGAGGAACTGTCCGGGCCGCCAGTCCGCCAGGACGTCGCGCTCGAAGAACAGGGTCGCGGCGTCGGCGGTCTCGTGCACGACCTCGCGCACGGTGAGCCAGCGCGTGCCGGCGATGCGCGTCGCGCGCGCGCCGGGAGCGTGCGCGCGGATCAGCGCTGGCGCGGGGCGCGTCCCGATCAACGTACCGAGGTCGCGGCCGAGCGCGTGCCAGCGTTGCCGCCAGGGAGTGTCGAAGGCGCGCCGGGCGCGAGCGAGGATCCGCTGCATGGGAGCGAGCTTGCGCGTGTCGATGTCAAGCGTCAAGCATCACTTGACACAAACGGTAATTGCCTTGATTTATTGATTTTTGCGCGTCAGGCCGAGAACGGCACGGGCACGGGGGGCGTAGGAGGGGATTGCGGCCAGGGATCAAAAGTGTTTCAAGACTCGCGCCTCGCCCAAGGAGCAGACGCGATGACCCACGCCTTCGCCCTCGTGCCGCTCGCCGTCGTGATCGCGCTCGCCGGCGCGCCCGCGCGCGCGCTCGACCTCACGCCCACCGCGCGCGTGCTCGCCGGCCTGTCGACCGATCCGAACGAAGCCGGCGCGGACAAGGCGGGCGTGCTCGGCGGCTACACCAAGAAGGTTGCGCAGCTCTGGGACACCTTCGAGAAGAAGATCGGCGTGCCGATGCGCGCATGGGCCAAGACCGAGCTCACGCGCACGCCGGGCGAGACGATCTTCTACCCCTTCGCCGGGCCCGACTTCCCGACCGTGCAGCTCCTCTACCCCGACGCCGGCCGCTACGTGCTGGTCGCGCTCCAAAAGGGCGGCCCACCCCCGGACATGAGCGCCATGTCCAAGGACCGCCTCAACGCCTACCTGCGAACCTTCCGCTCGGGCTGGGAGAGCTTCACCCTGCGCGGCTTCTACGACACCGACGACCTCAAGCGCGACACCGGCAAGGGCTCGCTGCTCGACGGCATCACGCCGGCGCTCATGGCCTTCGCCGTGCGCCTCGGCTACACGATCGACGCGCTCGAGCCCATGCGCATCGCCGCGACCGGCCCCGACCTCGAGCGCCACCCCGGCGACCGCGCCGACCTCGCCACCTGGGACTCGGTGCGCCTCACCCTGAAGTCCGCCGACGGCCGCGTGGTCCTGCTCGACTACGTCTTCCTCGATCTCTCCGACCAGAACCTCGGCAAGCACGACCACGAGCGCGCCTGGATCGAGGCGATGGCCTCGCAGCGCGTCGTCACCAAGGCCGCCTCGCACCTCATGCAAAAGACCTTCTTCTCGGTGATCCGCACCGCGATCCTCTCGCGCGCCCCGAGCCTCTGGCAGGACGAGACCGGCATCGACTACGCCGATCTCGTCGCCCACTTCGACGTGACCCTCTACGGCGCGTTCACCGCGGCCAACAAGCTCTTCCTCAAGGGGATCCAGCGCTCGCTGGCGCAGGCCTACAAGACGCGCAAGGACGACATCCGCCCCCTGCCTTTCAAGGTCGGCTACAAGAAGGAGTCGGGCTCGTGCGTGCAGGTCGCCGTGCGCAAGGCGCGATAGTTGCGGCGTACTCCGCCAACGGCTAGGTTCTGACGCGTGTCGCCGCCGCTCCGCTCCATGCTCCTCGCGCTCATCGCGTCGCTGATCGGCTGCGCCGATGACGCCGAGGTCACCCCCGCGATCGAGCTCTACCTCGACGGCACCCTCGCCGGACCGAGCCCGGCGATCGACTTCCCACAGACGCTGGCCGGCGGCGAGGGCATCGCCGCGCAGCTCGAGCTGAAGAACCTCGGCCCGGGCGCGCTCCTCCTCACGGGCACACCACCCTTGCGCCTCGAGCGCGACGACCGCCTCGCCTTCCGCGTGACCCAGCCGCCGACCACCCGCTTCGAGCCCGGCGAGTCCCTCCTCGCCAGCGTCGTCTTCGCCCCGCACTCCCCCGGCTCCTCGGTCGCGCGCCTCGTCATCGCGACCAGCGCCGCCGACGAACCGATCGTCATCGCGCTCACCGGCCAGGGCATCAACGTCGACCGCCCCGTGCTCAGCGTCACCCTCGACGGCGCCGCCCCCGGCGAGACCTTCGACTTCGGCTCGGTCAGCACCGTCACCGCCAGGACGATCACGCTCCGCCTCGCCAACAGCGGCTCCGGCGTCTTCGAGCTCGGCCCCTCCCCCGTGACGCTCTCCGGGCCCGACGCCTCCGCCTTCGAGCTCACCCCGCCCACCGTGACCGCGCTCGCCGCCGGCGAGGGTGTCGACGTGCCGCTCACCTTCCGCCCACCCGGCTGCCGCGCCTACCGCGCCTCGCTCGCCGTCGCGCCGAGCGGCCCGACCAGCCCGCTGACCATCGCCCTCACCGGCCGCGGCGGCGAGAACCCGCAGGGCCACGCCGACGTCACCGACACCGAGCAGCTGCCCGCGCCCGATCTCGACGTCACCCTCAGCGGCCCGTCCGTCGGCGGCAAGCGCCGCTTCGCCGTCGGCAACCTCAGCGTCGGCAGCTTCGCCGGACAGGTCGCGCTCTACGCCTGGGACGGCTGCACGCTCTCGCAGCGCCGCACCATCTCCGCGGCGAGCGCCGGCCTCACCGCCCAACGCTTCGGCGCGCAGGTCGCGCTCAGCGACGACGGCACCACGCTCCTCGTCACCGCCTACGACCACCAGAAGGACGCCTGGCTCTTCGCCGTCGGCGCCGACGACGAGCCGCGCTTCCTCGCCACCCTCTCGACCTTCGACGAGGACGACGGCCACGGCCGCGGCGCGGCGCTCTCCGGCGACGGCACGGTCGCTTTCATCGGCCAGACGATGGCCGACTCCGGCTTCAACCCGCACGGCGCCGTCTTCGTCTACGAGCGCGGCGAGGCCGGCTGGCAGTCGATGCCCGAGGCACGCTGGCGTCTCGGGCCGGCGGCGCCGACCCAGGTCGAGCTCATCGGCGCCTGGGTCGAGACCTCGCAAGACGGCGCGGTCGTCGTCTCCGGCGCGCTGCTGACCCCCGCCGGCGCCCCGACCAAGGGCCCGGCCACCGCCTTCGTCTGGGTGGCCGAGCGCGACCCCGACACCGACGAGCGCGCCTGGGGCCAACCCCACAGCGGAGGCGAGCCGAACCACCGCGTCGAGAACGTGCGGCTCCTGTCCGCGCAAGCCCCGACCGATGGCGCCGCGCGCGTGGCGATCTCGGCCGACGGTGACACCATCGCGCTCTCCACCGTCGTCGGCACCGAGGTGCAGATCCGCCTCTACGTGAGGGACGGCGATCTCTGGGGCCTGCCGACGACCTCGCTCGACGAGCGCATGCCGACGGCGCGCCTCACCCTGACCGCGAGCTCGGCGCTCCGCATGGGGCTCGGCCCCGACGGGGACTTCCTCCTCCTGGCCAACGAGACCGGCGCGCGCGAGGTGGCACGCCCCGCCGACGGCTGGGTCGACGAGAGCCCGCTCGCCTCGATCGCGCGCACCTGGAACGTGCCCTTCTACGGCCAGCTCGCGCTCACGCCCGACGGCCTGTCCTTCGCCGGCATGGACAGGGCCGGCTCGGCCTGGTTCGTCTTCCGATGAGCACCGCGCGTGTCACCGCCTGGCGCGCCACCGTCGGCGCCGACGACGCCGGCAGCGGCCGCGTCGCCGAGACGACCCACCCGGTGCACGTCGCGATCTGCACCCCCGACGGCGCGCTCGTCGCGCACGCCGGCGACCCGGACCTCCTGACCCCGCTGCGCTCCTGCCTCAAGCCGATCCAGGCGCAGGCGCTGTTCATGTCCGGCGCGGCCGAGCGCTTCGCCATCACCCCCGCCGAGCTCGCACTCGCCTGCGCCTCGCACGACGGCGCGCCGCTCCACCTCGAGACCGTGCGCGGCCTGCTCGATCGCCTCGGCCTCGGCGTCGACGATCTGATGTGCGGCGCGCACCGCCCCACCGATCCCGACGGCGTCGCCGCCCTGGGCGCCGCCCCGCCGACCCCGCTCCACAACAACTGCTCGGGCAAGCACGCCGCCATGCTCGCCAGCGCGCTCGCCCTCGGCGCACCCACGCGCGACTACCTCCAGGCGCGCCACCCGGTCCAGGCCCTGATCCGCCAGGCGATCGCCGCGCTCGTCCCCGAGGGCGCCACGCGCTTCTCCGTCGACGGCTGCTCCGCGCCTACACCGGTGATGAGCCTGCGCGCGATCGCCCTCATGTTCGCCCGCTTCGCCGACCCCTCCGGCGTGCCCGCGCTCGCGCCGGGGCTCGCCGCGACGTACTCCGCCATGCGCGCCCACCCCGAGCTCGTCGGCGGGCGCGGCGTGATCGACACGCGGCTCATGCGCTCGCTCGAAGGCATCGCCGCCAAGCGCGGCGCCGACGGGGGCTACGCGATCGCCGTGCCCGCCACGTCCGATCACCCCGCCCTCGGGATCGCGCTCAAGGTCGAGAGCGGCGACGAGCTCGCGCGCGCCCCCGCCGTGCTCGCCGTGCTCGAACAGCTCGAGCTCATGACCCCGGCCGCGCGCTTCGCGCTGAGAGACCTCGCCCGCCCCGAGCGCAGGAACCATCGCGGCCTCGTCGTCGGCGCCTGGGAGGCCACGCTCACGCTCGGACGACAGTAGGAAACGGCAGCTCGCGACCCGGAGCTCCGGAGACGGCCCGAGGGCTCGGTCGAGCCCGAAGAGGGCGGCGGAGGGCGTAGGGTCGTGAGCGATACGTCGTGGCAACGGCAGCTCGCGACCCGGAGC
>WYBB01000082.1 GCA_011526585.1 Deltaproteobacteria bacterium
CATGTCCCGCATCTCCCGCGGGCTGTAGCTCCGTACCGACTTCATGAGCCGTACCCTGAACCACGCCCGCCTCAGGGCGGACATCTACAAGTGTTCTTACCGCGGACATCTACCGTGCTACCTACATCACGAACGAAACGTCTTGCGCCTCACCCGACGCTCTGTTAGATGCCGGCCTCGCTCGCGCGGGGCACACCCGAGCAGGGCGGCCGACGGGGTCATAGCTCAGTTGGTAGAGCGTGTGAATGGCATTCACAAGGTCCGGGGTTCGACTCCCCGTGGCTCCACCAAGGCACCGAAGGCGGGTCACCACGACCCGCCTTTTTTTTTGCCTCGTCCGCCCCACCACGCCCCGCGCCGGCTCGTGAACCTCTGCGCGCTGCTTCCGCTCACAAGCGCCGCCGCCCGCGCCCGAGCATGACGCGCACCACGCGGAAGCGGTGGGGTCGGAACGGCTCCAACAACTCGAGCATGCGCGCGTCGCTGCCGTGCGGCACGCCCTCGAGGAAGGCCGACACGTCGTGCGGCATGTGCACGTCCCCGAGCACGACCGCGTCCGCGTCGCCGAGCCCGAGCCCGCGCAGGAGCCCGGTCGTCCACGGACCGGTCCCCGGGATCGCCAGCGCGTATTCCGCCAGTGCCTCGGGGTCGTGCGCCCTCGCCTCCAGCTCCGCCGCCGCACGCGCCGCGCACTGCAGCGCCTCCCACCGCTTGGCGTCGATCCCGATCGCGCGGCCCGCCGGCTGCGAGAGCCCGAGCCAGTGCTCCGGGCGCGGCGCGAGCCACAACGGCACGGGCCCCGGCGCGCGCTCACCGACCTGCCGCACCATGGCCTGCCACGCGCGCGCCGCCTCGGCGAAGGTCACCCGCTGCTGCAGGATCAAGATCGCGTGCAGCTCGCTCAGCGACAGCGCCGAGACCAATCGCGTCGCCAGAAACGCCGCGCGCAGCGGCACGAGCCGCGGGTGCTCGGGGCGGAACGCCGTCCGATCCGCGAGACCCAGGACCGCTTCGAGCCGCGGCACGAGCGCCTCCGAGCCCGCCCCGTAGAGGGCCACCTCCACCATCTCCTGCGCTCTCCACGCGACCATCGTCACCGGCCCCGCCGCCGTGCGCGCGCACTTGGCGAAGCGCTCGATCCCCCGGCCGATCTCCAGCGCGACGGTCGGATCGCTCCGCCCGAAGCGCTGCAGCCGCAGCGAGTCGACCAGCGCGTACGGCCCCTCGACCGCCAGGCTCAGCCTCAGCGGCGCGCCTTCACCCATCGCGCCCGCGCCGGATCGCCGCGATCACCTGCTGCATCTGCGCCGCCGTGACCCGCCTCACCGCCGACTTCGGGAAGCGCCGCGCGAAGCCCTCCTCGGACAGCGCCATCAGCGCGTCGAGGCGCGGCCTGACGTTTTCGGGCCGCGGCCTCAGCGCCGCGTGTCTGCTCGGCGTGACCTTGCGGTTCCACGGACAGACCTCCTGGCAGAGGTCGCACCCGAAGACATGCTGCCCGAGCCCCGCCGGCTCGATCACCTCCGCCGGCGCCTCGGACTCGATCGTCCAGGTCGCGATGCAGCGCCGGGCGTCGAGCACGTATGGCTCAGGGAACGCTCCCGTCGGGCAGATCTCGAGGCAGCGCGTGCAGCTCCCGCAGTGATCGGTGCCCGGTGTGTCGACCGCGAGCTCGATCGGCGTCAGCACCGTCGCCAGGAAATACCAGCTCCCCCGCCCTGGCTCGCCCTCACCGCCGACGCGCCCCGGCCCGACGCGCCCAGGGTGGATGAGCAGCGTGTTCTTGCCGATCCAGCCGAGCCCCGCCGCCTGCGCGAAGGCCTTCTCCAGGACCGGCCCGGTGTCGACGAAGAGTCGGTGCCGCGTGCTCTCGATCGCGCCGAGCGCCTCGTCGGCGGCGAGCCGATTCGCCAACGCGATCAACATCTTCTTGATGACGAGGTGGTAGTCGCGCCCCTGCGCGTAGCGCGCGATCCAGCCCTCCTCGGGTCCGGGTGGCGCCGCCAGGTAGCCCGGCACCTCCGACGCGTACGAGACCCCGAGCGCGATCACCGAGCGCGCTTCGGGCCACACCTCCCGCACGTCGCGCCTGAGCTCGGGCCGCTCGGTGAGCCACCGCATCTCGGCCCCATGCCCCCGCGCGATCGCCTCGAGGTAGCGCGCGTACCCCTGGGGCACCGACGTCGCCGCGATCCCCACCAGATCGAAGCCGACCTCGCGCGCGTGTCGCTTGACGCGCGCCGAGCGCTCCGCCGCGTCGACCTTCGCGCTCAGGGCTCCGGCGAGCCGTTGCGCGCCAGGTTCAGGCACGTCCGGTACGGCTTGCCCGAGCCGGCGATGAAGATGTGCTGGCATCCGTCGACGAGGTACTCGCCGCTATAGCGCGTGCCGAAGTCGACGAGCTCGACGATGTCGCCGGCGTGGAGATCCGGCCGCCCCTCGATCACCACCGTGCCGCTCTGCCAGTCCATCGAGAACTTGTGCATCACCGCCTTGGCGACCTCCTGGGCCTCCTCGATCGAGCTCACCGGGACGTTGGTGACCTGGTAGACGCGACCGGCCGACGACCCGCCGAGGTGGGCCTTGCCCGCCTGCTCGTAGCCCGGCGTGCCGCCGATGATCGGCTCGACGCTCTCGGCCTCGCCCTTGATCGCCTTCTTCGCGTTGCTGTCATAGCCACGCACGACGACCTTGGAGACCTGCTTGACCGTCGAGCACAGGAAGTCCGCCGTGATCGCCTGCACCTCGCTCGCGGGATCGTACTTGTCGCGGCAGATCTTCAGGACCGCCGACGACTTCTCCCACGGCGCCAGCGAGAGCGAACCACCGGCGTGCGACTTCGAGTTCCAGTCCAGGCCGAAGGAGCCGGCGACCTGGCGGATGATGTCGTAGGCCGACATGTTGATGCGCGGGATGTAGGCCGACTTGCTCGTCGTCGACTTCGCCGAGGCCGCCAGACCGTCGCTCTTGTTGCCCTTGGCGCCCTTGGAGTCGCCGACGATCGACGACAGGAAATCACCGAAGTTCTGGTTGGCCTCGTGGCCGTCGCCGACCGAGCCCGAGGCCGTGCCGCGCGTGAGGCGGTGCGTCTTGTCGTAGCCCGACACGGTCACGAACATCTCGCCCGCCGCGAAGTGCGGCTCGATGTAGCTGACCTCGCCCTTGAACAAGGTGTCCACCGTTCCGTAGCCGACCTTCAGCTCGACCTCCGCGCCCGGCTTGATCTTGTCGAGCAGGACGATGTCGTTGAACTCGGACATCTGGAGCTGGACCAGGAAGTAGTCGGGCATGCCCATCTTCTGGTCCACCTGGAACCGCTGGATATAGTTCCCGTCTTTCGTTTCCTTGCTGCCGCTGTCGCCCGAAATCGACGTCGAGCCGTCGAACTTGATCTCGATGCTAAGTTCATGTTCGTTGGAGGCCATGCTTCTATCTCCGACCGCATCGGCTCACGAGCTGACGCACGTGGTTCCCTAGTCCGGGCGACCGAGCCAGCCGGCCCGGCCTTGTCGTCGTTCCCGGACGCACCGGTGCGGGCGTCCGAGTCATTCTTTCCGAGATGTCGTCTTCGCGAGAGGTGCCAGGCGCGCCCCGAGCGCCCGACCGCAGCCGGGCCGCTCCGGGGCGCGAGGCTCACTTCAGGATCGGCGGCACGAGCAGCTTCATGCCGGGCCTCAGCTCCATCGGGTCGTTGAGGTTGTTCGTCTTGGCGATACGACGCCACTCGCGCGGGTCCTCGTACTCCGCCATCGCGATCCCCTGGAGGGTGTCGCCCTTCTTGACCGTGTAGAGCTTGGCGTGGTCCGGCGACTGCTTGGGTCGCTCGGCGTTCTCCTGCTTCTTCGGCTTGACCTGCTCGAGCGAGAGGTCGACCTTCGCCCGCACCGGCGTCGCGTCCGGCAGGAAGAGGTTGTAGTCCACCGTCACCTTCGTGCAGAAGAACTTGTACTCGGCCGGGATCTTGCCGGTGCCATGCCACTGGCCCCAGTTGAAGACCACCACCGGCAGGTAATGGGTCTCCGGCAGGTAGTCGAGCAAGCTCTCGATGTCGTTGATGTACTTCGTTCGCACGCTCTCGCGCGAGTCGTACGTGTCGAACCAGATCTCACCGAGCTTGAGGCAGATCGGATAGGTCAGGGAGAACTTCTTTTCCTGCGTGCCCCCGGGCGACGGCTCTTCCTTGAGCTGCGCCTCCTTGCTCACCTGGATGGTGTGGGGGTTGATGAAGAACTCGATCTCCTTGATCTTCGAGTTCAGCTCGACATCCTTGTAGACGACGAACTTCGCCTTCGCGAGCTGCCCGCCGAACATCGCACTCTCGAGGTTGTCGAGACCGGCTGTGATCTTCTGGGCCACAGCCTTGGTGATCTTGCTCATGACCATGCGCCTACCCTCTCTTTCGTGAGACCCATCAGACGGGCCACGCGGTTCGCCATCTCAATCGCCAACATCTCGATAGCCTTTTCACTCATCTTCGCGTCGACGGGACCGCGCTTGGCCTCGGACTGCGACCCTTGATTGGTCGGCGCCGTCTTGGTCGCGCCGCTCTGGTTCTTGTCATCACGCAGCGCGGTCTGGGCAACCGCCTTGACCGCCGGCGCCACCAGAGGCATCGGCGCCCGCTGCGACGTCTCGGCGTTGCCGACGATCGCGGCGGCGAGCTTGCCGAGGTCCGCGTGCGCGTGCGACGCCTTCGAGCCCGTCTCGACGAAGCTCCAGTCCGTCCGCCGCATCGCCTGCGACGCCCCGTGCTGCGGCCGCGACGCCCCGGTCGCGCTCGACTTGACCGCGCCCGCGATGCTGCGGAGCCCGCTGCGATCCTGCCGCCGCGCGCCGCCCGCACCCGCCGCGCCACCGGCACCACCCGCCCGCGCCCCGCGCCCGCCGCCGGCCTCGACGCCGCCGGCCGGCACGCTGGTGTCGACGTAGCTCACGCTCGAAATCGGCGAGTCACCGGCCATCACGTTCTTGCGCACGCCGAAGGTGTGCCCGAAGGCCTCGCGCGTCTCCTTCATGCCGAAGTCGATCCCGCTGCGCGAGCCGTCGACCCGCGAGAGCCAGGCCATCGCGAACTCCTTGCCGCCGGCCTGCTCGAGCAGCGCCGTGACCTCCGCCCGCTCCGCCCCGCGCAGGATCGCCGACAGCACCCCGGCCTTCTGCTTGAAGCCCATGCCGCGCACCTGCGCCGGCATGCGCGCCTGGATCCCCTCGTCCTCGACGAGCATGCGCAGGAACTCGCGGTCCGGCGCCTCGGACGCCACCGCGCTGCGCGTGACCTGACCCGTCGGCCCGGCTGTCGTGAGCCCGGCCGCCTCGATCTGCTGCGGCAGGGTCGCGATCTCGGCGATGCGCGACCGGATCTGCCCGTCGGCCCCCTTGTCGATCCCCTTGCGCTGCACCGGCGCGAGCGAGCTCCGCGACGCCGCCAGATCGACGCCCGCGTCCTCGAGTGTCGTGAAGATCCGCGTGTAGTCGTCACCGAGCGAGAGCCGTCGCCGCGTGACCTCGCGGATCGCCAGGCTCAGCTCCGGCGAGCGCAGCCCACCGAGCATCACCTCGGGCGCCATCACGCCGCCGAGCATGATCGACAGCGCGCGCTGCGCCTCCTCGCCAACGGCCGCGTCGTGCAGCGCTCTGAGCCCGATCTGCACGCCCTCGGGAGCCTGGCCGCTCAGCACCGTCTCGCGCACGAGCTGCGCCTCATCGATCTCGCCACGGCGACGCCGCTCGGCCCCGAGCGCACGCTCCTGGGCCGCCGCCTTGTCCTCGGCCCGTCCGCCCATGCTCAGCATGCGCCGGATCCCGGCCGGCCCCTGCGTCGACAGCGCGAGCGCCTCGGCCAGACGCGCCTCGAGCCCCTTGGTCCGCATGCCCTGCGCGCGCGTCGCGGCGGCGACCGGATCGGCCTCGGCCGTTGGCGCCTCGCCCTCGAGCGTCAGCGTCTCCCGTTCGGCCTCCTCGATCATCATCGTCCGTAGCGCGAGCTCACGCGCTTCGAGACCGGCCAGCTCCGGCCGCCCGATCGCCTGCTCAGCCGTGAACGGCGACACCGCCTGCTCGGCCGGGACCTGCATCTCGGCCCGCCCGGTGAGCCGATCGAGCAGCGTGCCGCCCTCGACCGCCGCCGCCTCGCCATCGGTCTCGCGCGCCAGCACGCCCCCGACCCGCGCCGCGGGACCGCCGGCACGCGTCGAAACCGCCTGCGCGGCGACGGACCCGGCCCGCCGCAACACCTCGCGGCGCGCCGCGACCGCCACCGGCGAATCGCTCTCGGCGACCGTCGCCTCGGCCATCTTGACGAGCTCGCCGATCGCGTCGTGCAGCGACGCGAGCGCCATCGGCCGCGCCGCGCCCCGCGGGGCCAGGCTCCCGAAGTAGCCCGCCTCGGCGCCCGAGCCGAGCAGCGGCAGCCAGCTCGCCGCCTGCGCACGGGCCATCGCCGGCGCGAGCGAGCCCGCGTGCCTGGCATCGACCGGACCACCGAGCGCCTCGGTGCCGGTCACGACCCGCGCCAGGCTCCGCCCCATGCGCCCGAGCCGCGCCGCCTCCGGAGCACCGGCCTGAGCCGCCCCGACGAGACCACCCTCCAGAATACGCCCCACACCCTCAGAGGGCGAGGGCTGAGCGCCTGCGATGAGCTCTTGCCCCGACACGACCGGCGCGCCCTGGGCTGGCGCCAGAACACGCGCCGGGCCCCGTCCCGCCCGTCGCATCGGCACCGCGCTCGCCTCGGGAGCCGCCATGTCCTCGCTGACCGGCGCCTGGATCCTGAGGAGCGAGAGCTCCTCCGGCGTCCACCCCGACGCCTCGAAGGCGCGCGCGACCTCGCGGCGCTCCGCGGCACCGAGCCCCGCCACGCGCTCGAGGATCGACTGCGGCACGTCCCAGCGCGCCGCCAGCGGCGCCTCGGCCCGCACCTGGTTCATGCGCTGCACGAGCCGCCCGAGCACCGGCTCGTCCGAGCCGGCGACCTGCGCCGCCGCGCCACCCAGCGCCCCCGTGATCGCCGGCTGAGCCGCAACCTCGCCGCGCCCCGCGAGCGTCTCGAAGAGCGCCGCCACCGCGCGCGACTCGCGCGCCGTCACGACCGCGCGAGAGAGCGCCGCGCGCGCATCGACGAGCGCCGGCTGAGCCGCGCCCGGACTCGTCACCCGCGGCTCGCGCGCCGTCGCCGGCTCACCCTCGCGCATCCCGGCGTGTCCACCGCCGCGGATCCCGACCGCGCCGCGCGCGCCGGCGATCGCCGCCGCCGGCAGCAGCTGAGGCCGCCCCTGCGCGAGCCCGAGCCCGCGCCGAGCCCGCGCGCCGATCGTCCGGCCCGCCTCGTTCACGCCTGCTTCGTCCGCGCCGGACACGGCAGGCTCACGCGCGATCGTCAGGAGCTCCCGCTCGCTCTCGATCCGCCCGTACCCGGCCTCGACCGCGCTGTCGATGAAGCGCGCCGCCCTGAGCCCACGCCCGATCCCGTCGGCCTCGAGCGCGCCCGCGATCCAACGCGCCGACAGCGAGGTCGCCGCGGCGCCTGCCGGGAGCTCGGCCCGCGCCGCGAGCGCCTCGGCCAACGAGGGGGCGGTGTCCGCCGCCGTCACGCCCGCCGCAGTCGTCGCGCCCGTGGGCACCTGCCCGCGCGTCATCGTCATCGTCGGCGCGCTCATCGTCATGGTCGGCGCGCTCGCATCGACCGAGCGGCCCATGGCCCGCGACGCCGACACGACCAGACCCGAACGGAGCAGCGCCTCGAGCCGGCCACCGTCGAGGCCAGCCGCCACGCCCGCAGCCCGGGCCTGCCCCGCGCCCGCAGCCCGGGCATGCCCCGCGCCCGCGCCCTGCGGCAGACGACCCGCCACGCCGGCGAAGCCCGCCTCGCCCGTCCGCGCACCCAGGCCCTCGCCCCGCGCGGCCGCAGCCTCCGCGACAGCCTCCGGCGTGAGCCCGAGCCGCACCATCTCGGCCTGCATGGCCGTGAGCTGCACGGCCGTGCCCGCCCCGCGAGGCGGCGCGCCGGCCACACCCATCGCAGGCGTCGCACCCGCTGCGCCCGTTGCGATCGACTGAAGCGCGAGCCCGGCCGGGATCATCGCCGCGCGCCGCGACGGCACCGCCGCGAGCCCGAGGGCCTCGATCTCGCTCGGTGGCGCCTGCGCGTCGCTCGGCAGGGTCACCCAGACCATGCCATCGAGCGCCTGCGCGAGCTCGCTCGGGCGCTCGACCTCGCCGCCGGCCGCGATGGGCCGGAAGTCGGCGCGCGTCGCCCGCATCTCGCCAGCACCCTGGCTCGCACGCGTGCCCGCGAAGACCTCGTGGCGGCTGAACGTCGCCCCGAGCGGCATGTCGCCACCGCCATCGGCGGCCAGGCGCCAGCGCGCCGGAAGCAGCTCCGGACGCGTCGCGAGCGCCTGCGGCGCCACGCCCGCGATCTCCATCGGAGAAGGCGCGATCGGCAGCGTCGGCCCGCTCCCGGGCGGAGCCCAGGCGCCAGCCGACGGAGCCCAGGCGCCCGTGCGCCGGGCCTCGACGATCGCATAGCGCGGCGCGCTCATCGCCGCGCGCTGCACACGCACGGTGGCAGACCCATCAGGCCGATACGCGACATCGGGCGCGAACGCGACCGCGTCCGCCTGCCCCGTGCCGAACACCCCGCCCACGAAGGGTCGCAGCGTCGGCCCACCCGCGACCACCTCGCCGAGCGAGAGCGACGGCGCCACCTGGGCACGCGAGAGCGACGGCGCGACCTGGACACGCGAGAGCGCCGGCGCGGCGCCTCGCGCGGGCGTCGTGGCCTGCGGCGCCTCGGCGAAAGACGCCATCATCGGGCGCGTGGCCGTGTCGGTCCTCGCCGTCGCGGCGGCCTGGCTCCGCACCGCCCGCGCCGAGGCAGGCATGATACCCGCGCCGCGCACCGGCCGTGCGCGCGTCATCCGCGTCGGCGCCGCGCTCGCCTCGCCCTCGGTCGGGGGCGCGCTCGCCGCCTCCTCCATGAGCTTGAGGTAGGTCGTCTCCACCGCATCGAAGAAGCCGTAGACCGGCCGGTCACCGCTGCCGATGCCCCGGTCGATCGATACCTGCGTGCTCGCCGTGAGCCGGCCGAGGCGCTCGGCGCTCACCGCCGCGCTGCCCGCCGCAGCCTGCCCGCCCTGCGCCATCGCGCCGGCGCGCGAGTACACCGCGTCGACCCGCGCCAGCGCCGAGGCCAGCGCCGGCGTGCGCGCGTCGATCCTGAGCCCGTCGAGGAAGACCGATCGCGGACCGGCGGCGGCCGCCTGAGGCCCACGCGCCTGAGTGCCATCGGCCGGGTCCGTCGCGCGCCTGACCTGATCCCCGACGAAGAGGCCGCCCGCGGCCAGCGCCCGGATCACCGCCAGCTCCGCGCGGGAGCCGTCGCCCCACAGCGCGTGCGTCCCCTCGCCCGCGTCGCGACCGGCCCGCGCAGCCTGGTCCCGCTCGCTCGCCTGAGCACCGCCGAGCGCCACCTGCGCGAGATCCGTACGCCGCGCGCCCTCGCCGCGCACCGGACCGCCTGCCCGGCGCGCCCGCTTGTCAGCCGGCTGCCGCGCGCCGAAGAGCGAGCCACGCCGGCGCCGCGGCGCCACGTCCCCGATCTCCGCCTCCACCTCGGGCTTGTCCTCTTCGTAGAGGTCGAGCATCGGGCGCTCGGCGTCGAAGCCCTCGTAGCCCGATGCGAAGCCCTGACGCGCGATCTGCCAGAAGCTCGAGAGACCGTCGCCGAGGAGGAGCTCGGCCAGCCCGAGCCCTTCCTCCCAGCGCGCCCCGGTCGCCGCGGAGAGGCGCTTCGAGAGCTTGCCCGACCAGAGGTCGGCGGCGCTGGACAGGTGCTCCGCATGCCCGCCCATGAAGCGCCCATACATCTCGGCGACGAAGCCGCCGAGCGCCCGGAGGTGCTCGGTCTCTTCATCCGTCGGCCGTACGCCGGAACGCAACAGCTCGCCGATGGGGTGGAGGGTCGTCATGTCAGGTCACTCCAGAAGGGCGTCACTGGGACGCCGTTAGCACTGCGCTGCCTTGTCCGAACCCGCCGGCACGCTGGAGAGCGCCGGCGGCGCCCCGCGTTCAGCCGATGCCGGTCGCGTTCGAGAAGGCGCTGTAGGCGGCGTCGAGCATGCCCGCGATCGCGTCGCCCGGGCGGTACTCGAAGAAATCGTAGTGGATCTTGATCGACTCGAAGGTGATGTCCTTCGCGGTCGAGTTGAAGCCGGGGCCCTCGTACTCGACCGGAAAGGCCTTGTAGATCATGAAGCGGCCGACCTCGTCGTACTTGTCGTTGAGCATGATCAGCCGGAGGTCCTTCCGGGTGATCTTCTTGCTCGCGACGTGGAGCTCGCGCATCCACTGCCAGAACTCGGAGCCGACGGAGTAGAAGCCCTTCTTGATGACCAGGTCCTCGAACTTGTTCGGGTTGACCAGCGAGACCTCGAAGAAGTTGTTCCCGCCTTCCCGGATCGACTGATAGCTGCTGATCGACTTGAGCCCCTGGACCTCGTTGAACCGGACGGTGCTGATACCGTCGATCTCGATCATGTAGCGATACGGAACATCGGGATCACTCTGGTTCGCCGCCATCTCGTTTCTCCTGCGTAGGCCTCGAGGGCTCCATGCTCCATCTTACCCGACAACCCTCGCGGTGCACGATTCGGGTCGTCGTCTTTCTTCAGCTTCCTCGCGAGGGGCACTGGGCCGCCCCGGTCTCTTGTCCCCACCTATGTCGACTGTCCCCACTCACTCGCGGCCCGCTCATTCACCCGACTGAGCGGTCTGCGGCACGTCGGCCTGGACCCTGAAGACCAGGTATTCCGCGGGCCTCACCGGCGAGACCCCGCATTCGATGATCACCATGCCGGCGTCGCGGGTCTCCTTGGGGTTCGTCTCTTCGTCACACTTCACGTAGAACGCGTCCTCTGGGGTGTCCCCCCGGAAGAAACCCTTTGTCCACAGGTCCCTGAGGAACCCCGCGACCTGTCCTTCGAGCGTCTTCCACAGAATCGGCGTGTTCGCCTCGAACACAGCCCACTGCAATCCGCGTTCCACGGAGTTGATGACCGCGTTGACCACGCGCCGCACGTTGACGTAGCGCCACTGGGTGTCGTTGGCCACGGTCCGCGCACCCCAGACGCGGATCCCGCGCCGCGGGAAGCTCTTGAGGCAGTTGATGCCCTCGGCGTTGAGCGAGCCGATGTCGGTGTCGAAGAGGTTGCGCCCGAGGTCGACGACGCCCTTGAGCTCCTCGTTGGCGGGAGCGCGGAAGACGCCCATCTCCTTGTCGCACTTCGAGTAGACCCCGGCGATGTGTCCGCTCGGCGGCACCAGGCGCTTTTCGCCGTTGGGCGTGTCGACCTGGACCCACGGGAAGTAGAACGCCGCGAAGGCCGTGTCGAAGAGGAGCCGCCACTGGCTCGCGCGCCGGTGGTCCGACGGGTCGGGCAGATCGAGGATCGCGAAGCGCGTCTTCATGCGCTCGCACTGGTTGACCATCGCCTGCTGCACGACCTCGACGTCCTTCTCCGTGCGGAAGCCGGCCGACTTCTTCAGGGTCCACATCAGGTCGGGCGCGACCAGGAGATCGATCTCGTCGACCGCCTCGAGCGCCTGCAGACCGAAGCGCTCCTCGGGCCCGATGTTGGCCCCGATGAAGTCCTCCGGCGTCACGGTGAAGAGGCCGTCGGTGCCACCCTCGAGGAGCTTCTCCTCGAGGTCGACCGGGAACGACTCTGGCAGCGGCGTCGTCGTGCGCCCGTCCTCGACGCGGATGAGCTCGCTCTGCAGGTTGATCACGCGCTCGACGTAGGCGTCGGAGTTCGGCGAGAGCGTGAGGTTCTGGAAGGTCTCCGCCTCCTCCTTCCAGCGCACCTGCACCGAGAACTCGAGCGGCTCGATGTAGGTCGGCGCGCCCGAGCGGAAGGCCTGCGTCAGCGGCTGCGCGGCCTCCCAGACGATCGTCTTGCCGGACAGATCGGTGATCGTCCGGTAGGTCTCCTTCTCGCCGTCGTAGATGCGTACGATCGTGCCGCGCGCGAGGCCGTGCGTGCTCTTGATCACCGCCGAGGTGTCACCCTCGGCGAGATCGAGGGTCAGGAAGGTCTGCACCCGCGGCTTCTGCCTGAGCACGTTGACCTTGATGTCGTTGCCCCACATGCCCTCGTTGGCGGCGAAGATCGTGAGCGTCGTGCGCCCCTCGCCGTCCTTGAGCTTGAGCGTCGCCATGCGCGCCGTCTCCTCGCGCAGGCGCCGCACCATGTGCGCGACGCGCAGCACGTAGCAGAAGCGGCCGCCGTTGGCGAAGAAGCCGCGCACCGCGTCGAGCAGGTAGCCGCCCTCCTCGAGCTCGCCGTAGACGTGGCGGAAGTGGGCCTCGGAGTGGATCTTCACCGGACGATTGGTCGGCCCGCGCTGGGTCATGCCGATGAAGCCCGGCACGCCGGTCGCCCCGAGCTCGAGCTGGACGTAGCGCCTCTCGTCGGGCGCGCGGTAGACACCAGGGGCTCTCAGCGTGTTCGTCGTCACGGTGCTTCCTCCACGGCGTCGGCCGACGCCGTCCTGCCCGAGGCGCTCTCGGCCCGGGCGCTCATGTCCTGCGCTCGGCGCTGGCCGTTGCTGGTCCAGCGCCCGCGCTCGAAGGCCGCCCGCCGCGCATCCGGCGGGCGCGCCGCCTCAACTCTTCCGGGACTCGTTGATCTCGCGATTGATCTCGGAGATCTCGCGCACCCAGATCTGGCGCTCCCGATGCTCCATGTCGAGGATGTCATCGATCGCCCAATGGAAGTGGTAGCCGATGTACGCTACCTCCTGGTAGATGCGCTCCAGGGGGTAGCTCACGATTCCCCCATCTGCTGCCCCAGATCGACCTCGAAGTCATGGCCGCAGGCGGGGCACTTCACCTTGACCGCCGAGGTCCCCTCCTCGTTGATGCGGCGATAGAAGTCCTGCAGATACGCGAGGTCCGTCGAGAAGAGCCCCTCGATGATCGACGGGTTGATCGACTTGAGATCACCGAGCTTCTCGATGACGCGCGACAGCAGGATGATGACCAGATACGCGCGGTTGTTCTGGACGCGGTAGTCCTGCAGCGGAAGGATCTCGTCCTTGGCCGTCGCCAGGCGCATGACGCCCTTCTTGTGGACGTTGCCGTCCTTGTCGACGAAGCCCTTGGGGAGGTTGAACTCGTACTCTGTCTTGAACGCCATGCTCGCTTGCCCCTGATGATCGAAAGGCCATTCGAAAGGTCTCGGCCAAAGCTCTGTCCGGGTCTGATTCCTAGCGCGCGCCCCCTCGCCTGACAAGGGGCCCACGCGCAGAGACGGCCGCCGGGCGACGGCGCGGTCGATCGCCCCGCGCCCGCTCTCGCTCCTCGACGAGCGAGCGACCACCCGCTCAAAAGACAAAGGCGGACGAGCCTTGCGACCCGTCCGCCCTTGCTATGGCTCTGCATCGCCGTGCGACCCGACCGGGGTCGGGCTACGCGGCGAGTCCTAGAGACTAGCCCTTCTCGATCTTCTCGACCGCGAGCTCGATCTCCTCGACGTTCACGTCGGTGCCCTTGCCATCGAGCGTGAAGCCCTTCCACTTGGCCGGCCAGGCCTCGAAGAAGTTGTAACGCATGATCTCGTTACCGTCGTCGGCGCAGAGGATGATGGAGCCGGCCTTGCGCTCGACCTTGCCGTCGATGACGGCCTTGCGCCAGTCCCAGAGCTCCGAGTTGTTGATGTAGCCGCGCTTGAGGGTGATGTTCGAGTACTTCGTGCGGCCGGGGCGCTTGCGGAGGATGATGTCGTCACCGTCCTGGAACTCGACGATCTCAGTCTCCGAGTCGATGCCCTCGACGTTACGGAACGCACCCTGCGTCACGCCCTCGATCTCGACCTTGAAGTTGAAGTTACCAATGTGATCGAACTTACGACGATTCGGCATACGCCTTCTCCTAACATGCGGCTCGCCTCGTGGACCGGGTACTCACCCGGCCCGCTCCTCGAGCCCTTTTGGGAACCATTTGAACTGCTCTGATGTCCGGGTGCCCCACCTGGGCGAGACGCGCGGACGGTGTTGGGGGTGTCGGGTCATCCTCCCGACGGCTCGACTTCGAGGAGACCTTCGAAGTGAGTGCCTGCGATTGGCTCGGAAATGGTCTGCACTTTACGTGCCGCCTTCCCGAGGCGGGGTGGGCACCGAAGTACCCACCCATCTGTTCAGGATCGGGTGGGTACCGGAGCACCCACCCTCTCATCCAGAACCGGGCGGCCACGAGGGCCGCCCCTACTCACCAGAACCAGGCGACCACCAGGGCCACCGCCGAATCGGGCCGAAGCCGACCGGATTACTCGCTGACGTCGCCACCGCTCGGCATCTGGCCGATGCGGAAGACCACGAACTCGGCCGGCTTCACCGGGCACATGCCGATCTCGCAGATCAGCTGACCGGCGTCGATGACCTCGGGCGGGTTGGTCTCCTCGTCGCACTTGACGTAGAAGGCCTCCTCCGGGGTCTTGCCGAAGAGCGCACCCTGGCGCCACAGGCGCATGAGGAACGCGGTCAGGTCGCGCGTGATGCGCTTCCAGAGGCGCTGGTCGTTCGGCTCGAAGACGGCCCACTGGGTGCCGATCTCGATCGACTGCTCGACCATGTTGAAGAGACGGCGGACGTTGATGTAGCGCCACGACGCGTCCGACGAGATCGTACGCGCGCCCCACACGCGGATGCCGCGGTTGGAGAAGGCGCGGATGCAGTTGATCCCCTTCGGGTTGAGGATGTCCTGCTCGCCCTTGGTGATGTTGTACTTGAGGCCGAGAGCGCCGCGCACGAGCTCGTTCGCGGGCGCCTTGTGCACACCGCGCTCGCCGTCGACGCGCGCGTAGACGCCGCACATGTAGCCCGAGGGCGGCTGGAACACGTTGCCCTTGTACGGGTCGTAGACCTCGATCCACGGGAAGTAGTACGCGCCGTACTTCGAGTCACGCGGCTTCGGGAGCTTGTCCACGCCGCCCTTCTCGATGACCTCGGGGGAGTCGAGCACCGCGAAGCGGTAGCGCATGTTCTCGCAGTGGGAGAGCACCGCGTCCTGGATCGCCGGGTCGGTCTGGCCCGGGGTGCAGACGATGTTGATCTCCTCGACGTCCTCGAACGCCTTGAGGCCGGTACGCGTGCCCGGGCCGTTGTCCGACCCGATGTAGAGCGCCGCCTTCGAGGCATACTGCGACCAGTCCGTCCCGGTGTTCAGGACGAAGCAGCGGCCGCCGCCGTTGTTGAAGAAGCCGTACACCGCGTGCGCGAGGTACTCGCTGTGCTGGAAGTCACCGAAATGCTTGGTGAACGTGCTCCAGTTCGTGCAGAAGATCGGCTCGTTGAGAGGACCGACCGAGGACTCGCCCATGAACCCGACGGTGGAGGTGCCCACCATCTCGAGCGGCTTGGAGCCACGATCGACTTCCTCGACGTAAACACCCGGTGAAAGATAGCTGGTCGCCATGTGTTGCTCTTCCTTCTATTGTCCGCGCTTTCGCGCTTCTTGCCCCGAGGGGGGCGTTCAACACCTGACCTGCGACCGGATTCGTCCGTGACGGGACATCACTGGGCCTGGCTCGCCGCGGGACCTCCCCGCTAGCGGGGGCGGGCCACAGCAAGATCCCTGCCAGTCACGCGACGGATCTCCGGGGACTTCCGATCGGACTCGATGCGGAAGCGCACGAAATAGTACACCGCAGGCCGGAGCTCCTCGTTCATGCTGCGCCAGAAGCTCAGCACGTCATTGAAATCATACTGCAAATTCGGATAGATGTTGAGCTGATCGTCGGGGAAGAAGCTCTCCCCCTTGAGTTGCTCACCGGTCAGGATCGGGTTCTCCAGGACGGTCTTGACCGCCAGGCCGGTCAGGAGGTTCTCCTCCGCCGGGGAGTTGCCCCAGACGCTGATGATGTAGTGCGCGAGCATGTGCACCGGCGCGTCGCGGTAGTACTCCACGATGCGGCCGTCCTTCATGTACGAGGACACGAGGCTCTGCGTACGCTCGCGATAACGCTGATCGAAGCCGAGGTGATACATGTAGCAGTTCACCGTCGGCAGGTTCTTGATGTTGTCCTTCTTGGGCTTGTCCACCGAGATGTTCACGGTGGTGAAGCCAGCCGCCTTGAAGCTCTCCTCGAAGAGGACCTTCATGGTCTCGCCGATGTCCTTGATGACTTCGAACTGGCTCATCTGAAAGGACTTCCTCGCTGCCGGCGGGCGCCGTGCCCGGGGCCTTCGTGTGGGGTCTACCGCGACGGAGCCCCCGAAGGCTGGCGGACCCTATCACGCGCATTTTTTCGCTGTCAAACGGCCACAATGCTCTGGATTCATGACGAAATTACGCGACGAGGCCGTGGCCGCGAGCAAAAAAAACGACGCTCGTGGGAGCGTCGTCAGGATCGTGTGAGAACCTTGCCGGGTGCGGGTGGGACCATTGTCCGGCGTCAAGAGTCCCCACCTGGGGTGCGATGTCCCCAGTTCGTCGGTGGGAGGTCAGAGATCGGGCATCACGTCACCACGATCGGCAGAACCCGTCGTGATTTCATAAGAGTAGACGCTCGCACCGCCGCTGGCCTGGAAGCGCAGGAAGTAGGTTCCCTCCTTGAGCTCGAACGGTCCGAGCGCCTCCATGACCTCGCCGCGCTTGTGCTTGAGCTTGCCGACCGACTTCGCGTCCATGTCACGCAGCTCGACGGAGGCGCTGACCGCCTTCGGATCGTCCCACCACACCTTGATCGTGATCTTGGTCGTCTCTTCGAGCTTGAAGCTCTTCCAGTCGGTGCTGTCGCCGTCGTCGACGCCCACCCGATCGTAGAGCAGGGCGTCGAGCGCCGCCGGCTTCGCGTCTCCGCGGCCGGCGTCGCCGCCGGAGCGTTCGTCCGGACCGAGGCCGCAGGCGCTGACGAAGAGCGCCAGCGCGGGCGCGACGAGGAAGCGGGACGGCTTGACGAGGGCGTCGAGGGTGGAGCGCATGGTCTGTCCTGGGGCGAATGGGTCTTGATGCGGCGCTAAACGCGCCATGCGCGGGTCGGGTCGGTCGACCGCGGGCGATCGTCGGGTCCGACGGTACACCGGCGCGGAACTTTTTGCGATGCTCCACGAGGTTGTCTTCCAGTCCCGAGCCGTTCGAGGAGGCGATGAGCCGCGCCGACGCCCGCTTGCAGCACGACGAGGAGGAGGAGCCACGCGACACGGCCGGTGACGACGCGCGCTTCTTGGCCGAGGTGCTCGGCGACGAGCGCGACGCGCGGGCGCGCTTCGTCGAGCGCTACGGGAGCCTCGTCTATGCGGTGATCACGCGCACGCTGAGGCGGTGCGGGGGCGGGTCCCAGGACCGCGCCACATGGATCGAGGACGTCTTCGCCGAGGTCTTCGTCGCGCTCTTCGACCGCGACGCGCGCCGGCTCAGGCAGTGGTCGGGGCGCTGTTCACTGGCGACCTGGGTGCGCCTCATCAGCGCGTCGGTCAGCGTCGATCGGCTGCGGCGCGACGCGAGCGATCGAGCGCACGCCGCGCGCGAGGCGATCCCCGACGCCTTGCCGAGCGAAGGCGCGGCGGCGCTCGACCTGATCGTCCGCGCCGAGGAGCTCGCGGCGGTGCGACGCGCGCTCGGGCACCTCTCCCCGAGCGATCGGGCGCTCATCGAGCTGCTCTACGTCGACGAGCTCGGGCCGGGCGCGGCCGCCGAGCGGCTGGGGATCGCGCCGGGCGCGCTCTACACGCGCAAGAACAGGGCGCTCGAGCGCCTGCGGGCGGCGCTGGCGAAGGAGCGCGGCGACAAGGGCGACGGTCCGCTGTGAGATCCGGCGAGCCGCTGCGTCTATGGACGTTCGAGGCGAGCGCCCCGGGGCGACCCGGAGGAGGGCGTTGATGCAGGACGACGACGAACGACTGGCGAGGCTCCTCAAGGAGGCGGGCGGGCGCGACGCGACGGCGCTCCTCGCGGAGGCGCTCGAGGCGGAGGCGTCGTGGCCCGGCGGCGGTCAGGGCGCGCGTCTCATGGCGCGGGCCAAGGCGGCGATCGGCTGCGGCCCGCCGTCGCTGGCGCGGCTGGTCGTGCGCGCGATCGGCGAGGTGATCGAGGTGCTGGCGGGCGACGCGCGCCCCGGCGAGGTGCTGCCTCCGCTGCCGGTGCGCGGCGAGGCGCGCGGCGGCGTCCTGATCCGTCAGCGCCTGGGACACCGCGACCTGGTCACGCACATCGACGTGCGCGAGCGCGAGCGCTTCGCCGTGATCCTCGACCTCGGCGGTGACGCCGCGGCGCGGCGCACGCGGGTCGCGCTCTTCCGCGCTGGCCCGGGCGACGAGCGTGAGGTGATGTCCGAGGTGCTGCGCCAGGGCCGCGTGCTCCTGCCCGAGCTCGCGGCCGGCCACTGGCGCATCGAGGTGCGCGATCGCGAAGGCTGGGTCGGCGCGCTTGACCTCTCGCTCGACAACCGCGCAGCATGAGCGCGGAGGCCGCATGACCTGGAGCCCGATGCCCGCGCCGCGCTTGCCCGTCCGCCCGGGCGACGGAGCGGTCGCGGACGATCGATCCAGCTCCGCCTTTCGCCAGGCGGGCGATCGATCCGGCTCCGCCCTTCGGCACGAAGACGCCTTGCGGCTCCAGCTGACGCTCGCGCCCGGCCCGACCCCGGTCCTGACCGCGCGGCTCTCGGCGGCCGGACCCACGCCCCCGCGAGCGGCCCTGGAGGCACGCGCGGAGCGCCGCGTCGACCTCGCGGGGGCCAGGACGCTCTCGGCCGAGATCGGCGTGATCCTCAACCGCGCGACGCGCTGGGGCGACGATGACCAGGGCTCGCGCGAGCTCCTGCGCCAGCGCGGGGAGCTGCTCTTCGACACGCTCCTGCCGCTACCGATCAAGACCGCGCTCCGCGTGGCGGCGGCGGGCGCTGACACGCGACCGATCGCGCTCGAGCTCGCGCTCGATCCCGCGCTCCTGCCGCTGCCCTGGGAGCTCATGCACACCGGGCAGCGCTTCCTCGGGCTCGCGTTCGCCATCGGTCGCACGACCGGGCCGCTCGGCGACGCGACGCGGATCGGCCGCTCGGCGGCGCACGCCAGCGGTCGCGCGCTCGTCCTCTGCGATCCGCGCGGCGATCTGATCGGCTCCTACTACGAAGGGCTCACGCTGCGCGACGAGCTCGCGCAGGCGGCGAGCTGGGAGGTGGACCTGCGCTCGTCCGAGGTCGGCATGGCCGACGTGCGCCGCCTCCTGCGCGAATACGACCTCGTGCACTTCGCCGGCCACGCCGAGCCGGGCCTCGTCGACGCGACCGTCCCGGACGTCGCACCGGCCGAGCGCGGCTGGTGGCTGCGCGACGGCGTGCTCGGGCCGAGCGCCATCCGCGAGCTGGCGGGCGGTCGCCGCTTCCCGCGGCTCGTCTTCTCCAACGCGTGCCGCTCGGCCGGCGACGCGACGCGCGTCGGCGACGGCGGGCTCGCGGCGGCGGGCCTGGCGGGCGCGTTCCTCGAGGCCGGAGTCGAGCACTACGTCGGCACGGTCTTCGACGTGCCCGACGAGCCGGCGAGCCTCTTCGCCCTGACCTTCTACCGCACGCTGCGCTCGGACCCGCGCGCCGGGCTCGGCGAGGCCGTGCGCGCGGCGCGCCAGGCGCTGGCCGAGCGCTACGGGCCCGACTCGATCTACTGGGCGTCGTGGGTGCTCTATGGTGCGCCGGCGGCGCGCCTCGAGGACGCGCCCGGCTTGATCGACGACGCGATCGCCGAGAACGCGCCCACCCCCGAGCCGTCGCGCGCCCCCTCCGACGGCGGCATCGCGGCGATCGGCGCGCGGCTTCGCGGCGTGATGGCTTCGGCCGGGGCGCTGGCGATCGGCGGCGCTCGCCCCGTGGCGGCCGGCCTCTCCCTCTTCTGGCGGGGCGTGGCGGCGGCGCTCGGCGTGGCGGCGCTGGCGGCGATCGCGGTGATGCTGCTGACGATCGCCGGGCCGCCGACCCCCTGGACCGAAGGGCACGGGCTCGCGCGGCTCGGCGGACCGAGCCCGGCGCCCGACCTCGGCCTCACGCCGCCCGCGCGCAACGCGACGGTGGTGCCGAGATCCGCGGGCGACGCGACGACGCTCGAGGTCGTGCGGCGCGTGGTCACCGACACGACGAGCGACGTGGGGCGCGAGGATTACCGCCTGCGCATCACCACGCCGGAGAGCGGCTTCATCGCGCTCTGGCGCGTCGACAGCCGTGGCCACGTGAGCCGCATCGACCGGGACGCGGGCGACGACGAGGTGCTCACCGAGGTGCGCGCGGGCGAGATCCGCGAGCTGCCCGCCGACGGCGCGTGGTGGTCGATCGGCACCGACGGCGAGGCCGATCGCTACTACCTCGCCTGGCGTCAGGTCGAGCCGAGTGATCGGCGGGCGTTCTCCGACGAGCTCGACCAGGAGATCGCGCGCATCGAGACGGCGCTCTGCGCGGCGGCCGAGCTCGGGCGCGCGCCGCGCGAGGCGCTCGACGGCCTCGTCGGGATCCGCGAGGGCGCCTCGGGCGAGGAGATCCGCGAGCGCTTCGAGGAGAACCTCGAGGACCGCTTCGAGATCGTCGTGAGGCGGGTGGTCGGCTCGCCGCGGTAGGTGCGTGCGTCCCGAGCGTGGGTACCGGGAATGCGTGGCGCGGGCGCGGACAATGCGCTAACAGGCGCGCGTGCACGAGGCGAACGAACAGAGACCACGCTGGGCCTTCGGGCTCGCCCTCGTGGCGCTCCTGGTGGTGATCGCGGTCGCGGTCCTGCCGCTCTGGGCCGACGCGCGCTCGCGCTCGCGCACGCCGGAGGACGCCGAGGTGGCCCTGGCGGTGGCCGCGATCCGGGGGGCCTTCGAAGACGGCGACGCGGTCTGGGTCGAGCCGAGCTGGTGGGTCGTGCCGCGGCACGGGCTCGAGCGCATGGGCGCGGGCACCGAGCGCTGGCCCTTCCCCGCGTTGATGGTCACCGAGGACGCCGATCCGGTCGAGCTGCACGGCTACCGCCGGCTCTTCGTGCTCGCGGGTTTTCAGCGCGAGCCGCGTCCGCCGCCCGAGCTGGCGATGCTCGACCTGCCGGGCGAGGTGATCTTCCAGGGGGAGGACGTCGCGGTCGCGCGCTGGGACCTCGGGGAGTCGCCACGCCTGAGGACGCTGACGCGCGAGTGGAAGAAGCTCGAGGTCTCGCGCCGCTTCTCGCCGGGGGAGGCGCCGACGCCGTGTCGCCTGCGCCGCGACAAGCACCGCTGCGGTCGCGATAGCTGGATGGACGTCGCGCTCGAGCCGCGCGTGGTGTGGCGCCGCGAGACGGACTGGCTCTTCGTGCATCCGGGGCCGGCCGGCACGACCCTCGACGTGACCTGGAAGGACCTCGCGCGCACGCACGCCGGGCAGCCGACCTGGCTCTATCTGCGCGTCGGCCAGACGCTCGAGGCGGTGCGCCACCCGGAGGGCAAGCCGGTGCTGGTGCAGGTCCTGATCGATGAGCGCGAGGTCGACGCGGTCGCGCTCGATCCCCATCGCTTCTGGATGGAGCGGCGCGCGATCCGCCTGCCCGCGGGCGAGGGCGACGCACGCGTGACGATCAGGATCAGCACCGAGGATCCGGCCTGGCGCGAGACGGTGCTCGAGGCCGACCTGCTCAGCGCGCTCCCGGCCTCCCTCGCCGCGTGGGCGACGGCGGTGATCGAGTAGGCTCCGGCGCGCGCTCGTAGACATAGAGGTAGGGCACGCCGTGGCGCGACAGGGTCCAGCTCGGGCCGGCGACGCCGAGCGCCTCGCGCGTGTCGAGGTCGATGTGCCAGAGCGCTTGCAGCGGCTCGTTGAGCGCCAGATCGGCGCCCTGGGGGCCGGGGTGGTAGCGGATGTCGTGGCGGAGCCAGCCCTCGCGCTGGTACATCTCGTAGGTGCCCCAGGTCGCGTCCTGCCAGTAGACGCGCGCGTCGCGGGGCGCGTTGGCGTTGAGCCAGTCGCAGGCGTAGCGCGCCTCGTGGCCCCAGAAGATGCGCATGAGGCGCTTGTCGGCCGCGCCCTGCAGACCGCCCGCGAGGAGGCTGTTGTAATAGTTGGTGCCGAGCCAGGCGTTCTCGATCGAGGCCTTGGCGGGGTGCGCGACCGCCAGCGCGCAGAGCGCCGGGACGAGCAGGCGCGGCACACGCGCGGCGCGCGCCAGGCGCAGGAGCCCATAGGCGGCGATGAGCGCGAGGAACGGCGCGCCGGTCATCCAGTGCTTGATGCCGCCGAAGATCGGCGTGTTCGGGAGCGCGATCACCAGGATCGGCACGAGGCCCGAGACGAGGAGGAAGACCGTGACGCGCTCGGTCTCGGAGACCTCGCGGCGCGGGCGCGACCAGAGCCCCTTGAACCAGGCCTTCCAGCCGGCCGGCGGCATCAGGAACACGCAGCCGACGACGAAGAGCACGAGGAAGATCTCGGGGTAGGTCAGGAGCGTCTTCTCGAACGGGTAGCTCACCGGGAAGGGCGGGACCTGCAGCGGCTCGCCGAACCAGTACTGCATGTAGTGTTCGTGGTGCAGATGGAATGAAAACCAGTCGCGCAGGGACTGCAGCGGGTCGTACCAGAGGCGCGGCCACAGCGAGAACAGCATCGTCAGACCGACGATCGGCATCAGCAAGAACGCCAGCGGCAGCGGCGGCAGCCCGACGCTCACGCCGCCTCGGCCAAAGCCGACCCAACGGAGATGGAGGTGCTCGCGCCCGGTCCAGAGCCAGAAGACGATGAGCGAAAACGGCACGAAGAAGGCATTGTGCTTGGTCAGGAGCGCGAGGCCCCAGGCGATGGCGGTGACGAGCGCCCAGCGCCGGTCGTCGAGCGCGCGCCAGAACGCGTAGGCGCAGAAGAGCTGCGCGGCGACGATCGGCATGTCGAAGCAGGCCATGAAGCCGTGGAAGAAGTGCTCGGGCACGAAGATGAAGAGGAGCGAGGCGGTCAGCGCGGCGAGCCAGCCGAAGAGGAGCTCGCCGAGGAGGAAGATCAGCATCGCGGCGAGCCCGCCCGAGAGGATGCCCGGAAGACGCATCGCCTCGGACTCACTCAGGAAATCGAGTGTGCGCACCTCGCGCGCCATGCACGGCGTGATCGGCAGGTCCCGCGGCGAGGCGTCGCGCGGCGGCGTGGCGTTGCAGGTCTCGACCAGCGCGCGCGCGGCCTCGGGCTCGAGGCCGGCTACGACGACCTCGGCGCGGTGGCCGTGGCGCTCGGTGACGCGGCCGGTCGCGAGCACACGGCTCGGCTCGGTCTGGGTCTCGCCCTGGCGCTGCGGGCGCAGGAGCATGACCTCGGCGCCGGCGGAAAAACCCGTCGCCGGCTGCACGCTCACGGCGAAGCGCAGGCCCTCGTCGCCGTCGCGCACGCCGCTGACGCGCCGGTCCTTCCTGGCGGAGAGGCGCCACGACCAGCCGAAGAGGTCCTTCATGAGCGGCGGGTGCTCGAAGTTGCCGCTCCAGATCCGCATCGTCGGCTCACGCGAAAACGCCTGGTGACGTGCCTCGTCGCTCTCGGCCTCTTCGATGCCGACGAACCACTCCTGGTAGCCCTCGGCGTAGGCGAAGTAGAACGACTCGTCACGCGTGAAGCCGGCGTCCTGGTGGGCGAAGAGGATCGCCGAGACCAGCGCGAAGACGCCGAGCGCCATGAGGCGCACGCGGCCCCTGGACAGATCGTGCAGGCGCGTCGGCAGCGGGCGGGGCTCGCTCTTCGAGCTCAAGGGCGACCTCTCCGAGACGCTTTGGGAGACTTCGGCGGGGCGAGGCCGGCGAGGGCGACGAGCGCGCGGCCGGTGTGGCTCCCGGGATGCGCGGCGATCGCCTCGGGCGGGCCGGCGGCGACGAGGTGGCCTCCACCCTGCCCGCCTTCGGGTCCCAGATCGATCACCCAGTCGGCGCACTTGATGAGATCGATCTGGTGCTCGATCACGACGACGGTGTGGCCCTGGTCGACGAGGCGCTCGAGGACGGCGATGAGGCGCTCGACGTCCTGGAAGTGCAGCCCGGTCGAGGGCTCGTCGAGGAGGTAGATCGTCTTCGAGGTCGCGACCCTGGCCAGCTCGCGCGCGATCTTCATGCGCTGCGCCTCGCCGCCCGAGAGCGTCGTCGCCGACTGCCCGAGGCGCACGTAGCCGAGGCCGACCGCCTCGAGCGTGTCGAGCACGCGCGCGATCCGCGGCAGCGAGGCGAAGACCTCGCGCGCCTCGCTCACCGGCAGGTCGAGCACCTGCGCGATGTCGAGCCCGCGATAGGTCACCGCCAGCGTCGCCTCGTCGAAGCGCTTGCCGCGGCAGACCTCGCAGGTGACCCAGACGTCGGGCAGGAAGTGCATCTCGACCCGGACGACGCCATCGCCCTGGCAGCTCTCGCAGCGCCCGCCCTTGACGTTGAAGCTGAAGCGCTTGGCCTGGAAGCCGCGCGTGCGCGCCTCCTGCGTGCCGGCGAAGAGCTGGCGGATCTCGTCGAAGATCTTGGTGTAGGTCGCCGGGTTCGAGCGCGGCGTCCGGCCGATCGGCTCCTGATCGATGACGATGACCTTGTCGAGCTGCGCGAGCCCGCGCAGCTCCCGGTGCGCGCCGGGCTTGACCGAGGCGCCGGAGAGCTCGCGCCTGAGCGCCGGCTCGAGGATGCCCGAGATCAGCGTCGACTTGCCGGCGCCCGAGACGCCGGTGACCAGGCTCAGGACACCGAGCGGAATACGGACATCGATATCCTTCAGGTTGTTTTCACTGGCCCCGATGACATCGATCCACCCCGACGGCGGGCGCCTCTGGGACGGCACAGGAATACAGCGCCGGCCGTCGAGCCACGGCCCGGTGACCGAGGCCTCGCAGCCGGACAAGGCGGCGGGCGGCGCGACGGCGACCACGCGCCCGCCGGCCTCGCCCGCGCCGGGGCCCATGTCGACGACGAGATCGGCGGCACGGATCACCGCCTCGTCGTGCTCGACGACGAGCGTGGTGTTGCCGAGGTCGCGCAGACGCGCGAGCGCGGCGATGAGCTGCGCGGTGTCGCGCGGGTGAAGTCCGATCGACGGCTCGTCGAGCACGTAGACGATCCCGGTGAGCTCGCTGCCGATCTGCGAGGCGAGGCGGATGCGCTGGCTCTCACCGCCCGAGAGCGTCGCGGCGGAGCGATCGAGCGAGAGATAGCCGAGGCCGACCGAGACGAGGAAGCGTGTGCGCGCGCCGGCCTCGCGCAGCGCCTCGGCGGCGACGACGCGCGCGGCGCCCTGGAGCGCGAGGCCCTCGAACCAGTCGGCGAGCGTCGCCAGCGGGCGGGACGACAGGGCCGGCAGCGTCTCGCCGGCGAAGCGCACCGCGCGCGCCTCCTCGCGTAGCCGCGCGCCTTGGCAGAGGCGACATGGCGCGCTCGAGAGGTAGCCCTGGTAGAGCTCGCGCTGCGACTCGGACTTCGTCTCGCGCAGGCGCCGTTCGATGACGCGCGCGATCCCCTCGAAGGGCACGTCGTAGTCGACCTTGCCGTGGGGGCGCCGCGTCGAGAAGCGGATCGGCTCGTCGCTGCCGTAGAAGAGGATCTGCTTGTGGCGCGCCGAGAGGGACTCGAAGGGCGCGTCCTTGGGGATCTCGAAGTGGCGGCAGACGGCGTCGACGACCTCGGCGGTGAGCGAGCCGCGCTCTCGTTCGCCCAGCACCTGGGCCCAGGGCGCGATGGCGCCCTCGTCGAGACTCAGGCCCGGATCGGGCACGAGCTTGTCGGGGTCGACCTCGATGGCGGTGCCGAGGCCCTTGCACTCGGGGCACATGCCGGCCGGGCTGTTGAACGAGAAGAGCTGCGGCGTGAGCTCGGGCAGCGGGCGGTCGCAGCGGTCGCAGCGGTGCTCGGTCGACAGGCGCAGCTCCTCGGGCAGCGGCTCGGGCCCGCCGGGCAGCGGCGCCAGCACGACGACGCCGTCGCCCAGGGCGAGCGCGGTCTCGAGCGAGTCGATGAGGCGCTTGCCGAGGCCTTCCTTGACGATGATGCGGTCGACCACCAGCTCGATGACGTGCTCGCGCCGCGGGTCGAGGCGCGGCGGCGACTCGAGCTCGACGAAGGCGCCGTCGATGCGTGCGCGCGCGAAGCCGTCGCGCTTGAGGCGCGCGAGCAGGTCGGCGAAGGCGCCCTTCTGACGGCGCACGAGCGGCGCGAGCAGCGCGAGGCGGGTGCCGGCGGGGTGGCCGAGGATCGCCTGCGCCATCTGGCCCGGGGTCTCGCGGCGGATGGCGACGCCGCAGCCGGGGCAGTGCATGGTGCCGGCGCGCGCGAAGAGCACGCGCAGGAAGTCGTGGATCTCGGTGACGGTGCCGACGGTCGAGCGCGGGTTGTGGCCCTGCGACCTCTGCTCGATGGCGATGGTGGGCGACAGGCCGTGCAGGCTCTCGACGGCGGGGCGCTTGAGCTGACCGAGGAACTGGCGGGCGTAGGTCGAGAGCGACTCGATGTAGCGGCGCTGGCCCTCGGCGAAGATCGTGTCGAAGGCGAGCGAGGACTTGCCCGAGCCGGACGGGCCGGTGAAGACGATGAGACGATCGCGCGGCAGGTCGAGGTCGACCTTCTTCAGGTTGTGCTCGCTCGCGCCGCGGATGCGGATCGCCGGGTGGGCTCGGGCCTCGTCGAGGGACATCTCGGCCCGGCGATTAGCAGAGAAGGCGCGGCGAGGGAACGATTCTTCCTGCCGGGTTGCGGCCGATCGCGGCGCGTGTAAGATATCGACCGTGCTCCGAGGGATTCGGGCGCAATCGACGAAGGGACAGGCCCATGCGACTCCAGTACGCCGGTGCGACGCACGTCGGCATGAAGCGCGACCACAACGAGGACAACCTCCTGCTCGTACCCGAGCACAACCTCTTCGTGGTGGCCGATGGGATGGGCGGGCACAGCTCGGGCGAGGTGGCGAGCAAGATCGCCGTCGACACGCTGAAGACCTTCTTCGACGACACCGCCAAGGACGACGACGTCACCTGGCCGTTCAAGCTCGACAAGAACCTGGGCTATGACGAGAACCGCCTGACCGCGGGGGTCAAGCTCGCCAACCGCAACATTTACGAGGCGGCGCAGGCCGACGCCCGCTACAAGGGCATGGGCACGACCTGCGTCGGCATGCTCTGGGTCGACGACAAGGCGATCGTCGGCCACGCCGGGGACTCGCGCTGCTACCGCATCCGCAGCGGCACGATCACCCCGATCACCGAAGATCACAGCCTGCTCAATGATTACAGGAAGATCCAGGCCCTCACCCCCGAGGAGGAGGCCGCCTTCCAGTACAAGAACATCATCGTGCGCGCGCTGGGCATGAAGGAAGCGGTCGCGGTCGACATCAACAACGTCACGCCCGAGCCGGGGGACATCCTGCTCCTGTGCTCGGACGGGCTCTCGGGCGAGGTCACCGACCCGCAGATCCTGGCGCTCGTGGAAAAGCACAAGGACAACCTCGAAGAGGCGGTACAGGTCCTCATCAAGGCCGCGTGCGACAACGGCGGCAAGGACAACGTCACCGTCGTCCTGGTGAAGTACCTCGGCAAGTAGGGGCGGCCCTCGTGGCCGCCCGCGTTGGGCCCGCCCTCGTGGCCGCCCGCTGGCGTCGCGCTCACGCCGAGGCGCGCACCCAATCGTAGCCGCGCACGTGCGCGTCGATGAGCGCCTCGGGCGTGCCGGTGTCGGCGAAGAAGTCGCTGGTCTCGACCAGCGTGACGGCGAGTGTCTCGAGGCAGGGCAGATAGCCCTGGCGCAGGATGCAGCTCGGGCCGGCGGGCAGGCGTGAAGGCAGCCCGGGATCGGCGAGGGTGAAGCCGCAGAAGGTGAGGCCGCGCGCGGGATCGCCGCGCTCGTCGAGCGCGACCAGGCGCTGCGAGCCGTCGGCGATGAGGCGACGCTCGGCGGCGTAGGTCGGCTCGCGCGTGACGAGCAGCGAGGGCGCGTGCGTGAGCGTCTGGGCGGGCGCGGCGAAGATCGCGTCGGCGTTGAGCACGTAGAACGGCTCGCCCGGCGTGAGCCAGGGACCGAGTCGCTTCACGGCGCCGCCCGTGCCGAGGAGCGCCTCCTCGCGCGAGACCTCGAAGGCGACCTGCGGGTTCTTCGCGGACAGATGCGCGACGCGCGCGGCGACGTGGTCGGCGAGGTGGCAGGCGTTGACGGCGACGCGAGTGACGCCGGCGGCGACGAGCTTGGCGACGGCCCAGTCGAGGAGCGGGCGCCCATAGAAGGGAATGAGGGGCTTGGGCGTGTATTCGGTGACCGGGCGTAGGCGGCGACCCTCGCCGGCGGCGAGCACGATCGCCTGCGTGACGAGGCTCATGTCGATGCCGCGGCGCGCGCCTCGGGCAGACGCGCGACGAGCAGATCGAGGAGCTCGGGGAAGCGACCCGAGGCGGATAGCGCGTGCACGACGTAGGCGATCGAGTCGGCGAAGTACGCGAGGAAGCCTGTCTTGCCGCGGCGGGCCAGCGTCTCGAAGCGCCCGGCGTCCTTGAGCTTTCGCTGGATGGTCTGGAGGTGGAAGCGGTCGGTGATGGGGCCGAGCGGGCGCCGGGTGATGAGCGCGAAGCGCGCGAGGTGGTGCTCGAGCTCGGTCGGCGTCAGCACGACGTAGGAGTCGCGGAGCAGCGCGACGAGATCGTAGACGTCGGGGGCGAAGAACGCGTCCTGGAAGTCGATGATGACGAGGCCGCGCGACGTGACCATGAGGTTCTGGCTCTGGAAGTCGCGGTGTGAGAGCAGGCGCGGTCCGGCGAGGAGCTCGTCGGCGAGCGTGGCGTAGACCTGCTCGATGAGGGCCCGCTCGGCGGGTGTGAGCGTGATACCCAGGCGCGCCTCGAGCGCCATGTCGGCGAACTCAGCGAGCTCGGCGAGGAGGTGTGGGCGATCGAAGGTGGGCACGCCGCCCGCGGGGAGGTGATCCGCGACGGCGCGCTGCCAGTCCGCCAGGAGCTGGATCGCCTCGCCGTAGAGCGCCTGGCGCGAGGCCGGTGAGACCGCCTGGAGCCGATCGAAGAAGCGCTCGTCGCCGAGGTCCTCGAGCAGCACGTAGCCGGTCTCCAGGTCGGCGACGTAGTACTCCGGCACCGGCAGCTCGAGCGCCTCGAGGAAGCGCGCCATCGCGAGCCAGGGCAGGTCGCTCGGCGCCACGGCAGCCGAAGGCGAGACGGCAGCCGAAGGCGATGAGCCACCGTGCTCGGTCGGCGCGAGCGGGTCCTCGGGCAGCGCCATCGCGATGGCCGTCGCGCGCCCGTTGGGCAGCGGCACGGCCAGGCTCACGCGCCAGTAGGTGCGGGGCGAGGCCCCGCCGGGGAGGCGGGCGAGGTCGGCGGGCGCGAGGCCGCGCGCGCGGAGCCAGGTCGTCAGTCGCTCGGGGTCGTCGGTGCGCGTCACCCCCTGGACCTACCATCGAAGCGCGTCGCGCACACCCGATTCGCGAGCGGTCCCACGAGGCGCGGGGGTCGGCCGGCCGGCCTGAACGACCTTGCACTTTTGGGCGGCCTCGCCTAGTCTCGCGGCCGGCCTCGGGGCAAGGCCAGCGAAGCTCTGGAATTCGTTGAGGTTCTGAGCATGCAAGGCAGTGACATGCAGCAACGGAAGGACGCGAGCGCAACGTCCGCGCCGACCTTCGGCGCCAAGGCGCTCGAGGAGATCGCGCGGATCCGGCAGCGCTACCCGACGAACCAGGCGGCGCTCATCCCCGTCCTCTTCGTCGCCCAGCGCGAGTTCGGCGTCATCACGTCCGAAGTGATGGCGCTGGTGGCGGCGACGCTCGACCTGCCCGCGGGCAAGGTCGCCGCGACCGCGACCTTCTATACGATGTTCAACAAGGAGCCGGTCGGCCGCCACCACATCCAGGTGTGCAAGAACATCAGCTGCTACCTGCGCGGCAGCGACGAGGTCACCCGCGCCTTCGAGGACGAGCTCGACATCGACGTCGGCATGACCACCGACGACGACTGCTTCACCCTGAGCGAGGTCGAGTGCCTCGCCGCCTGCGGCCGCGCCCCGGTCGTGCAGGTCAACGAGACCTACCACGAGTGGGTCACCCCGCTCGAGGCGCGCATGCTGGTCGACCGCCTGCGCGCCGCGGACAAGTCCGGAGGCAAGGCATGACCGTCTCGATCGAGACCCAGGCGCCGCCCCCGCCCGTCGCCCCGCCGCGCCCGGCCAACCCGGTGACGCAGCACGACTTCCTGCTGCGCCACAAGCACGGCAAGGACTACCGTCAGCTCGACGTCTACCGCGCGGCCGGCGGCTACAAGGCGGTCAAGAAGGCGCTCACGCTGGGGCCCGACGCCGTGCTCGCCGAGATGAAGAAGGCGAGTGTGCGCGGCCGCGGCGGCGCCGGCTTCCCCGCCGGCATCAAGTGGGGCTTCGTGCCCAAGGACACGAGCAAGCCGAAGTACCTCGTCGTCAACGCCGACGAGGGCGAGCCGGGCACCTTCAAGGACAACTACTTCCTCTCCGAGGACCCGCACCGCCTGATCGAGGGCTGCATCATCTGCATGCTCACGCTCGGGATCGGCACCTGCTACATCTACATCCGCGGCGAGTTCTTCAAGCAGATCGCCACCACCGACGCCGCCATTCAGCAGTGCTACGCCGCGGGGATCCTCGGCGACAACGCCTCGGGCAGCGGGCGCCGCCTCGACATCCACGTGCACACCGGCGCCGGCGCCTACATCTGCGGCGAGGAGACGGCGCTGCTCGAGTCGCTCGAGGGCAAGCCCGGCCAGCCGCGCCTCAAGCCCCCCTTCCCCGCCGTCGTCGGCGCCTTCGGCTGCCCGACCGTCATCAACAACGTCGAGACCCTCGCCACCGTGCCGCTCATCATCGAGCACGGCGCCGACTGGTTCCTCGGCCTGGGGGTCGAGCGCGACGGCGGCAGCCGCATCGTCGGGATCTCCGGCCACGTCAAGCGCCCCGGCCTCTACGAGGTCGGCGTCGGCGTGACGCTCTACGACATGATCTACGGCCCCGGCGGCGGCGTGCTCGAGGACCGCGCGATCAAGGCGGTGATCCCCGGCGGCTCGTCGTGTCCGGTGCTCACCGCCGACGAGCTCGACGTGCCGATGACCGTCGATGGCATGGCCAAGGCCGGCTCGATGCTCGGCACCTGCGGCATCATCGTCATCGCCGAAGGCACCTGCCTCGTGAAGTGCCTGCAGCGCATCAGCCACTTCTACGCGCACGAGAGCTGCGGCCAGTGCACGCCGTGCCGCGAAGGCACCGGCTGGCTCGCCCGCATCCTCGACGACCTCGAGGCCGGCCGCGCCCAGCAGGCCGACCTCGACGTGCTGCTCGACGTCGCCGACCAGATCTTCGGCAACACGATCTGCGCGCTCGGCGACGCCGCCGCGCTCCCGGTGCAGAGCTTCGTCAGGAAGTTCCGCGCCGAGTTCGAGGCCCACGTCACCCACCGGGGCTGCCCCCACGACCGCATCCCACTCCCCCGCGCCACGCGCGTCTGACCGAGGACCGCCGTCATGGGCTTCGAACAGATCATCTTCTGGCTGCTGGCGATCGGCACCATCGTCACGAGCGCCCTCGTCGTCCTGCCGCCAGGCGGCAAGAACCCGCTCTACGGCGCGCTGCTCCTCATCGTCAGCTTCTTCTTCATCTCGGGCCTCTACGTGCTGCTCTTCGCGCACACGATGGCCATCCTCCAGATCCTGGTCTACGCCGGCGCCATCATGGTGCTCTTCACCTTCGTCATCATGCTCCTCAACCTGTCGAAGAAGGAGCTCGGTGACGAGACCAAGACCCTCGCCAAGGGCTTGGGCATCGTGGCGGTGGTCGCCTTCGGCACCAAGATGGTCGTCATGCTCGAGGGCCAGGCGCTCAACATCCAGCCCCAGCCCCTGCCCGAGGGCTTCGGCGGCGTCGACGCGCTGGCCGACCTCCTCTTCCACAACTACCTCGTGCCGTTCGAGCTCACCGGCATCCTCCTGCTGGTCGCGGTCATCGGCGCGGTCGTGCTCGCCAAGAGGACCCTCTGATGGAGCCGCATCCGATCCCGCTGCACTGGTTCCTCATCGTCGCGGTCGCGCTCTTCGCCGTCGGCTCGGCCGGCGTGCTCGCGCGCCGCAACGCGCTGACCGTGCTCATGAGCGTCGAGATCATGCTCAACGCCGTCAACCTCGCCTTCCTCGCCTTCGCGCGCGAGTGGGGCAACATGCACGGCCACGTCGTCACCTTCTTCGTCATCGCCGTCGCCGCCGCCGAGGCCGCCATCGGGCTCGCGCTGGTCCTCGGCATCTTCCGCCACAAGAAGTCCGTCAACCTCGACGAGATGAACGCGCTCAGGAACTGAGCGGCGCGCTCGCCGGTCCGCTCCGAAGACTCCCGAGACAAAGAGGCCGACCTTGTTCCTCGCGTCCGAAACCGCCCACGCCACAACGATCGTAGAGGGCCTCGCCGGCCCGACGATCGGCCAGGCGCACCCGGCCGACTTCCTCGCCTGGGTGATCCTCCTGCCGCTCATCGGCGCCTTCATCAACGGCGTCTTCGGCAAGAAGCTCTCGCAGACGACCGTCACCACCATCGGCGTCGGCTCGGTCTTCCTCGCCTTCGTCTTCGCCGCGATCGAGGTCTTCCGCCTGGTCGGCCTGCCCGACGGCGACTACCTCGTCCTGCACGGCTGGACCTGGTTCGACTCCGGCGAGATCAACGTCGCCTTCGAGTTCATGCTCGACCACCTCTCCGCGGTGATGGTGCTCATCGTCACCGGCGTCGGCACGCTGATCCACGTCTTCTCGACCGGCTACATGCGCGAGGACGAGGGCTACTGGAAGTTCTTCAGCTACCTGAATCTCTTCATGTTCTCGATGCTCTTGCTGATCCTCGGCAAGAACCTCGTCGTGCTCTTCGTCGGCTGGGAGGGCGTCGGCCTCTGCAGCTACCTCCTCATCGGCTTCTGGTACAAGGACATGGAGAAGGCCGAGGCCGGCCAGAAGGCCTTCGTCGCCAACCGCGTCGGCGACCTCGCCTTCCTCATCGCGACCTTCATCCTGCTCTTCTACACCCACGGCTCGACCGACTTCGTCAGCGAGGGCGGCATCCAGTCGGCTATCACCCACCTGCAGGGCATCGCGCCCGCGGTCGGCGAGGCCGGCGCGGCGGCCGCCGCCTCGGGCGGTGGCGAGATGACGCTGCTCGTCATCTGCGTGCTCTATTTCGTCGCCGCCTGCGGCAAGTCCGCGCAGATCCCGCTCTACGTCTGGCTCCCCGACGCGATGGCCGGCCCGACCCCGGTCTCGGCCCTCATCCACGCCGCGACGATGGTCACCGCCGGCGTCTACATGATGGCGCGCATGAACCCGCTCTTCGCCGCCAGCCCGACGGCGATGACGATCATCGCCACCGTCGGCGGCCTGACGGCGCTCTTCGCCGCGACGATCGCGCTCGTGCAGAACGACATCAAGAAGGTGCTCGCCTACTCCACCGTGTCGCAGATCGGCTTCATGGTCCTGGCGGTCGGCGTCGGCAACTTCACCGGCGCGATCTTCCACCTGATGACCCACGCCTTCTTCAAGGCCTGCCTCTTCCTCGGCTCCGGCTCGGTGATCCACGCCATGCATCACGAGCAGGACATCCGCCAGATGGGTGGGCTCAGAAAGAAGCTGCCGATCACCAACATCACCTTCTTCGTGAGCTGCCTCGCCATCGCCGGCATCCCGTTCTTCTCGGGCTTCTTCTCGAAGGACGAGATCCTCTTCAACGCGCTCACCAACCAGATCGCCGGGGGCGGCCCCAACCTCGTCGCCGGGATCATGGGCATGCTGGCCGCGGCCTGCACCGCCTTCTACATGTTCCGGCTCTACTACCTCACCTTCGGCGGCACCTACCGCGGCGACCCGCACGTCTACGACCACGCCCACGAGGAGGTCTCGATGACCTTCCCGCTGGTCGTGCTGGGCGTGCTGGCCGCGCTCGGCGGCTTCGTCGGGATCCCGCACCTCATCCCCGACGCGCACCTGCTCGAGGCGTGGCTCGCCCCGAACTTCGCCTGGCTCTCCGATGCCGCGGGCGGCCCCATCCACTACAGTCACGACAAGATCGCCGAGGTGATCGTCATCGTGCTCTCGGTCGCCATCGGCGTCGCCGGCATGCTCATCGCCAAGGTCAAGTACGACCAGCCCGCCGAGCGCCTGCCGGTCGCCCCGGTCGGCGCCGCCTGGCACCGCATCCTGACCAACAAGTACTACGTCGACGAGTTCTACGACGCCGTCTTCGTTCGCCCGCTGCGCGCGCTCGCCCGCTTCTCGTACAAGGTCATCGACGTCGGACTCATCGACGGGATCTTCGTGCGCGGCTCGGCGATCGCGCTGGGCTTCATCGGCGACGGCCTGCGCAAGCTGCAGAACGGCGACGTGCAGGCCTACGTGACCGTGCTCGTCGTCGGGCTGACCACCGCCCTCCTCTTCGCCGCCTGACCCCCGAAGGAGACCTCGCAGATGTCGGAACTCGTCCAGGGCGCGGCTGAGATCACCTCGAGCGGCTCGGTGCTCCTGCCGCTGCTCATCGCCATGCCGGTGCTCGGCGCGATCCTGCTCGCCTTCGTCCCGAAGGAGCAGGAGGGGGCGCACCGCGGCATCGGCGTCACCTTCTCGCTCATCACCTTCTTCATCTCGCTGCCGCTCTTGACGGGCTTCGACCCGAGCGCGCCCGGCTTCCAGGCCGAGTGGGGTTTCTCGAAGGAGTGGATCTCCGCCATCGGCGCCAGCTTCACCCTGCAGATCGACGGGATCTCGCTGTGGATCGTGCTGCTGACGACGTTCCTGACGCCGCTCATCCTGCTCGGCGCCAGGCGCGCCGTCTCCGAGCGCGTGCGCGAGTTCGTCATCGCCATGCTCGTCCTCGAGACCGCGATGATCGGCGCCCTGGTCGCGACCGACCTCCTGCTCTTCTACCTCTTCTGGGAGATGATGCTCATCCCGATGTACCTGCTCATCGGGATCTGGGGCGGACAGAACCGCCACTACGCGACGATCAAGTTCGTCATCTACACCGTGGTCGGCTCGCTGCTCATGCTGGTCGGCATCGTCTACCTCTACGTGCAGGCGGGCAGCTTCGCCTACGCCGACATCCTGGCGATCGAGCTCGGCGCCAGCGAGCAGACGTGGCTCTTCCTCGCGTTCGCGCTCGCCTTCCTCATCAAGGTGCCGCTCTTCCCGTTCCACACCTGGCTGCCCGACGCGCACACCGAGGCGCCGACCGCCGGCTCGGTCATCCTGGCGGGCGTGCTCCTCAAGATGGGCACCTACGGCCTCCTGCGCTTCGCCATCCCGCTCTTCCCCGAGGCGATGGGCACGTTCTCGCCGGCCATCCTCGTGCTCTCGACGATCGGCATCGTCTACGGCGCGCTGGTCGCCTTCGCGCAGGGCGACGTCAAGAAGCTCGTCGCCTACTCGTCGGTCTCCCACCTCGGCTTCGTGATGCTCGGCATCGTCGCGCTCAACCAGCAGGCCGTCGAGGGCGCCATCCTGCAGATGGTCAACCACGGCATCTCGACCGGCGCGCTCTTCATCCTGGTCGGCATGGTCTACGAGCGCACCCACACCCGCGCCATCACCGACTACGGCGGCATCGCCTCGAAGATGCCCGTCTTCACGACGTTCTTCATCATCGTCACGATGAGCTCGATCGGCCTGCCCGGCACCAACGGCTTCGCCGGCGAGTTCCTGATCCTGTCGGGCGCCTTCCTCGAGTCGCTGCCGTTCATGCCCTTCGACGGCTGGAACGGGCTGGCGGTCATCTGCGCGACCGTCGCGACGACCGGCGTGCTGCTCGGCGCGATCTACATGCTCTCGATGGTGCGGCGCGTCTTCTTCGGCCCGCTCACCAACCCGCACAACGAAGAGCTCGAGGACCTCTCGGCGCGCGAGGTCTCCCTGCTCGTGCCGCTGGTCGCCCTCATCTTCGCGATCGGCTTCTTCCCCAAGACCTTCACCGAGCCGATGAGCGCGTCGGTCCAGACGGTGGTGCACGAGTACGGTAGCCGCGTCGAGGCGGTGCGCGATCCGCGCGCGCAGAGGCCCGATCGGCAGCGCGTCGGCCAGATCGCGGTGCCGCTCGACCCGACGAGCGAGGAGAACTGAGCGCCATGTGGCATGACCTCTTCCTGGTTTCGCCGATCCTCATCGTGATCGTCGTCGGGCTCATCGCGCTCATCGCGGGTGCGTTCGCCCCGGCCGACAGCCAGAAGGGCTGGCTCGGCTACGTCACGACCTTCGGCTACACCGTCGCGTTGGCGGCGGCGCTCTTCCTCTACGGGCGCGACGCCAGCGGCCTCTCCTTCGAGAGCGGCTCGTTCCAGGCGGCGCTGGTGCTCGACCACTTCGGGCTCGGGCTCTCGATCGTGATCCTGCTCGGCGCGGCGCTGATGTCGCTCTCGGCGGTGCACTACCTGCCCGAGCAGAAAGCCGACCACGGCGAGTTCTACGCGCTCGTCGCCTTCGCCACCGCCGGCATGATGGCGCTGGTCATGGCCAACGACCTCCTGACCTTCTTCGTCGCGCTCGAGCTCATGTCGCTCGCGGTCTACGTGCTCGCCGGCTTCAAGCGCCAGTCGAAGTTCTCGACCGAGTCGGCCATGAAGTACTTCGTGCTCGGCTCGTTCGCCTCGGGCCTCCTGTTGATGGGGATCGCCTTCGCCTATGGCGCGACCGGGCAGGTCTCCATGCCGGGGATCGCCGAGGCGATCGCCGGCGGCGCGCTCGACAAGGTGCCCGAGCTGGTGCGCTTCTCGCTCATCCTCATCGTCGCCGCCTTCTTCTTCAAGGTCGCGGCCGCGCCGTTCCACATGTGGACGCCCGACGTCTACGAGGGCGCGCCCTCGACCGCGTCCGGCTTCATGGCGATCGCCGTCAAGACCGCCGCCTTCGGCGGTTTCGCGCGCCTCATGCTCACCGCCTTCGGCGAGCCCGAGCTCCGGGTGGAAGGCCTCGGCTGGGAGCTGCTCGTCGCCATCGGCGCGGTGGCCTCGATGTTCGTCGGCAACCTGATGGCGCTGGCGCAGAAGAACCTCAAGCGCATGCTCGCCTACTCGGCGATCGCGCACACCGGCTACCTGATGGTCGCGCTGCTGGTCGTGCCCAAGGACGCGGGCGTCGGCGTCGCGGCGCTCGGCGCGGGCCTGGTCTTCTACCTGCTCGCCTACACCCTGGCCAACGCAGCGGCCTTCGGCGTCGCGGCGGCGGTCTCGGGCGCAGACACCGAGGACGTCGGCGAGGCGAGCTACGCCGGCCTCGCCAAGCGCAGCCCCGGCCACGCCCTGGTCCTGGCGATCGCGATGCTGAGCCTGCTCGGGATCCCGCTCACCGCCGGCTTCATGGGCAAGCTGACGATCTTCGAGGAGGTGCTCACGGCGCGCGACAACGACTACCTCTGGCTGGTCGTGGTCGCGGTGATCAACTCGGTGATCTCCGCGTGGTACTACCTGCGGGTGATCCTCGTCGCCTACATGCACGAGGAGAAGCCCGAGCGCCCGATCCGCCTCATCGCGAGCCGGCCGCTGGCCGCGGCCCTGGGGATCGCCGCGCTCCTGACCATCGCGGTCGGCGTCCTGCCGACGCGCGCGCTCGACTTCTCCAAGACCGCCGGCCAGAGCCTCGCCAAGCGCTCGGGCGCCCAGGTCACCGAGGTCCAGCGCGCCGAGCCGTGAAGGCGCTGACCGGCGTCGACGCACCTGACTACCACTCGTCCGAGAGCAACGCGCGGATGTGCGCCTCTTCCCAGGCGAGCGCGTCGGCGTAACGCGGGTGTCGCGCCTCGAGCTCGCGGAAGGCGGGCGGGTGCAGCTCGCGCCGGTCGCCGCTCGGGCTCATGCGGATCCCGAGCGCGTGGTGCAAGAGCTCGTGGAAGATCACGAAGGCGACGAACCAGCCCGGTACGCGCGGGTCGTCCAGGCGCGGGTGGATGCGCACGAGCGGCCCCGACGGCTCGTAGGTGCCGAGGCGAATCGAGCGCAGCTGCCGGCGCCGACGTCCCTCGCGCCGGCCCCACGCGACGGGGATCGACGGCTCGCCCGGCAGGTGCAGCGCGCGCTCCTCATCGGCCAGCGCGGCGAGATCGTGATAACGCCCGCGGCTCCTCAGAGGCGGCTCCTTGCGCGAGCGCAAGCGCTTGGCGACGGGCACCAGCGAGGTCCCGGGCGGCGCGCTCGAGACGAGGCCGACCGCGCGCTCGTTGGGATCGGGCGGCAGCGCCTTGATCAGCGCCTGCACGCGCTGCCCGGCATCCGGGGCGTCGGTGACGAAGTCGACGATCGCGCCGATCGCCTCCTCGCCCAACGCCGCGAAGCGCTCGGCGACGCGCACCTGGCGATCGATGAGCCGCGGCCCGCGGAGCGAGCTCTTGGCGCGCGTCGAGAGCATCGTCGCGCGGTTCTGGGTGATGACGACCTCGGCCGCGATCCCGGCGGCGTCGAGCGCGGCGAGCAGCTGCTCACGAAACCCGGCTGACATCGGGGTCCCCGGGCGGCGGAGGGGGCGTTCGGCGGGCGAAGCGCGCGAGCACGAGCCAGTGCGAGAGCAGCCAGACGCCGACCAGGATGAGCATGACGACCGGCGCCCAGAGCGCGCCGGCGCGCTCGCGCAGGGCGACCTCGGGGCCGACGAGGCCGCCGGGGCGTGGGCGCGCCGAGAGCACGTCGAGGCGCGCCGGCACGAGGTCGACCAGGATCCAGGCGAAGAAGGCGACGAGCGCGAGCCCACCCAGCGCCCAGACGGCGCGCATGATGCGGAAGCCGCGCTGGTGTGCGCGCACATAGAGGAGCGCGAACGCGATGAGCACGACGTACATCGCCAGGTGCATGAACCAGTCGGAGAACCCCGCGACCACGGTCACGAGCACGCCGACCGCGGCGGTCAGCGCGAGCAGGCCGAGCCCCGCGATGAGGTAGCCGGACTGGATGCCGCGCAGGAAGCGGCCGAGGCTGCCGACGTCGGCGCTGACCGCGGAGCGCACCGGCGCGATGGCGGCGCGCACGTCGGAGACGACCTCGCCCGCGACGGTCTCGCGCTCGGGCTCGGGCTCGGGCGCTGACACGCTGGCGGGCGGGCCCTGGTCGGGCGCTGGCGGCGGCGCCGCGCCGGCTGGGGTCTCGGTGGCCATGGACGGGCATCGTGGGCACGCCTCGGCGGGGTGTCAATGTCCACGCCGGCGCCATGTATCTTGGCGCTTGACATGGTCGCGGCGATGCCGCAGTTTTCGCCCTCGCCGAGACGGGCCGCTGGGCGCCTGCTCAGCTTCGCCTTTGTGCGAGGCGGGCGCCTGTAGCTCAGTTGGATAGAGCATCGGCCTTCTAAGCCGATGGTCAGAGGTTCGAGTCCTCTCAGGCGCGCTGAAAAGTCGAAGGTGATTGTAGCTCAGCTGGTTAGAGCGACGGTTTGTGGCACCGTAGGTCGGGGGTTCAAATCCCCTCAGTCACCCCACCCAAAGCGACTCGTGCGCCCGTAGCTCAGCTGGATAGAGCAACGGACTTCGAATCCGTAGGCCGCAAGTTCGAATCTTGCCGGGCGCGCACCCCCTTCGTTCGTTCATGACGAGCGGCCAGGTGAAGGTGTCGGGCGCGCGCTTTTTCGCGTTGACACATCGAGGCGCAACGGGCAAAACGCCGAGCGCGCCGCGGACACGGCGCCACAGAGGCCGACGGCCTGCCAGCGGCAGGGCCCGAGGCGACCACGCGGGTGCGTAGCTCAATCTGGCAGAGCACCGGACTCTTAATCCGTAGGTTGTAGGTTCGATTCCTACCGCACCCACCACGAAGGACAGGCCGCAGGGTCTGTCCTTTTCTGTTTGTGAGGTGGTGCCTAACAAGGGCACCCCACCACGGGCGAGAGTGGCGGAACTGGTAGACGCGCTGGACTTAGAATCCAGTGGCCCGAGGTCGTGGGGGTTCGAGTCCCCCCTCTCGCATGCACGCATGAACACGCCGAGGATGAAGTGGCCGAATTGAAGACGTCGGTGCAGGTGGTCAGCGAGATCGAGGTGCTGATCGAGGTCGAGGTACCCAGCGACAAGGTCGGCAAGGAGCTCGATCGTCAGCTCGGTGAGTTCGGAAAACGGGCTCGGGTCAAGGGCTTCCGCCCCGGCAAGGCCCCCAAGGACATGGTCAAGAAGACCTTCGGCCAGGAGATCGCCCGGGAGGCGATGCGCCGCCTCGTCAACGACAGCTTCGAGACGGCTGTCGGCAAGGCGGGCGAGCACCGCATCGTCGGTGAGCCGCAGGTCGAGCCCGGGGTGGTGCGCGCCGGCGAGCCGTTCAAGTACGCGGTGCGCGCGCAGGTCGTGCCGCGCATCGACGTGCACTCGTGGCGGAACGTCGAGGTGGCGGTCGCGCCGGCGACGGTGGACGGCGCGCAGATCGACAAGAAGATCGGCGAGATGCAGGACCGGCACAAGGAGCGCGTGCCGGTCGAGGGCCGCCCGAGCGACACCGGCGACATCATCATCGTCGACACGACCGGCTGGGTCGAGGGCGAGCGCGACACGCGTCTCGACATGACCGCCTTCGAGGTGAAGATCGGCCAGGGGCGCATGATCCCGGGCTTCGAGGACGAGCTCATCGGCCTCACGTCGGGCGAGGCCAAGACCTTCGACGTCACCTTCCCCGAGGACTACGGCTCGGAGAGCCTCGCGGGCAAGGCGGCGCGCTTCGAGGTGCGGGTGCAGGCGCTCTTCACCGAGGAGCTGCCCGACCTCGACGACGACTTCGCGCAGGACCTCGGCTTCGACTCCTACGACGCGCTGCGTCAGGACGTGCACGACAAGCTCGCGGCCGAGTCCACCAAGCGGCGCAAGGAGGAGATCGAGCGCCGCGTCATGGCGGTCGTGCTCGAGCGCAACCAGTTCAGCGTGCCGCCGGCGATGGTCGAGTCGCACATGCGCGAGCGCGCGCGCATGCTGGTCCGCCTCTTCCAGGGCCAGGGGCTCTCCCAGGACATGGCCATCCAGATGGTCGAGCGCAACATCGAAGGCTTGCGCTCCGCCGCCGACTACCAGGTCCGGCGCCAGCTCGTGCTCGAGGCGATCGCCCGTCAGGAGAAGATCGACGTCGAGGAGGAAGAGCTCGCGGACGCCATCGTGGCCAAGATCAAGGAGCAGGGCGAAAAGACCGCCAAGCTCTTCGAGCACCCGGAGATGCGCGAAGCCGAGAGGCTGAATATGATCGAGAACAAGGCGCTGGCGCTCCTCCTCGAGAGCACCAGCGTCGTCGACGCAGCGCCGGCCGAGGCGCCGGCCCCTGGAGAGTGAAATGACCTACATCCCCCGCATCGTCGAGCAGACCCATCGCGGCTCCGAGCAATGGGACCCGTTCTCGCGCCTCTTCAAGGACCGCATCATCTTCATCGGCGCGGCGATCGACGACTTCAGCGCCAACGCGGTGATCGCGCAGCTGCTCTACCTCGACAGCGACGACCCCGAGAAGGAGGTCGCGATCTACATCAACAGCCCGGGCGGCTCGATCACGGCCGGCATGGCGATCTACGACACGATGCAGTTCATCTCGGCGCCGATCTCGACGATCTGCCTCGGGCAGGCCGCGTCGATGGCGGCCGTGCTGCTCGCCGCCGGCAAGAAGGGCAAGCGCTTCGCCCTGCCGCACGCGCGCATCATGCTGCACCAGCCGCACGGCGGCCTCGGCGGTCAGGCAACCGACATCGACATCGCCGCGCGCGAGGTGCTCTTCCTCAAGACGCAGGTGCTCGAGGTCCTGTCCAAGCACACCGGGCAGACGCCCGAGAAGCTCCGGGCGGACACCGACCGCGACTTCTTCCTGCGCCCTTCGCAGGCCGTGGAGTACGGCCTCGTCGACACCATCGTCGAGCGCAAGGGTTGAACGAACGACCGCTCCGGGGCAGGAGGCACGTGCCGGTGACAGGCGCGAATGCCGGCCGTGTTCGGGACGTTGTGCCGAGGACGCCTATCGTCTATCGTCTCGTGAAGGAGGCGTTGGCGCCGGGCCTGCTTCCCGAGGCGAGACTCCGTAGGTGTGGGTGACGAGCCATGGTGGACAGACGCCGCGACAGTACCAACCTCTGCTGCTCCTTCTGCGGAAAGAGCCAGAAGGAGGTCAAGAAGCTCATCGCAGGCCCGACGGTCTACATCTGCGATGAGTGCATTGGCCTGTGCAACGACATCATCGCCGAGGAGGTCCAGAAGGAGGACGTCTACTCGGGGCTGTCGGCCATCCCCAAGCCGCACGAGATCCGGCGCGTGCTCGACGAGTACGTCATCGGTCAGGAGAAGGCGAAGAAGATCCTCTCAGTCGCGGTCTACAACCACTACAAGCGCATCGACGCCAAGGAGAGCCACCGCGACGACGTCGAGCTCTCCAAGTCGAACATCCTGCTCCTCGGGCCGACCGGCACCGGCAAGACGCTGCTCGCGCAGACGCTGGCCAAGCTCCTCAAGGTGCCGTTCACCATCGTCGACGCGACCACGCTGACCGAGGCGGGCTACGTCGGCGAGGACGTCGAGAACATCCTGGTCTCGCTCCTGCAGAACGCCGACCACGACATCGACCGGGCGCTGCGCGGCATCGTCTACATCGACGAGATCGACAAGATCAGCCGCAAGTCCGACAACCCCTCGATCACGCGCGACGTGTCGGGCGAGGGCGTGCAGCAGGCGCTCCTCAAGATCATCGAGGGCACGATCGCCAACGTGCCGCCCAAGGGGGGTCGCAAGCATCCGCAGCAGGAGTTCCTGCAGATGGACACGACCAACATCCTGTTCATCTGCGGCGGGGCCTTCGTCGGGCTCGACAAGATCATCGAGCGGCGCATCGGGCGGAAGTCGCTCGGCTTCACCTCCGACAAGGCGTCGGCCAAGGTCGAGATGACGGTCGGGCAGATGCTCGAGCAGGTCGAGCCCGAGGACCTCATCCGGTTCGGGCTCATCCCCGAGTTCGTCGGGCGCCTGCCGGTGGCGGCGACCCTGCACGAGCTCAACGAGGAGGCGCTGATGCGCATCCTGGTCGAGCCGAAGAACGCGGTCACGCGCCAGTTCCGGCGCCTGCTCGAGATGGACGGCGTGCGGCTGACCTTCACCGAGTCGGCGCTGCGCGCGGTCGCGAAGAAGGCGCTCGAGCGCAAGACCGGCGCGCGCGGGCTGCGCTCGATCCTCGAGAACGTGATGCTCGAGGTGATGTACGACATCCCGTCGATGGGCACCGCCAAGGAGATCGTCGTCAACGAGGACGTGATCCACGGCAAGACCAAGCCCATCGTCGTGTACGACAAGGAAGCGGTCTCGGCGTGATGAGGCAGGACGAAGCGGAGCGAAGCGAAGCCTAGGCAGAACGGGGCGCCGACACGCGCGCCCGAGCGAGGTCGGCCCGCGAGCGGAGCGCGCGGCCCCGTTCTGGACGAAGCGGAGCGAAGCGAAGCGCAGGAAGAACGGGGCGCCCCACGCGCGCCCGAGCGAGGCCATCAAGATGTTCGGAAAAGACAAGCGATCGACCCGGTCACGCATCGTGCCGCTCCTGCCGCTGCGCGACATCATCGTGTTCCCGCACATGGTGGTCCCGCTCTTCGTCGGCCGCGACAAGTCGATCGCCGCGCTCGAGCAGGCGATGGCAACCGACAAGGAGATCCTGCTCAGCGCGCAGAAGAAGGCCAAGACCAACGAGCCGACGCCCGACGACATCTACAAGGTCGGCACGCTCGGCACGATCATGCAGCTCCTGAAGCTGCCCGACGGCACGATCAAGGTGCTGGTCGAGGGCAAGCAGCGCGCACGCATCAAGCGCTTCGTGCCGTCGGACGCCTACTTCCTGTGCGAGGTCGAGGAGATCGCCGAGCGGCGCGACCCCGGCGTCGACCTCGAGGCGCTGATGCGCCAGATCCAGTCGACCTTCGAGAGCTACGTCAAGCTCAACAAGCGCATCCCGCCCGACATGCTGATGAGCGTGTCGACGATCGACGACCCGGCGCGCCTGGCCGACACCATCGTGGCGCACCTCTCGCTCAAGCTCACCGACAAGCAGGGGATCCTCGAGATCGATGACCCGGTGAAGCGGCTCGAGCGCCTCTACGAGCTCATGCAGGCCGAGATCGAGATCCTCCTGGTGGAGAAGAAGATCCGGACGCGCGTGAAGAAGCAGATGGAGAAGAGCCAGAAGGAGTACTACCTCAACGAGCAGATGCAGGCGATCCAGAAGGAGCTCGGCGAGCGCGACGAGTTCAAGAACGAGATCCAGGAGCTCGAGGAGAAGATCGCGTCCAAGCGCATGAGCAAGGAGGCGACGCTCAAGCTCAAGCGCGAGCTGAAGAAGCTCAAGATGATGTCGCCGATGTCGGCCGAGGCGACCGTCGTCAGGAACTACATCGACTGGGTGCTCGGGCTGCCCTGGCATCACCTGACCAAGGACAAGCTCGACATCAAGGAGGCCGAGGCGATCCTCGAGCGCGACCACTACGGCCTCGAGAAGGCCAAGCAGCGCATCCTCGAGTACCTCGCGGTGCAGCACCTGGTGAAGAAGCTCAATGGCCCGATCCTCTGCTTCGTCGGGCCGCCGGGCGTCGGCAAGACCTCGCTGGCGAAGTCGATCGCGTCGGCGACCGGCCGCAAGTACGTGCGCATGAGCCTCGGCGGCATGCGCGACGAGGCGGAGATCCGCGGCCACCGCCGCACCTACATCGGCGCGCTGCCCGGCAAGATCATCCAGAGCCTGAAGAAGGCCGGCTCCTCCAACCCGGTCTTCCTGCTCGACGAGATCGACAAGATGTCGACGGACTTCCGCGGCGACCCGAGCTCGGCGCTGCTCGAGGTGCTCGACCCCGAGCAGAACGGCGCCTTCAACGACCACTACCTCGACCTCGACTACGACCTCTCGCACACGATGTTCATCGCCACGGCGAACAACCTGCACGGGATCCCGCTGCCGCTGCAGGACCGCATGGAGATCATCGAGATCTCCGGCTACACCGAGTTCGACAAGCTCAACATCGCGAGGAAGTACCTCATCCCGAAGCAGTCGAAGCAGAACGGCATCGAGGCGATCCCGCAGGTGTGGACCGACGCGGCGGTCAAGCTGCTCATCCACCGCTATACGCGCGAAGCCGGCGTGCGCAGCCTCGAGCGCGAGATCGCCAGCGTCTGCCGCAAGCTCGCCAAGGAGGTCATCGAGCTGCGCCAGCAGGGCAAGCCCGACCAGGAGATCCGCTTCAACGTCGACGCGCAGCGGGTGCAGAAGCTCCTGGGCCCGCCGAAGTATCGCAGCAACGTCGCCGAGGAGCTCGACGAGGTCGGCGTCACGCACGGCCTCGCGGTGACGATGGCCGGTGGCGACCTCCTGCCGACCGAGGTGACGCTCATGCCCGGCACCGGGCAGCTCAAGCTCACGGGCAACCTCGCGAAGGTCATGGAGGAGTCGGCGCACGCCGCGCTCAGCTACGTGCGCAGCAAGGCGCACGTCTGGGGCCTGGCCAAGGGCTTCCACAAGCAGATCGACATCCACATCCACTTCCCCGAGGGCGCCATCCCCAAGGACGGCCCGTCGGCGGGCATCACGATGGCGACCTCGCTGGTGTCGGCGCTGACGCGCACGCCGGTCAGGCGCGACGTGGCGATGACCGGCGAGATCACGCTGCGCGGGCGCGTGCTGCCGATCGGCGGCCTCAAGGAGAAGGTGCTCGCGGCGCACCGCGCCGGCATGAAGCTCGTGCTCCTGCCCGAAGAGAACAAGAAGGACATCCGCGACATCCCGCAGGTCGTCAGGAGCGCGATCAAGCTCGTCACCGTCAAGCACATGGACGAGGTGATCCCGCTGGCGCTGACGCGCGATATCGTGCGTCCGATCGTCAGCGCCGAGGACGTGCCGACCGATCCGCTCGCGGCGATCCTCGCAGGCACCGACGAGGTGGTCGGCGACAAGCCGGCGAAGCCTGCCGTGCATTGACGTTCCTACGGATTCCATCGCTCGAACGGACCGCCAAGGAAGCCAGGAAGGGAGGAAGCCAGGAAGTACCGCTATCCTGCCTTCCTTGATTCCTGCACTCCTCAGAGAGACTCACGCGATGCGATCCTCGCTCAGGTCTCGCTGCGGTCGGCGACGCGCTCGAGCACCAGCTTGATCAGCTCGCCGATGTTCTTCGCGCGCGCGGCCTGGGCGTCGGGCTTGAGCACCGCCTTGACCGCGTCGGCGACCGTCTGCTCGTTCGGCATCTGCCGCGCGAAGGCGGACTGCAGGCGCAGGATCAGCTCCTGGCGGAAGCGCTCGCGCTGATCCTCGCTCGGTCGGTTGTCGCTCGCGCGCACGACGGCGAGCAGCCGGTCGACGAAGAGGTCGCTCTCGGCCGGCGCCCCGTCGCTCGCGACCGCGCGCGCCCCGGTCAGCATCGCCGGCAGCGACGGCCAGCCGGTCACCGCGACGAGACGTGGGCGCTCGGCGTCCGGCCTGAGCTCCGTCACGAGCCAGACCTCGGCGGCGCGATCGCGCTCGGCGCCTGGCCCCGGATCCTTGCCGAGCCCGATGAGGCTCCGCCCGACGACCGGCAGGCTGTGCACGCCGACGGCGCGCAGCGGGCCGTCGGGGAGCTCGCCGAGGAGGCGCGTGAGGTTGTCGTCGGAGAGCCCGAGCCGCGCCTGGAGCACCGCGCCGAGACCTCCCCGCGGCGCCTCGACGATCGCGGCGGCGAGCTCTCGCGCGGCGTCATCCGAGGGCAGCGCGTCGACCCGCTGTCCCGGCACAATCCAGCCGCGCAGCCAGCCGAGCGCGAGCGGCACCTCGGCGAAGACGCCTTGGACGCGCGGCCCCTCGGCACCGAGCGCGAGCAGGAGGAAGACGCTGCGCGCGGGTTTGTCGGGCTCGCTCGGGCGGTGGTAGCGCACGCAGCCCAGGGTCTTGTCGCCCTGCGCCGAGAGCACGCCGGCCGAGCCGAAGGCGAAGCCCTCGCGCTTCATCCGCCACAGCTTGGAAAAGCCTCCGGACTCCCACGCGTCGGGGACGGTGAGCGCGCGGATCGGCCCCTCTGCTGGGACGCCACCGACCAGGGGCGCGCCGTCATCGGGAGCGTTGAGGCTCTCGACGACGGCGTCGAGCAACGCGCGATGATCGGCTGCGACGCCCTCCATCAGTAATCGATGCCGTTCTTGTCGAAGAGCTCACAGACCTCGGTGTCCTGACGCCCGTCGAGCTTCCAGACGATCTGATCGCCCTGGCCGTCGACCTGATTGACCACCGACCTCAGGTCGCCCTTGCCCTCGGAGTAGCGCAGGATGACGAGGATGCGGTCCTCGTCGGCGTCGCCGCAGTAGCCGTCCATCATGATGTTGATGAACTTGGCGCGGCCCTCCGGCGGCAAGTCGCGGTGGGTGCCGGCGTCGACCTCGTCGCGCACCTTGTCGTCGGCGCCGAAGAGCGCGCCGAGCAGGTCGGGCTCGTCACCCGAGGCGAACTCGATGAGCGCCACCAGCCAGTCGGGCAGGTAGGGCTTGAGGTACTTGATGATGATCGGCATCGCCGCGATGATGTCCTCGACCGCTTGGACGAGGCCGCTCCACGAGAGGTCGCCGAAGACCATCTCGATGATGAGGTAGATGACCAGGCCGATCGGGCCCGCCACCGCCAGCGCCGTCAGGCAGCCGACGAGGTAGCCGAAGAGCTTGCCCAGCGCCCCGAGCGCCTTGCCCAGGATGCCGATCTCCTCCATTTTCTTGGAGAATTCCTCCATCGGGCCGCCACCCTCTTCCTCCTTCTCCTTGCCGGGATCGCCCTCGACCTTCGGCCGTCCCGGCTTCTCGGCCGGCGCCGACGCCTCGCGCTCGGGGATGTTGCGCGGGTCCATCGTCGCGCTGTCCTGCACGCTCTTGTTGCCCGACGACGCGGTGGTCTCGCCCGGCGCGCCGGTGGTGGCCTGGTTCTGGTCGCCGAAGCGGTAGTTGGTGCCCCACTCCCACTTCCAGAGCTCGCCCAGGCCGTAGGTGAGGCCCGGCCAGTCGGACTTGTACTTGAACGGACCGGCCTCGGCCATCGCCATCGGCTTGATGGTGAGGTCGAGCGTCGGCGCGATGGTGACCGAGATCCCGAGGTCGCCGTAGAAGCCGTCGGCGCCGCCGTGCAGGTGACCGGTCGGGTTGACGGTGACCGGCACGTTGAGGGTGACGATGCCCTCGGCGCCGATGCCGGCCTGCAGGCCGGGGATGCCGGCGGTGAGCGCGGCGTAACCGCCGAGCTGCGCCTGCAGGTCGAGGCCCCAGAGGATCGACATGTCGGCGTCGAAGTCCGGCACGTTGGAGCCGCCCTCGGCGAGCGGGCGCCAGTTCGAGATGCCGATCGTCGTCGAGAACAAGAGGTCGCGCAGCGAGAGCTTCACGCCGGCGCTGGCGCCGAAGACCAGGTTGACGCCGGTGAAGACAGGGATGGTGACGGACGGCAGGATGTCGAGCTTCTTGGCGAAGAGCTCTCTTGCGTCCATCAGCTTCTTGTTGGTGATCGAGAACGTCGCGCCGATGATCGGGTCGATGTTCTGATCCATCTGCACGTTGACGCTGCCGCCGATGTCGGGCGTGATCTTGTAGTCGGCGCTGCCGACGATGTTCCAGGTGCCGTCCTTGTTGAAGGTCGCGGTGAGCGAGCCGGTCAGGCCACGGCCCTTCTCCTCGTCGACGAACATCGCGACGTCGAGGTGACCGGTGCCCCAGTAGACGTCTTCGCCGCTGGCGTTGGTCCAGCCGCCGGAGAACGAGCCACCGCAGCCCGGCATGCGCGGCAGCTCGAACTCGAGCTCGCCGCTTACGGCGATGAGCTCGCTGTTCCTCACAGTCGCGCTGCCCGCGAGCTTGGTCACCCTGATGAAGGCGTTGTCGCCGGTGCCGCCGATCTCGATCGGCCGCATGATCTCGGCCGAGCCCTCGGCGTGCACGATCTTGTTGGTGACGGCGTTGTACTCGCCGCTGGCCTTGCAGTGCACGAGCTCCCCGACGTCGTCGTGGATCACGACGTCGAGGTCGCCGGTGAGCTGGCGGATCTCGCTGGCGACGACGACGCCGCCGCCGCCCGAGCCCTTCTTGAAGACGAGCTTGGCGCCGTCGGCGTCCTCGGGGAAGGTGACGTCGCGGCCGAGGCGGATGTCGCCCGAGCCGTCGAAGAGGCCGGTCGCCTTGACCCACTTGCCGGCCGCGTTGGCGACGATGAGCGGATCTTCGTGGCCGTCGAAGACCGCGCACGAGACGGTGCCGCCGACCTCGATGACCTCGTTCTTCTCGATCTTGACGGTGGCGCCGGTGCCGCCGCCGTCGGGCGCCGGGATGAGCCAGAACTCGTACTTGTCGATCTTGAGGAGCTGCTTCTTGCCGGTGATCATCACCGAGCCGTTGACGTCGACCTGGCCGCCGTCCTTCGGCACGTAGTTGACCTCGCAGGAGACCTCGAGGAAGGCGACGGTCTCGCCCGGCTTCGGGTTGAGCTGCTCGACGCGGGCGTTCAAGGCGCCGTGCAGGCGGGTGAACTCGTTGTTCTCGACGTCGATGCCGATGCCGCTGCCGCCGGTGACGATGAGCTTGTAGTCCGGCGTCGAGCCGACGTTGAGCTCGCCCTCGACGTCGCAGGTGCCGGAGCCGCTGAAGTTGCCCTCGGCCGCGCCCGGCGCCTTGGTGTACTCACCCTGGAAGCGCACGCGCAGCGTGCCGAGCGGGGTCTCTTCGTCGGGCCCGATCTGCTCGGCGAAGAAGACGATCTGCCCGCTGGCAGAGGTGATCTCGCCGTTCTGCATCACGATGGTGATCTGCGACGGGTCGAGGCCGAACTCGTAGCCGAAGGCACCGAAGCCGAGGTGCATGCTCTTGGTGATCTTGGCCGAGGCGGTGCCGTCGAAGCGCGGCTCGGCGCCGCCCTCCCAGCGGCCCTGCAGCGTGAGCTCGCCGCAGTCGCCGTCCTGCTCGGTGGCGATGCCGACCAGGAGCTGGCCCTGGATGTACTCGAGCTTGTTGGCGGTGATCTTGCCGCTGATCCCGGTACCGGGCAGGAGCTTGAAGCTGAAGGCGCCGAGCGAGCCGAGCTCGAGGGTGTCGACGATGTCGATCGAGCCTTCGGCGTTGACCTGGCTCTCCTCGTCGGAGAGGTTCGCGTCGATCTGGAAGCGCCCGCGCGCGAAGACCTTGTCCTCCATCGCGACGTCGATGGCGACCGCGCCATTGATCGTCGTCGGCGCGTCCTCCACGACGTCGACGCGCGCGCCGGTACCGTCCTGCAGCCAGGTGGTGAAGCGCTTGCCGTTGAGCGTGCCCTCGCCGAGCTTGATCGGCTTGAGCACCTTGCACTCCGCCGAGCCGGTGAACTTGCCGTTCCACTCGGCCTGCAGCGTGAGATCGATGTACTTGTCCTGGCCCTCGTAGGCGCCGAGCACGATCTTGCCCGAGACCGCGGTGAGCGCGGAGTTCGCCACGGTCGCGTCGCACTCGGTGCCGAGATCGATCTTGGCGACAAAGCGTCCGACCGGGCCGAGGTCGATCGCCTTGACGACCTCGAAATGCGCGGTGCCGGAGAAGGCCGCGTCGTCACCGAACTTGTAGAGTCCGTGGATGTCGCCCTTGGCCATCTCGTCCGCGCCGCGCTTGGCCGAGAGCCCGACGTCGATCTGTACCTGGACGAGCGCGTTCTTGGAGAGCTCGATCGAGACGCCGGAGTCCTTCTTGACGTAGAGCGCCCAGCCGGTCGGCTCGCGCGCCTCGCCGCCGCCCTCGGCCTGCCCTCCCAGACGCAGGTCCTCGATGAGGTGCGCCTCGCCGGTGCCGGAGACCTCGTCCTTGACCAGATCCCAGGTGCCGTCGAGGTTCGCCTCGGCGATCTCCTTGCCGTGCACGGCGAGCTTCATCTGGAGATCGACCGTCGCCTCGGTGAGACTGTTCTCCTCTACGCGTCCTGTGATGGTGCTGCCGGCGATGAGCGAGATGGCGACCGACGGCGGCAGGCGGTTCTCGCCGCGCTGCGGGTAGGACAGGGTCGTGATGAGGGTCGCCGAGATGTCGCCGGAGAACTTCTCCTTCTCGACGTCGTAGTCGGCGTTCTCGAGGCGGCCCTCCATGATCGGGGTCTGGCCGTTGCGCAGTTCGAGCACGAGGCTGCCGCCGATGTGCTCGAGCTTGTTCTTGGCGACGTCGCAGGTCAGCATCGTGACGTGCGGCATGACGACCAGGCTGTAGCCGGTCTCGCCGAGCACCGCCTCGAGCTCGCAGAGGAGCTCGAGCTCGCCGTGGAAGCTGACCTCGCCGTTCTTGGCGTCGAAGACGCAGTCCTCGATGCGGCCGGCGAGCAGCGGGCCCATCGTCTTGTGCACGAACTCGAGGCCGAGGCTGCCGGAGAATATCGTCGGCTCGTTGTCGACGACCTCGCCCTTGATCGTCGAGCCCGCGGTGATGATGACCTTGTGCCCGGTCTCGCCGAGCGGCACCTCGATCGGGTCTTCGAGCGTCGCCTGCGCGAAGCCGGTGACCTTGTAGTTCTCCGGGTTCAGGCGGCCGTTGACGACGCCGTGCACGGTGAACGGCTCGCCGCCGCCAAAGCCGTTGAAGTTCGCGGTGAAGCTGAGCTCGCCCGAGAGGCTCTTCAAGCCCTCGTGGGTCGCGGAGATCTCGCCGTGGCCGCCCTTGTCGAGCTGCAGCGAGCCCCACTCGCCGGCGGCGAGCGGCCAGTCCTCCTTGACGGCGACGGTGCCGGAGAGCGTGGCGTTGCCGGTGTCGAAGTCGTAGCTGCCGTTGACGACGCCTCCGACCTTGCCCGGCCCGTCGGGCTGGCAGAACTCCCACTCGACGTCGGTGACCGAGGCGTTGGCGAGCTTGCCCTTCTTGACCTCGACCTTGAAGGTGCCGTTCTGCAGCAAGTAGAAGGGCCCGAGCTCGATGTCGGGGATGCCGGTGCGGTTGGTGAGCGTGAAGGTCGCCGAGCCGTCGAGCCCGGTGTCGTCACCGTAGCGCAGCTCGACCTGGCCGGTGCCGATCTCGTGGCTGCCCTTCTTGACGGTGAAGCCGAGGTTGCCGTTGAGCGACATCAGCTTGCCGTCCTCGACGACGAAGCCGCCGCTGGACTCGGCGGCCATCACCGCGTGGAAGCCGGCCTCGTCGCCGAAGACGACGTCGCGCATGACACGCGCGCCGCCGGTGCAGTCGAAGCGGTTCTCCTTCACCTTGTAGCAGGCGTCGGTCGCGGTGAGCTCGAAGGTGGGCTGCCCTTGGTAGGGCAGTTGTAGCGTGACCGAGCCTTCGATGATCGTGAGCTCGTTGTTCTCGACGACCGCCTCGATCTGGCCGTCGGTGAAGCTCGCGCCGGTCTCGCCCAAGGGGAACGGCGCCTCGAGGTGGGCCTCGCCGCGCGCGTTGAACTTGCCCTCCTCGATGTCGTAGCTGCCGTCGACCGAGCCGACGACGGTGCGCCACTGCATCTCCTGGTGGATCGTCGCCGGCTCGAAGGTGCCGTCGGTGCACTTGACGTGCGCCGAGCCGGAGTGCAGGCGCAGCTCGCCGAAGTTGATGTCCTCGCGCTGCTCGACCTCGCCCTCGACCGACCACGTGCCGGTCTGCCCGGTGCGCTTGTACTTGCCGCGGATCGTCGCGCCCCACTTCTCGGCGATGCCGAGCTGGATCTCGCCGGCGACGTACCAGTTGTCCTTGCGGTAGCAGCCCTCGAGCATGATGCGCTCGACGATGACGTGCGGTGCGATCTCGAAGGGCTCGGTCCACTCGGCGACCATGTGGCCGCGGAACTCGCCGTCGACGAAGCAGGCGTCGATCGAGACCTCGACGAAGTCGCCGACCTGCACCTTGAGCATGCCGTGGGCGAAGATGGCGCCGCCCTTGGACACCTTGACGCGCAGGTAGCCGTCGGAGACCGACAGCCCCGGCGCGATGTTGATCGCATCCGAGCGGATGATGCACTCGCCGGCGATGCCGTCGTTGTAGACGTCGAGGTCGAGGGTGCCGCGGATCTTGTCGCCGACCTGCAGCTGCGCGCCGCGGATGCTCGTCGAGATCTCGCCCCGGTCGTTGACCGAGAGCGTCACCGATTCGGCGTTGACGAACTCGCCGAGACGCACGCTCGCCTGGATCTCGCCCGAGGTGACCTTGAAGTCCTCGCTGACCTCGACCACCGCGCGGTTCAGGCGCAGGTAGGTGTAGGGCGAGTCGATCTCGCGGAAGTTGATGGTGACGCGGCCGGCGCCCTGCCCGTCCGGCAGCCGGATCTTGATCTTGTGGCCGGCGAGCTTGAACTCGATGATCTCGCCGTTGCCGGTCTTGGGCTCGGCCTCGGGGCGCGTCGCGTCGGCCTCGTGCTCGTCGAGCGGCTCGGGGCAGGCGTCCTTGCACTCGCCCTCGTCCTCCTCCGGCTCGGGCGCGGGCGGAGCGGGCTCGGGCTCGGGAGGGGTCGGCTCGGGACCGCCACCGCCGCCGCCGCCACCACCGCCACCGCCGCCACCGCCGCCGCCACCACCGCCGCCGCCGCCGCCGCCACCGCCACCGCCACCGCCACCGCCACCGCCGCCGTTCTTCTCCTCGGCCATCTCGCGGGGACCGCAGGCGGCTTCGGCTTCAGGGGACAGGCCGGCGATGCCGGGGGTGGGCAGGCCGCCCTCGAGCACCTTGCTCATCGAGGCGGAGGCCTCCTTCTCGGCCGCCTCGACCGCGCCGCGCCCGCGCTCGGCCTGGGCGACGTGGGTGAGCTCGTGCGCGAGCAGGGCCTGGTCGTCGCGCCGCTCGGGCGCGAAGTCGCTCGGCAGGTAGACGGTCTCTTCGGCGAAGAGCGCGAGCGCGTCGCCGTGCTGGTCGAGGCGCTCGTCGGCCACCTCGTCGGCGTGGATGACGATGCGCTCGGCGGTGATGCCCAGCGCAGCGCCGAAGCGTTGCGTCAAGGCGCGGATCTCATCGGCGCGCACGCGGTCGTCGTCGAAGATCGCCGCGAGCTTCTTCTCGGCCTGCTCCATGCCGACCGGCAATCCCAGAAGGCGCGCGACCTGGTCGAGCAAGGGCCCGGCGATCTCGCGCCATGGCCCCGACGAAGGAGCGGGCGCCTGGTCGTAGGCGTCGGCGCGGACCTCGTCGATCAACGAAGCGGCCGTGACCTCGGCCTCCTCGCCCGAGAGGCCACCGACGAGCTGCATGAAACGCTCGGGCGAGAGCGACGCAAGGGCCTCCTCGAGCGCATGGTCGATCTCGTCACCGCTGAGCTCACCCGCCTCCAGAGCCTCGCGCGCGCGCTCCTCGACCAGGGCCGCGGGCGACTCGCCGTGCACGGCCTCGAGCAGGCTCTCGACGAGGCGACGGCGCTCGTCCCCGCGGGAGTCCCGTTGTGCTCGTGAGATTGCTTCGCGATTCTTCAAAAAGGCGACCATGCAAACCGCCGCTCGTGGTTTGTGACGGACGACCCCTGACCCGCGTGGCTCATGGCACAGTGGCCAAAAACCAGGGGGACGTCAACCCAAGGCCGCAGCAGGCCAGGAAAACGGCTTCTTTTCAAGGCCTCATCCGATAGCTTTTGTAAGACGGGCGGGTCCGTACTAGATCGGCGCGGATGCAGCGTCGTCTCCTGGTCATCGCGTTGGTCTTCGTCGTCGGCTTCGGCGTGGGGTACGGAATCACCTGGCTGCTCGTCGGCTCGAGCGACCGCGAGCGCCCCGACGGCGAGCGCGAGGCGCGGGTGGCCCAGCGCGCCACGGGCGGCGAAGAGGACGCGCGCGACCAGGCGCCGCGGCCCGAGCCCGATACGCACGCCGGCGACGCGCGCACGGAGGGCGCCCCGGGCCCCGATGCCGCGGCGAGCGTGGACGCGGCGACGGCCCCAGAAGACGCGGCGCTGGCCACGGGCGAGACCGCGGCGGATACGGCCCCGGCCGGCGCGACCGACGCCGCGGCCCCCCCTGCCCGCCCCCCTTGGGAGCGCTGCCTGAACCGCGTGTGCCGGGTCGACTTCGGGCGCGTCAGCGGCGGGATCTCGATCCGCAAGGGGCGCCTCGAGCACGGCCAGGCGGTCGACTGGGACCGCGACTTCGGGCGCGCCGACAAGGTCGGCACGCTCGAGGAGGGGGCCGACGTGCGGGTCGAGGTGCTCGGCGTCGGGCTCGCGGATGGGGTGCCGGCGGCGGCGTACATCGTGCGCAAGACCCGGCGCGACGAGGTCAGGGGCGTCATCGCGCTGCGCATCGGCGACAAGACGCTCGAGCTCGTGCCCGTCGAGTGATCGGCGTGATCGAGACCGCTTGACGGCGGATCCCGGCTTTGATCTACTCGCTCCAGGTCGAGCGGAGCCGTCGACGCCCGAGCGGGATCGAGCCGATCACGCAAGTTTTTTTGACGGTGATCGCACGCGATGAGAAGCGAGCGAGTCAGGCGGTCTTTGTCGAGACGCCGGACGCTCGCCGGTGATCCCGTCGTAAGTCCATGGAAACAGGGGAGGCGCACATGGATCCGGTCCGAAACGATGCTGGGGACACGACCCGCGACCCCGCGCCGCGCCAGCGCCGAAGCCGCCTGCGCCCGAAGACCATCGCCGGCAAGCGCCTGACGCGCGCCGAGATCCAGGAGGGAATCCGCCTCGTCGACGACATGTGGTACGAGCGCCCGAAGACGCGCGCCGACTGTGTCGACGGGCCGCGCCCCTGCCCCTTCGTCAGCTGCAAGTTCCACCTCTACCTCGACGTCAAGGACGAGACGCAGAGCATCAAGCTGAACTTCCCGCACCTCGAGGTGTGGGAGATGGAGCATTCATGCGCGCTCGACGTGTCGGAGCAGGGCGGCATGACGCTCGAGGAGGTCGGTCACATCCTCAACCTCACCCGTGAGCGGGTGCGCCAGGTCGAGGTCGCCGGCATCGACAAGCTCAAGCGGGTGAGCGTGGTCGAGGACATCGAGCGGATCTTCGGGCCGGCGACGAAGTTCGAGGATCTGTAGAGCGCACGGGCCCGGCCGAGCGGGCCTGCATCCGACCGCCTGAGGGTCGCGCGAGCTCGCGCGATGTCGATGACACGGCGACATCACCCGGCGCGCTCTGATAGTCTCGGCGCATGGTCGAACTGCGTATCCTCCGTGACATCGAGGACAAGACGGCGCGCGCCTTCCAGGAGCGGCGCCAGGTCCTCTCCTTCGATGCCTTCTTCTCCGCCTTCCTTGCCGACCCGCAGCGTCACGTGCGCACGGCGGCGCAGTACCTGCGCGACTGCTTCGAGCACTACGGCAAGACGACGGTCGAGCGTCCCGGCGGCAAGGCCGTGCGCTGGAACCTCTTCGACACGCCGTGGGCCGGCGGCAAGGATCGGGTCGTCGGCCAGGAGGAGGCGCAGAACGCGATCCATCGCCTCCTGCACGGGTTCGTGCGCGAGCGCCGCGTCACGCGCCTCATCCTCTTGCACGGACCGAACGGCTCGGCGAAGAGCTCGCTCATCGAGTGCATGGCGCACGCGCTCGAGCACTACTCGTCGCTCGACGAGGGCGCGGTCTACCGCTTCAACTGGGTCTTCCCGTCGCAGCGCGTCTCGAAGAAGCGGCTCGGCTTCGGCAGCGCGGTCGAGCGCGAAGCGCTGCAGAGCTACGCCCACCTCGAGGACGAGGACATCGACGCGCGCCTGCCGGCCGACCTGCGCGACCACCCGCTCCTGCTCCTGCCGCAGGCCGACCGGCGGCCGCTCCTGCAGGCGCTGATCGAAGAGGGACGGATCGGGCGCGAGGAGCCGGTCGGCGACTACCTGCTCGACGGTGATCTCTCGCCGCGCTCGCGCGCGATCTTCGATGCGCTGCTCAACGCCTACCACGGCGATCTGCAGCGGGTCTTCCAGCACGTGCAGGTCACGCGCTTTGCGTTCTCGCGGCGCTATCGCCAGGGCGTCGTCACCATCGAGCCGCAGCTGCACGTCGACGCCGGGATGCGCCAGGTGACGATGGACCAGGCGCTGGCGGCGCTGCCGGCGTCCCTGAAAAACCTCAGTATGTACGAGCCATTCGGCGACCTGGTCGACGCCAACCGCGGGCTCATCAACTACAACGATCTCCTCAAGAAGCCGATCGACGCCTACAAGTACCTGCTGGCGACCTGCGAGAAGGGCACGGTCGCGCTGCCCAACGCCATCCTGCACCTCGACGTCGTCTTCCTGGCGAGCTCGAACGAGACCCACCTGCGCGCCTTCAAGGAGTACCCGGACTTCGCCTCGTTCAAGGGGCGCATGGATCTCGTGCGCATGCCGTACCTGCGCTCGTACGAGACCGAGCGCGCGATCTACGACGAGCACCTGCGCGCGGGTGGGCTCGAGGACCAGGTCGTCCCGCACGCCACCCACGTGCTGGCGCTGTGGGCGGTGCTCACGCGCCTCAAGCGGCCGCGCGCCGAGCTCTACCCGGCGCGGATCCGCGAGGTCGTCGGGCGGCTGTCGCCGATGGACAAGGCCGACCTCTACGCGATCGGCAAGGCGCCGCGCGAGCTCAACGCGGAGCTGTCACGCGAGCTCCTGGCGGTCCTGCCCGAGATCCTGAACGAGGGGCAGGACTCGCCGGAGTCCGAGGGACTCTCCGGTGCGTCGCCGCGCGAGATGAAGCAGGTGCTGCTCAACGCGCTGCAGGGCCGGCGCCACTGGGGGCTGTCGCCGCTGGGGATCGTCGAAGAGCTGCGCGAGCACATCAAGCTCAAGAGCGTCTACGAATATCTGCAGGCCAAGCGCGAACATGGCTACAGCGATCACGAGGGCTTCATCGAACAGGTCTACGACCGCTGGATGGAGATCGTCGACGGCGAGCTGCGCCACGCCATGGGGCTCGTCGACGAGCAGAAGTACGAGGATCTCTTCGCGCGCTACCTCTTGAACGTCACCTACGCGCAGAAGAACGAGAAGCTCTACAACGAGAAGACCGGCAACTACGACCCGCCCGACGCCAAGCTGATGAGCGAGCTCGAGCGCACCTGGGAGGTGCCCGGCGAGGCCGAGCGCTTCCGTCGCGACCTGGTCTCACGCGTCGGCGCGTGGCGGGTCGAGCACCCCGGCGCGACGATCCCGTGGCGCAAGCTCTTCCCCAAGCTCATCGATCAGCTCGAGCAGGACTACTACGCCAAGCAGAAGGCGCGCGTGCGCCGACAGCTCGAGCACTGCATGACCGTGCTCGCGGCCGAGCAGGTCGGTGAGGATCCGGTGGCGCGCGGCCTGGCGCAGGCCGATGCGCACAAGGCCGAGGACGTGCTCGCGCGCCTGGAGAAGGACCACGCCTACCCGCGCCCGAGCCTGCGCGAGGTCCTGAGCGCGCTGATGAAGCACCGCTATTGACGCGCACCTCGGCCCGCGGCCACGAGGCCGCCCCTGCGACGCGACACGGGCGCGACCTGCCGTGGCTACGGACGGTCGCTGACCCAGGCCGCGCCGTCGGGTCCGATCTCGCGCTTCCAGATCGGCACGTCCTGCTTGAGGCGCTCGATCAGCATGCGCACGGCGTCGAAGGCGGCGGCGCGGTGCGCGCTGCCGGCCGCGGCGATCACCGCGACCTCGCCGATCGCGAGCGCGCCGACGCGGTGGTGCAGCGCGCAGACCGTTCCGGGGTGCGCGGCTTCGACCTCGGCGAGGATCGCCTGCATCTGCCGCAACGCCATCGACGGGTAGGCTTCGTACTCGAGGCGCGTCACGGCGCGGCCGCGGGCGTGATCGCGCACCTGCCCGACGAAGAGCGCGATCCCGCCCTTTCCGGGGCCGGAGACCAGCGCCTGGATCGCCAGGAGGCGCGGCCCGTCGAGCGGCGCCGCGGTGAGCTCGACCGCGGGCAGGCCCGCCGCGGGTGGGTCGGCGGCCGGCGGGTGGCCAGCGGCGCCCCCCGAGACCGGCGGGATCAGCACGAGCTCGGCGCGGTCGCGGAGCGGCGCCTCGGGCGCGACGAACTCGCCGTCGAGCGCGATCCTGAGGCTCGGCAGGAGCGGTGCGAGGCCGGGGTGGCGCGAGACGATCGCGGCGACGGCGTCGGCCACCGTCGCGCCCTCGGCCAGCGAGAGCGTCTCGGTGGGGGTGCCGACCCGCTCGCGCACATGAGCGAAATAGAGGACGTTGAGCGTCAGCATGGGGCCGGATAGTATCGCCGCCCGATCGTCCGGTCACCCGTGACGCCGATCGCCTCGAACGATCGACAAGGAAATGCATGTCGTCCGCCGGTCTCGAAACCTTTGTCCGCCTCGCGCGCGAGCACGCCCTGGTGCCGGTCGTGCGCACGGTGATCGCCGATCTCGAGACGCCGGTGGCGGCGTTCTGGAAGCTCCGGCGCGGCCAGGCGAGCTTCCTGCTGGAGTCGGTCGAGGGCGGTGAGAAGTACGCGCGCTACACCTTCATCGGCAGTGAGCCCGAGCGCGTGCTCACGGCGCACGGCGCGCGCCTGAGAACCGAGGTCCCGGGCCGGCCCGAGCTGACGAGCGAGGTCGAGGTCGCCGGGCCCCATGGTGGGCTCGGTGCGGTGCTCGATCGCTATCGCGGTCTCTCGGTCGCGCCCGGCATCGACGGCGACGGCGCGATGGTGCCGCTGCCGCGCTTCTTCGGCGGGCTCGTCGGCGCGGTCAGCTACGACGCCGTGCGCCTGGTCGAGCCGACAGTGCCCGATCGGCACAGGGGCCCTGACGCGGCCGAGCAGACGCCGGACCTGGTGTTCCTCGAAACGCGCCAGGTGCTGGTCTGGGACAACCTCAAGCACCGCGCCATGCTGGTGCACCTCGCGCGCATCGCCGATCCCGATCACGCCGCGACGCAGTGGCTCGAGGTCGAGGCCGCCCTCGACGAGGCCGAGCGACGCCTGGCGCAGAGCCTGCCGCCGCTACCGTCGAGCCCCGACGCAGCGCCGTCCGAGGTCTACTCGGCGATCGACGACAAGACCTTCGCGACGATGGTCGAGCGCGCGCGCGAGTACATCGCCGCCGGCGACATCATCCAGGTCGTGCTCTCGCGGCGCTTCCTGCAGGCGCGGCGCGGGCTGCACCCGTTCCTGGTCTACCGCGCCTTGCGCGCGCTGAACCCGTCGCCCTTCATGTTCTACTTGGAGCTCGGGGAGCGCACGCTCGTCGGCGCCTCGCCCGAGCTCCTGGTGCGCCGCACCGAGGCGACGCGCTCGGTCGAGGTGCGGCCGATCGCCGGCACCCGCCCGCGCGGGGCCACCGCGGAAGAGGACGCGCGCTTGATGGAGGACCTCCGCAACGACCCCAAGGAGATCGCCGAGCACGTGATGCTGCTCGACCTCGGGCGCAACGACATCGGCCGCATCGCCGAGCCGGGCAGCGTCGCCGTCGACGAGGTCATGGTCTTCGAGCGCTACAGCCACGTGACCCACCTCGTGTCGCACGTGCGCGGCACCCTCAGGCCCGAGGTCGGGCCGGCCGAGACGCTGGCCGCGACCTTCCCGGCGGGCACGCTCTCGGGCGCGCCGAAGATCCGCGCGATGCAGATCATCGATCAGCTCGAGACGTCGCGCCGCGGGTTCTACGGGGGCGCCGTCGGCACCATCGGGGTCGACGGCAACATGGATCTGGCGATCGCGATCCGCACGCTCATCGCCGACGACTCGACCTTCGCGGTGCAGGCCGGCGCCGGGATCGTCTGGGACTCGATCGGGCAGAGCGAGGCCGACGAGTCGCGCAACAAGGCCAACGCGGTGCTCCAGGCGATCGATCAGGCGCGGCGCGTCTTCGTGCGCACACACCGGGAGGGTGCGCGATGAAGCTCCTGATGATCGACAACTACGACAGCTTCACCTTCAACCTGGTGCAGTACCTGGGCGAGCTCGGCGCCACGGTCGAGGTCGTGCGCAACGACGCCCTGAGCGTCGCCGACGCGATCGCGCGGCGGCCCGACGCCTTCGTGATCTCACCCGGGCCCTGCACGCCGAACGAGGCGGGGATCTCGGTCGAGCTCATCCGCGCGGCCTCGGGCCGGATCCCGATCCTCGGGGTCTGCCTCGGCCATCAGTCGCTGGCCGCGGCCTTCGGCGGCTCGATCGTCAGGACGGGGGTGATCATGCACGGCAAGACCTCGCCGATCAGCCACCGCGACAGCGACGTCTTCAAGGGGCTCGACAACCCCTTCGCGGCGACGCGCTATCACAGCCTGATGGCCGACCCGTCCGACCTGCCCGCCTGCCTCGAGGTTACGGCGTGGACCGATGACGTGCTGCCCGACGGCGCGACGCGCCGCGTGATCATGGGGCTCGCGCACCGCGAGCACCCGACCTGGGGCGTGCAGTTCCACCCGGAGTCGATCCTGACGGTGGCCGGCAAGGCGCTGCTCGGCAACTTCCTCGCGCTGGTGCGCGAGCGCGGCGCGGGAGGGCCCTCGTGAGCGAGCTCATGAAGGAGGCGCTGGCGCGCGTCGCCGGCGGCGCGACCCTGAGCGAGGACGAGGCGCACGCGGCCATCGCGGCGGTGATGCGCGGCGAGGTGCCGGAGGTGATGATCGCGGCGCTCTTGACGGCCTTGCGCGTGCGCGGCGAGACGACCGACGAGCTCGTGGGCGCGGCGCGCGCGATGCGCGATCACGTGGTCGCGGTCAAGCACGGGCTCGCGCGGGTGCTCGACACCTGCGGTACCGGCGGCGACGGCATGGGCACCTTCAACATCTCGACGACGGTGGCCTTCGTGGCTGCCGCGGGCGGCGCGGTCGTCGGCAAGCACGGCAACCGCGCGGTCTCGTCGTCGGTCGGCAGCGCCGACGTGCTCGAGGCGCTGGGCGTGAAGATCGACGTCGCGCCCGAGACGATCATCCGTTGCATGCGCGAGATCGGCATCGGCTTCATGTTCGCGCCGCGCCACCACGGCGCGCTCAAGCACGCGGCGCCCGTCAGGCGCGCGCTCGGCTTCCGCACGATCTTCAACCTGCTCGGGCCGGTGAGCAACCCGGCGCGCGCGACCCACCAGCTGCTCGGCCTCTTCGACGGCGAGCGCCTCGCGCAGATGGCCGAGGTGCTGGCGCGCGGTGGCGTCACGCGCGCGCTGGTCGTGCACGGGCCGGAGGGTATGGACGAGCTCGGGCTCTCGGGGCGATCGCGCGCTGTCCTGCTCTCGCGCGGCGCGATCGAGCCGCTGCTGATCGATCCGCAGGAGCTCGGCTTCGCGGCGGCGCCGGCGCGCGCGCTGGGCGGCGGCAACGCTCAGGACAACGCCGCGATCATGCGGCGCGTGCTGCGCGGCGAGCGTGGACCGGCGCGTGACGTGGTGACGCTCAACGCGGGTGCGGCGCTGTGGATCGCCGAGATCGCCGACTCGTTGGCGGACGGGGTCGCGCTCGCGGCCGATCTGATCGAACGCGGGCGCGCGCACGAGCGGCTCGAAGCGCTCATCGCGCAGACGCACGCGGGGGGTGAGCCGTGAGCGAGAGCGTGCTCGACGCGATCGTGGCGCGCACGCGCGCGCGCCTGGCCGAGTCACCGCCGGACGTGGCGGTGCTCGAGGCGAAGATCGCCAAGCAGCGCCCGGCCAAGGATGCGTTCTTCGCGTTGAGCGAGCCGGGCAACCGTATCATCGCCGAGGTCAAGCGCCGCTCGCCGAGCCTCGGGGCGCTGGCGCCCGAGGCGGACGCGGTGGCTGTCGCCAGGCGCTACGTCGCCGCGGGCGCGGCGGCGATCTCGGTCCTGACCGAGCCGGAGCGCTTCGGCGGGAGCTTCGAGGATCTGCAGGCGGTGAGCGAGGCGGTGCCGGTGCCGGCCTTGTGCAAGGACTTCATCGTGGATCCGCGGCAGGTGCTGATGGCGCGGGCGCATGGCGCGAGCCTGGTGCTGCTCATCGTGGCGGCGCTGAGCGACGCCGAGCTGGTGAGCCTGCGCGAAGCGATCGAGAGCCACGGCATGCAGGCGCTGGTCGAGGTGCACGATCGCGAGGAGTGCCGGCGCGCGCTGGCGACCGGCGCGCGCGTGATCGGCGTCAACAGCCGCGATCTGCACACGCTGACGATCGATCTGGCCGTCGCCGAGGCGCTGCGCGCCGAGCTGCCCGACCAGGTGATGCCGATCGCCGAGAGCGGCGTGCACGGGCCGGCGGAGATCGCGCGCTTGCGGCGCGCGGGTTATCGGCGTTTCCTCGTCGGGTCGAGCCTCATGACGGCGAGCGATCCCGAGGCGCTCTTGAGGGCGATGATCGACACCGGAAGCGACGCATGACCCACGACAACGACGATCACGACGACGACGAGGTCACCGGCGAGGAGGATGCGCCTCGCGAGGAGGCGAGCGCGGCGCGCTTCGCGCCACGTCAGCCCAAGCGCAAGATGCCGTACATCAAGTTCTGCGGCTTCATGAACGCGCGCGAGGCGAAGACCGCGGTGATGATCGGCGCCGATCTGATCGGCATCAACTTCTGGCCGGGCTCGCCGCGCGCGATCCACTTCAAGCTCGGGCGCCAGATCCACGAGGCGGTCAAGGCGGCGTCGGCCGAGCGCGGCGGCAAGCGCCCCGCGCGCTCGGTGGCGGTGATGGTCAACCCCGAGCCCGAGCTGGTGATCGAGATCCTGCGCGAGGTCGAGCCGGACATCCTGCAGTTCCACGGCGACGAGCCGGCGCACGTCTGTCGCTACTTCCGGCACCCGTTCATCAAGGGATTCCGCGCCAAGGGCGCGGGCGACTTCCAGCTGATCCAGCCCTACCTCGGGGGCTACGCCGTCGGCTACCTGCTCGACGGCGCGGCGCCCGGCGAATACGGCGGCACCGGCAAGATGGTCTCGCCGGCGGTGGCGACCGATCTCTTCCAGCGCTTGCCGCGTGGCTTCCTGGCCGGAGGGCTGGCGCCGAACAACGTCGCCAACCTGGTCAGGCAGACGCGGCCCTACGGCGTCGACGTGGCGAGCGGCATCGAGGTGCGCGCGGGCGTCAAGAGCCCGGAGCTGATGGCGGAGTTCGTGCGCGAGGTGCGCGCGGCCGTCGAAAATCCCCTGAACATCTAATTACTTACGAAGGCGCCCCACCTCGGTGACGACGCGCGCGGCGGCTCGGTCGATCTCGTCGGCGGTGGTGGCGCGGCCGAGCCCGAAGCGCACCGCCGAGAAGATGCGCGCGTCGGGCAGCCCGAGCGCGCGCAGCACATGGCTGCCGTCGAGCTTCTGACTCGAGCAGGCGCTGCCGGAGGAGACGGCGACGTCGTCGAGCGCTTGCAGGAGCTTGAATCCCTCGACCCCGGGGAAGCTGACGTGGAGGTTTCCGGGCAGGCGCGGCTCGGGGCCCGGGCTCTGGTCGTCGGCGGCGCCGGTGACGCGCACCGCGCCGAGACCCGCGCGCAGGCTGGCGAGCAGGCGCGCACGCAGCGTGGCGAGGCGCGCGGCCTCCTCGGGCAGGAGCGTCGCGGCGAGGCGGCAGGCCGCGCCGAAGCCGACGATCCCCGGCACGTTGAGGGTACCGGCGCGGAGCCCGCGCTCCTGGCCGCCACCTTCGATCTGCGGCACGAGCTGGATCTCCGGCTCGCCGCGTCGGTGCTTGATCCACAGCGCACCGACGCCCTTGGGGCCGTAGAGCTTGTGCGCGGTGAGCGCGGCGAGATCGGCGCCGAGCGCCCCGAGATCGAGCGCCACCTTGCCGGCGGCCTGCGAGGCATCGACGAAGAAGAAGGCGCCGGCGGCGTGCGCGACCTCGGCGATCGCGGCGAGCGGCTGCACGGTGCCGATCTCGTTCTGCGCCGCCATGACGGCGACGAGGAGCGCGCCGTCGCCGAGGGCGGCGCGCACGGCGGCGGGCTGGATGAAGCCGGCGGGATCGGGCACGACCAGCGCGAGCTCCCAGCCCTGGCGCGCGAGCGACCTGGCGGTGTCGAGCACCGCCTTGTGCTCGAAGGCGGCGACGACGAGGCGGCGTGGGCGATCGGGGTAGGCGGCGGTGAGGCCTTTGAGTGCGAGGCTCACCGACTCGGTCGCGCCCGAAGTGAAGGTGATCTCGCGCGGCGTGCCGCCGATGAGCGCGGCGACCTCGGCGCGCGCGATCTCGGTCGCCTCGTAGGCCTGCTTGCCGAGGGCGTGCGTCTTTCCCGAGGGGTTACCGAAGTGGGTGCCGAAGTACGGCAGCATCGCCTCGATCACCCGCGGATCGGTGGGCGTCGTCGCGTGGTGGTCCAGATAGATCATGGACATCATGGTATCCGTCCGACGCCGTGCTTGACACCCCCGGGTGCGTGTTCAAAGGAGTGACGCCATGGCACTCGACGAACAGACCGTGCTCTCTGCGCTCCGGACCGTGCACGATCCGGATCTGCGCCAGGACCTCGTGACCCTCGGCATGATCCGCGACCTGGCGATCGACGGCGACCGCGTCTCGTTGCGGGTCGTGCTGACGACGCCCGCCTGCCCGCTCAAGGACAAGATCCGCGGCGACGTCGAGGCGGCGCTCGAGGGCGCCGGCGCCCAGGCGATCGCCATCACCATGGACGCCGAGGTCAGGCGCGCGCCGAGCGCGCAGGCCGCGGGACCGCGGGGGCCGGGCGCGGTCACGCAGGGCGAGCGCATGCCCGGCGTGCGTGCGGTGATCGCAGTCGCCGCCGGCAAGGGCGGCGTCGGCAAGAGCACGGTCGCGACCAACCTCGCCGTCGCGCTCTCGAAGCTCGGCGCCAGGGTCGGGCTCCTCGACGCGGATATCTACGGGCCGTCGATCCCGATCATGCTCGGGCTCAAGGGCGCGCGACCCTCGATGAACGCCGAGGAGAAGATCGCGCCGCTCCAGCGCTATGGCCTCGCCGTGATGTCGATGGGCTTCATGCTGAGGGAGGACCAGGCGGTCGCCTGGCGCGGGCCGATGCTCGGCAAGGCGCTGCAGCAGTTCATCGAGGACGTCGACTGGGGGGAGCTCGACTATGTCATCGTCGACATGCCGCCGGGCACCGGTGACGTGCAGCTCTCGCTCGCGCAGCTCCTGCCGGTCGCCGGCTGCGTGGTGGTGACGACACCGCAGGACGTCGCCTTCGCCGACGTCAAGCGCGCCATCGCGCAGCTCGAGCTGACGAAGACCGAGGTGCTCGGCCTGGTCGAGAACATGGCCGGCTTCGTCTGCGGCCACTGCGGCACCGAGCACGCCATCTTCGGTGAGTCGCGCATCGCGCAGCACGCCGCCGCGATGGAGCTCGAGATCCTCGGGCGCCTGCCGCTCGACGGGGTCACGGCGATCGCCGCCGATCAGGGCGAGCCGATCACCGTCGCCGCGCCCGACTCGGCGGCGGCGAAGACCTACCGCGAGATCGCCCAGGCGGTCGCGCGCAAGGTCGCGATCATCACGCACGAGCGCTCACAGGCGGCGCCGAAGTTCCAGGCGTTCTTCGCGCACAAGGGCTCCTGAACGCTCCCTCAATCCACCCACTCGGCGCTGCCGCCATCGACGAGGGCCCGCTCGATGCGCACGTCGAAGATCGACTGGTCCGGTCGCAGGAGCTGGAGCTCGAGCGCTGATCCCGGGCGGCCGCGCAGGAGCTTCACCGCCTCGCCGGTCGACAGGTAGCCCGCGGGCGTGCCGTCGATCGCGATGACCACGTCGCCGGCGCTGATCCCTGCGAGATCGAGGGGGCCGCCGCGCGCGATGGCGGTGAGCGCGACCCCGAGCGTGCTGGCCTGGACACGCGCGCCGATCCCGCCAAACGGCGAGGTTCCGTCGCGGTCGGGGAAGCGGTCGGCGAGGGTGGCCCTGGAGATCATCACCACGCGGCCGAGGTCCAGGCGCGTGCCGGGGGACAACGGCAGGTGGCGACGCTCGTGGCGCGCGTAGCCGGGCGCCCCGATCACGAGATCGGCGCCGGCGCCGAAGGCCAGCTCGACGCGGGCGTGCAGGCGACCCGCGGCGTCGAGCTCACCCAGGGCGCGCCGACCGTCGACGTCGAGGTTCCAGCCTCCGGCGATGGGGCGCCCATCCTCGCCGACGACCTCGGCCACCAGCTCGGCGGTCCCCAGCCCGCCGCAGCGCACCTCGAGGCGCGCACCCGGCATCAGCAGCCCGCCGCCACACGGCGAGATCAGGTCGCGCTGGTGCACCTCGACGCGCCAGCGGCGCGGCGCCAGGACCAACGCCTCGCGCCCGCTGGTGAGCACGCGCAGGTGGGGGTTGTCCTCGGGCAGATACGGCGACTCCCATGGCGCCGCATCGGGCGTGGCCACGAGCACCGCGCCCGGCTCGCCGAGCCAGGTCGCGACCAGCACGCCCTGCGCTGCGAGCCTGACGACCAGGGACTCCGCCGCCGCGTTTGGCGCGACCGTGAGCTCGCCGAGGCCCGCGCGCCCGCCATCGGCGACGAGGCGCAGAGCCGACAGCGGCATGCGCTTGAGCCAGAAGCGCCCGAGCCGATCGGAGCGCGCCTGGCCGAGCACCTCACCCGCGGGATCACGCGCGGTCAGGGTCGCGTTCGCCACCGGCTGACCGCCGTGATCGATGACCACGCCGGAGACCCTGCGTCCCTCCTCGAGCGTCAGCGTGAGCTGCCGCTCCTCGCCCGCAGCGAGCGGCTCGATCGGGCGCTCGAGCGCGCCGATCGCGTGAGTGACGACGATCTGTCGCGCCTCGAGCCAGAGGTCGGTCAGCACGAACTCACCGTCGGCCTCGGTCACGGCGATGTCCTCACCGAGGACGACCTCGGCGCCGGAAAGCGGTCGGCCCGCCTCGTCGCGCACGGTCCCGAGGACGGTCGCGCCGGGGCAGATCGAGAGCGCGATCGCGATCGGCCCCGAGACCTGCTCGACCGCGGGGCCCGGTCTGGCGAGCGTGCCGCGGTGCTCGATCCCGCTCGGCGCCACGCCGCCGCGCGCGCTCACGACGATCTCGCGCGCGCCCTCGGGCACGTCGGCGCGGAAGACGCCGTGCGCGTCGGCGCGCCCGGCGACGTGCGCGTCACCGGCCGCGATCTCGACCTCGGCGTGCGCGGCCGCGACCCGGTGACAGTCGCGCACGGTCAGCGTCACCGCGCGCGAGGTCTCGCGCCGCGCCAACAGTGACGCGAGCGCCCGGCGCTTGCGCGCGTTGACGATCGCCTCGTCGGGCACCTCACGCGCAGGCTCGAGCGCGGGTGTGGGCGACTCTGCGGTCGACACCTCGGGCTCGTCGGAGGTCGTCGCCGCCAGGGCCCAGACGCCGAGGCCGATCCCCACGAACCACCACCACCGCACCCGCTTGCCGCCGAACATCAAGCCGTCCGCTCCCTCCGGGGACTCGGGCCCAACATCTCACGCGCGAGCGGGATTCCGGAGCCGCGGGTCGGATCCCCGGCCGACTTTGACCCCGGCTTTACATGAACACGCAACGCTGATGTCGTCACGATGGACCACCCCGACACCCGAGGAGGAGACGTGATGAAATGGTTCTTCGTTCTGTGGCTCTCGAGCCTGCCCGCCTGCGGCGGCGGGTCCACGGCTGTCAAGCCGGACGCCCCCGTGCAGGATGAGACCTCCCACGAGGCCAAGCCCGATCACGTTCCCTGTGACCCGGCGCACCCCGAGCTCCCCTGTACGCCGGAGACCCCGCCCGAGCCGCGCCTCGAGGCCAAGCCCGATCACCTCCCCTGCGACCCGGCGCACCCCGAGCTCCCGTGCACGCCGGAGACGCCGCCCGAGCTCTGACAGGCTACCTCACGCGGAAGGTGACCTTGCCGTCGCCCAGCATCTCGACGAGGACCCCGGCCGACGAACCGTCGTCGGCGAATGCCTTGCACTCGAAGGTCGCGCCGGGCTCCTCGTAGACCTCGTCCGGGCACTCGACCCGGGCTGGGCTCACGCCGGTCTGGGCGCCGAGCTCGGTGGTGATGAAGCGCTCGACCTTGTCGATGTCGAGGGCCGGCCTGACGCTGCAGGCCAGGAGCGCGAGGCACGCGGACGACGCGAGCAGGTTCTTGAGACGCATGGCGAGGACTCCGGCCCGATCGGTATCGGGCGATGACACATGCGCTGATGCTACCATGAGGAGAACCGGAGCGAGGTGGCGGTCATGCACGACGGGGTGAACATCGGGTTTTCCAACGGCACGACCGACCTCGACGGCATCATCGCGCTGCAGCGCGCCAACCTGGAGACGACCGTCGGCCCCGACGAGGCGCGACGCGAGGGCTACGTCACGGTGGTCCACACCCGCGAGGCGCTCGAGGCCATGCACGCGCTGTGTCCGTCGATCGTCGCGCGCGCCGGCGACCAGGTCGTCGGCTACGCGCTGGTCATGCCGGTCGAGTGCCGGGCCTTCGTGCCGATCCTCGAGCCGATGTTCGAGCAGCTCGCCGGGCTCGAGGCGCTCCGGGACAAGCGCTACTACGTCATGGGCCAGGTCTGCATCGCCAGGTCCCATCGCGGCCGCGGGCTCTTCGACGCGCTCTACGCCGCGCACCGCGCGTGGCTCGCCGACCGCTGGGACCTGTGCGTCACCGACGTCGCCGTGCGCAACCAGCGCTCCATGCGGGCGCACGAGCGCGTCGGCTTCACCCGCCTCGCGACGTACACCGACGCCACCGACACCTGGGCGCTCATCGCCATGCCGCTGGGCGGAGGCTCGGAGCGGCCAGGAGAGCCGGGGCGATCGCCGTAGGCGCTGCGGATCTATCGAGATCTCTTGATGATCACGCGAGAGAAAACTTGCGTGACGATCGATCGCGCTTAGGATGCGCTGACCTCGATCCCTCGCGTGCGCGTCGTCGTGCCGGGGCGGGGCGTGGAGCCGATGCAGGATCGACCCGATAGCGAGCGCGCGTACGCGCCCCCTGTGCCCCTCGACGAGTCGCTCGCCGAGCCGCCGGTCGCGTGGCGCGCGCCGCGTCCCGGCCTGTGGCGGCGCGTGGCGATCGCGCTCTTCCTCCTCGGCGCGCTCGGCTTCATGGCGGCCAACCTGCTGCACCCGGGCCGCGCGCAGCGCCTCACGCGGCTGTCGGCGAGCAAGGCCCGCCTCGAGTCGACGATGCTCGCGCTCGAACACGACAACGCCAGGCTGACCGCCGAGCTCAAGAGCCTCGAGCGCGGCGCCGAGGGCTGGCAGGGCCTCGCGCGCAAGGAGTACGGGCTCCTGCTACCGGGCGAGGTCGTCTATCGCTTCCAGGCCGAGCGGCGCTGAGCACGGCGCCGTCGTCGGGTCACCGCCGCAGGGTCTGCATCTCCAGCCAGATGAGATCGGCCTGGCACGCGTTCCACTCGCGGCGCGTCTTGAGCACCGGCGTGCGCGCCCGGGCGGCCTTGCAGCGCTCGGAGCCTTCGCCGCTCTGGCGGCAGAGGGCGCGCGCGTAGCGACCGCAGGGGTTGCCCCAGCGCGTCTCGGCGCGGTGGCGGTCGAGCAGCGCCTGGCACACCTCGCGCGTCGCCGCGTGCCGATCGTCGGGCACGCGCGTCTGCGCCTCGCGGCAGGCGTCCGCGAAAGGCGTCCACAGCTCGCACGCGAGATCGACCAGCGCCTGACAGGGCGGCGTCGGAGGCGGCGCGACCTCGACCGGCGGCGCGGGCGCGACGGTGTCGGCGACCGGCTCCGGCGCGGCGTCGACGACCTCGGGCAGGCCGAAGGGCACGATCTCCTCCTCGGGAGGCCAGCCGACGAGCTTGTCCTGCGGGCTCTTGCCGCACGCGGTGAGGGTCGACAACGCCAGGGCGACGTGCCACCAGACCCGTGCGTGGCCGCGAGCCCGCCCCGCGCCCCCTACCCCATCAATGGCCACCCGCCGCCTTGGGGCGCGCGCGCGCGTTCCACACCCGCGTCGCGAGCAGGAAGCCGACGAGCGCGACCGGGATCATCGAGATGAAGAGCGGCTCCCAGCTCGAGTGGATCGCCGCGTCGGGCGTCGCCTCCGACGGGAGCACGAAGGCGTTGATGAGCGCCATCGTACCGGTGCCGAGGTAGACGAAGCCGTCGATGATGCCGACGGCGATCCCGGTGTTCTTGCGCCCGCCGAAGTCCATCGAGGCGGTGCCCGAGAGCATGCCGTGCACGCCGATGACCGCCATCGACATCAGGATGCACATCGGCCCGATGAGCGAGGTCTCGTAGGTGAAGAGCGTGACGATGCCGCCGACGACCATGATGCCGTAGAGCACGGCGGCCACCGGCCCCCGTCGTGAGTCGAAGAAGCGGTCGGAGATCACGCCGGCGAACATGCCGCCGAGGATCCCGGCGCAGCACAGGAAGACACCCCAGTGCTGGAAGACGAAGCCGTCGTGGAGGCCGGTCTGCTTCGCGTAGAAGGGCATGTACTGCATGATCGACTGGCGCAGGAAGCCCGAGCAGAACTCGATCATCGAGATGATGACGATGACCCGCTGGGAGAACATGAGCTTGAAGACCTGCCATACGTTGAGCCTGGGTCCGTCCTCGCCGATGCGTGAGTCGCCGGGGTCGAAGTTCTCGAAGCCCGCATCGCTCGGGGTGTTGCGCACCCACAGGATGTCGAGGAAGGCGAAGACGAAGAGGATCAGCGCCGGCAGCATGAAGACCCAGGCCAGCGGCAGGTTGTCGACGATGATCTTGCCCCAGTCGTAGGCGAAGTAGATGCCGAGCGAGATCAGGATGCCGAAGATCGCGCCGAAGGTGCCGCGCTCGCGCACGTGGAACCAGGGCGCGTTGACCTTGACGATGGCGACGGCGCCGAAGCTCTGGAAGTACATGTTGACGGCGTAGAGCAGCGAGAAGGTGACGGTGAGGTTGTCGGTGGCGCCGGTCAGGGTGACGACGCCCATGGCGAGGTTGGCGATGGCGGCGCCGATGGCGGCGATGATGATCGTGCGCCGGCCGCCGTACTTGTCGGTGAGCGGGCCGTTGATGATGAACGAGACGCCGTAGGTGATGGTCCCGACCATGAAGATGATCGAGAAGTCGTCGTTGTCCATGACGGCGCCGAACTCTTTCTTGGCGACGCTGAGGTTGTAGCGCGCCATGTAGAGGAAGGAGTACGTCAGGCCGAGCGGCAGCCAGTTCTTGAGGCGACGTCTGAGGTAGGCCTTGGAGTGTCCGAGGTCGATCTTGGGCAGGCGCCAGAAGACGAGGCCGATCGCCGCGAGCAGGATCGCGATCGGCAGGAGGTTCTCGAGCATCGTCGGCTTGTCGCTCACGCCGGGCTTGGGCACGGGCGTGCTGCCGTCGGCGGCGAGCGTGCCGAGATCGAGCGCGAACGGGAGCACGACCACGGCCAGGAGCGGCAGGTAGGCGAAGAGGCTTGTCAGGCGCGGCATCTCAGGTGGCCTCCCCGGCGAGGAGCTCGGTGAAGTCGTTGAGGCGGACCACGTCGGGCTGGAGCTCCGGCGCGCCGGGGGCGTGGCTGGTGTCGAGCCAGGCGACGGTGGCCTCGGGGAAGCTCTGCTTGAAGAGGTTGCAGAGCCCGGGCTCGTTGTCGAACGAGCCGACGACGCGGCCGGTCTTGCGCAGGTGCGCGATGACGCCGTGCTTGAAGGCGTCGTCGTTCATCTCGAAGGATGGCTTGAGGATGAGGCGCGTCTCGACGCGGCCGACCGGGAAGCCGTCGCGCTGGAGCGCGCGCAGGGTGCCGACGAGCATGTTGGGCGCGTCGCGGCCGGTGAGGTAGCAGGGTACGCCGCCGGCCTTGTGCACGCGGTTGACGAGCTCGACCGCGCCGGCGAGGGGGAGGTCGTAGAGACAGTAGTCGTCGGTGAAGAAGCGCTCGCGCCAGAAGGTGGTGACGTGCTGCGCGAGCTCGGGATCGGGGAAGCCGAGCGCGGCGAGCGTGTCGGCGACGCGGTACTTCAGGTGGCCGGGCGAGGTCTCGCGCAGGCGCTCGTAGAGGGCGCGGTAGCTCGAGGCGTGGGTGTGCGCGAACTCGAGGAGGATGCGCATCGTGCGGTGGGTGTTGTCGTAGAGCGTACCGTCGAGGTCGAAGACGACGAGGGGATCGTCGCCTGCGCTGGCGGAGCGCTCGATGCTCGCGAGCAGGGTCCTGAGTGCGCTGGACTGGGTCGCCGACATCTCACCTCCCGAGGGCGGGCGACCCGCGCGTGCACGCTGTGGGGTCGCTCGGCTCGGGACATTCCCACGGCATGCCGGCTGGCGCAAGCGATGCCGGCCCGGCTGGCGGCGGGGCGCGGGGCGATCGCCGCGGAGGTCAGCCGAGCGCTTTTTTCGAGCGCTCGATCGACTCGCTGTACGAGGCGTTCTGCACGAGGTCGGCGAGGCGCTGGGTGTACTTGTCGGCGAGGTCGGGGCGGCTCCTGCGGCGCGCGTCGGCGATCCACGAGTAGACCTTGAGGACCGCGAGCTCGGCGTTGATGAAGTGCTCGACCGCCTTGAGCACGGCCCTGACCGAGGAGGCCGAGACCGACGGTGAGGTGTGCTCGAAGACGAAGGCGCGGCCCGAGGAGTTCTCGACGCCGAGGCGCACGACGCCGGGCACGTCGGTGCGCGCGCCGTCGCGCTTGGCGCCGCGGAAGTCACCGGCGACGTGGAAGTCGACGAAGAAGATGTTGGCGATCGACGGGTAGTCGTGGACGAGCGCCTGCTGGATCCCCTTGAAGAGGGCGTCGACCAGGCCGACGCCTTCGCCCTCGATCGAGCGAGGGGCGGCGTCGCCCGACTGCAGGAGCTGGGTCGCGATCGTGGCGCGGCCCGACGCGAGATCCTCGGTGAGCTGGTAGCGCGAGATGGAGAGCTCGACGTACTCGGCGCCGAGCACCTCTCGGGTCAGCGAATGCAGCTCGTCTTGCGTTCTCATCAGGCACCTCCTTCTGTACCGGGAGACGTCCCGGGTGCGCTTCGGTTCGACCCGGACATGTCAAAAGATAGTCTCGCGCGCGGGTCGGCCCCACATTTTCAAGCGGGGTTTTTTTCGGGGTCTGTCACCCGGAGCCCGAGGCGCAGGAGAAGCTCAGAAAAATCAGCAGGTAACGCAGCCTCCCAGCGGAGCTCGTCGCGCCGCACCGGGTGGGCGAGCGTGATCCTCCAGGCGTGCAGGGCCGGGCGCGAGAAACGCCCGGCGACCTCCGGCGGGGCATAACGGCGATCGCCGAAGAGCGGATGGCCGTGCGCCGCGAGCTGCACGCGGATCTGGTGCTTGCGCCCGGTCAGGAGCCGCACCTCGACGAGGCTCGCGCCGGGGGCGCCGGTGGCGGCCGGGGTGCGCGCGAGGGTGCGCAGCTCGAGGCGCGCGGGGCGGGCGCCGGGCGAGCCTGGGGGCGCGAGCTGCGAGCCGTGGTCGGCGCTCGGCGCGAGGTGATCCTCGAAGCTGGCGGAGTCGGGGGTGTGCCCGGAGACGACGGCGAGGTAGCGCTTGTCGACGGCGTGCGCGGCGAAGTCGCGCGACAGGCGCTGCGCGGCCTTGGAGGTCTTGGCGAGCACGACGAGCCCGCTGGTGTTGCGGTCGAGGCGGTGCACGAGGCCGACATAGACGTTGCCCGGCTTGGCGTACTTGTCCTTGAGCCAGGCGGCGACGCGGGCGACGAGGTGATCGTCGGCGCCGGCGGTGTCGCGATCGCCGCCCTGCACGAGCAGCCCGGCGGGCTTGTCGACGACGAGCAGGTGGTTGTCCTCGTAGAGGACGTTCATCGCGGGAGGACCTCCGAGCGCGGCGAGGGCATCCTGGATGGAGCGCCGAGCCGAGGCAAGCCGCGCGCGCGTCGCCTTGACGGTCCCGGCGCCGAACCCCATGCTCCGCGGGTCGGTGCGTACGGAGGGAGCGATGGAGCTGTTCGGCGGAGAGCGTGGAGCCGGGACGGACAAGCCCGCGGGGCCGGCGACCAAGGTGGAGCGCGCGCTGGACGAGGCGATCAAGGCGCGCAACGAGGGTCGCCCCGAGGCGGCGATCGAGCTCGCGCAGACGGCGATGGCCTGGCTCGACGCCGGCAGCGTGCGACGCGAGCTGCGCGTCGGGTTGCCGCGCGAGCTCGGGTTCGCGCACCTGCTGCTCGGGCAAGCGCACAAGGCGCGCGAGGCGTTGCTGCTGGCGCTCGAGCAGGCGGCGCACGACCCGGTCCTGAGCGATCCTGTGCGCGCGGGGTTGGCGACGTGCGAGCTCATGGCGGGGGCGCCGGAGCGGGCGCGACAGATGCTCGAGGGGCGCGGGCGCAACCGGCGCGGGGCGCTGTCGGCGCTGGCGCGCATCCACCTCTATGATGGCAACGTGCAGGCCGCCGAGCAGGCGTTGCAGGAGGCGGATCAGGCGCCGGGCGGCACGACCGCGAGCGGGATCCTGCTGCCGCCGGCGACGGTGATGCGCTGCTTCGCGGCGGTGTGGGGCGGACGGCCCGAGCAGGCGCGCATGCTCTATGACGGGGTGTCCGTGCGCGACAACCCGATGTGGGAGCTCGTGCGCATGGCGCTCTTGCGGGCGCTCTGGGTGCAGCACGGTGACGCGCGCTACCTGGCGCTGGCGGTCGGCACGGCGGAGCAGCTGCGCTTCGGCGAGGCCGCGAGCGAGGGCGGCGTAGGCGCGAGCGGGGCGACCGGCCAGAGCGGGGCGGCGGGGACGGGCGGCGCGAGCGGAGCCCCTGGTTTCCTGCCGGCGGTGGCGGCGATGCATGCGGCCGTGCTCGCGCTGAGCGGCGAGACGGCGATGGCGGTCGAGGCGGCGGACCAGGCGCTCGGGCTTATCGCGCGGGCGGACCAGGCGCCCGGTGGCGCGCTGATCCTGCCGGAGTGGCCGCGGCCAGCGATCCTTTGCGACCTGGCGATGGTCTATCGCGACGCCGGTGAGGCCGAGCGGCGCGCCAAGGTCCTGGCGCTGTGGGATCCGGTGGCGTGGGCGAGCTGGGAAGAGCGCATGGCGCTGGTGGCGGGCGCGCGCGTGCGCGGGGCGACGACGCCGGACGCGGCGCCGGTGATCGACGATGGTCGCAGCGGGGACTTCGAGGCGCTGGCGATCCACCTGCTGGAGGATCCGAGGAGCGCGCGGCTCATGGCGCTGCGCGCGATCGGGGCACGGGCACGGGCGCTCGGGCTGGAGTGGCTCGACGGCGAGGGAGGATCGCTCGGGCGGATCGGCGCGAAGGCGACGCGCGACGACGAGACCGATCGAATCGTGCTCCAGGGTGGCGAGAACCTGTGCTTCTTCAAGGCCGATCGCGACGCGCTGCGCGAGATCGATCGGGGCGCGCTCGAGGCGCTGGCGCGTGTGGTGCGTGTGCGCGAGGGCGAGGCGCGACGGATCGGCGAGCTCGACAACGCCCTGGTCACCGCGGAGGCGGCGCGCAAGCTGGCGGAGGAGCGGCTCGAGCAGGTGCGGCGACCGGGCACGGACCGGGGGCATGGCGGGCGCTTCCCGACGGTGGTCGGGCGAAGCGATCGGTTGCGCGCGGTGCTGGATCGGCTGGGCGCGCTGGCGTCGCTGAGCGGTCACGTCGTCTTCGACGGGCCGGCGGGCAGCGGGCGGCGGCACCTGGCGCAGGCGCTGTATCTGGCCAACAGCGAGGACCCGACCGGGTCGAGCCGGGCGCCGGCGCTGGACGTCGGGCTCGTGCCGGAGGAGGCGCAGCTCGCGACGCTCGAGGGGCTCGAGGCGCGGGCGATCGCGGGGCGCGGTGGCATGGCGGTGGTGATCGGGGCCGAGCGCTTGATGGCGGCGGCGGCGACGTGGCTGTGCGAGCGCATGGCGGCGCCGAGCCCGGGGGGGTTGCGCTGGGCGCTGACGCTGGATGCGCGGGATCAGGGCCCGGTAGCAGGCACGCTGCGCGAGCGGGCGATCGTCGTGAAGGTGCCCGGGCTCGACGAGCGGCTCGAGGATCTGCCGCTCCTGGTCGATCACTTCGCGCGCGAGGTCGGCAAGCGGCCCGACGACGTGTCGACGGCGGCGCGCGCGGTCCTGGCGCGGCGCGCCTGGCCGGGGCAGGTCGCGGAGCTGCGCACGGCGATCCGACAAGCGGCGGCGCGCGCCGGGCATGGGCTCATCCAGCCGGAGCATCTCGAGCGCGGGCAGGCGCAGCGCGTCGAGGGCCCGTTCCAGGGCGAGGATCCGCTGGCGCTGGGCCTGCGCGAGGCGGTGCGCACGCTGCAGAAGGACCTGGTCCAGCGCGGGCTCGAGGCGACCGCGGGCAACATGGTGCGCGCGGCGGACCTGCTCGGGATCCCCAAGAGCCAGCTCGAGCGCCTGGCGCGTGAGCTCGACGTGGGCTTGGAGGCCGGCGCCGAAGGGGTGCGTGACCCGGGCGAGTAGCTCGGGTTGTCGACGAATTCTGTTGCGCGTGCATGACCGCTCTGATACCCATCGCGCCCGCATCCACCGACGGGGTCGTAGCTCAGTTGGTAGAGCGCTAGAATCGCACTCTAGAGGTCAGGGGTTCGACTCCCCTCGGCTCCACAATCTAGGCGGATGCGCGGGACCCCCAGGGGTCCCGTTTTCGTTTGTCGACCGATTGCCGACCGATTCGGCCGCGGAGAAAAAAACGTGCGCGGGCTCTACCCCCCAGGAGTCACCGCGAGTCACCGCAAGCACCGAATAGACGAGTCATAGCAACGACTTCGCTTGCGGTGACTCCCCCGGAGAGTCACCGCAACGGCCAACCGGGGTCACCGCAAGTCACCGCATGGCGCACGCGTTTTCAACGACTTGCGCGTTGCGGCGTGTTTCCGCTGGGGCACGGCAGGGACCGGTGCACGGACCGGTGCACGAGCTCGAGCTCGAACTACTTGACCACCTTGACCGAGGCGCGCGCCTCGACCAGCCGATCGAAGTAGCCACCGACGACGCGCGCGGCTCCGAAGGCTCGCTCAGCGCTGGTCGCATGCGCGTAGATGCGCGAGGTCGTGCGCGCGTCGGCGTGTCCGAGCAACGACTGCACGCTGTGCATGTCGGCGCCGGCGATGACGGCGGCGGTAGCCACCGTGTGCCGTAGGTCGTGCGGCGAGACGTGCCGGATCCCGGCGAGCTCGCAGGTCACCTTGCAGCGATCGGCAAACCAGTTGGTGCGCGAGTAGATGCCGCCTCGTGAGTGACACGGGAAGGCGGCCTCGTCGCGCGGACTGTCGCGGAACGTCTCGCGCAGGCACTCGAGCGCGGACGCGGACAAGATCGGCACCACGCGCTCCGAGCTCTCGTTCTTCGTGCGCGCGCCCTTGCGGTCGGTGACGTGCACGTGGCCAGTGACCAGATCCAGATCGCCAACGAGCAGGTGCATCGCCTCAGCCGTGCGGAGCCCGTGCAGGAGGATCCAGACGGCGGCGGGCCAGCGCTGCCAGTCGGCGAGGCGGCGCCCGGGGTGCGAGCCGCCCAGCGTCGGGTCAGCGCCGAGACGCTGCGCCGCGCGGACAAACAGCCCTACCTCGTCGGGCCTGAGCTCTCGCCGGGTGCGCGGTCCAGGGCCTTGCGGGCGCGTCACGTCACGCCAGGTCGGCGTCTTGATCCAGCCCTTGGCGAGCATCCAACGTTGCAGGGACGTGACCGCCTCAAGCTCGTTGGAGACGGTCTTCGGCGAGCGGCCCTGCTCGAGACGGCGGTCGCGGTGCTGTCGTGCGTGCTCGGCCGAGAGCGCGAGCGGATCGAAGTCCTCGCCGAGCGTTTCGGCGACGGCGTTCAACTGATAGGTGAGCGTCCTCAGCGACGCGGCTTGATCGCCGGCCTCGCGCCGGTGCGCCTCGTATTGCTCGGCGGCTTCACGCCAGGTCGCGGGTGCGTGATAGGTGCCTCGCTTGAGGCTTGCGGTTGCAGCTCGCAGAGCCCGCTCTGCCTCTTCGCGCGCCGCAAAACGAGCAGTGCTCTTGCCTCCGCCGATGACGGCGACGAGCTCCCACTTCGGGATCCCTCGTTCGACGCAGGGACGGATCCAGGCGCGATCGGGGCTTCGCCTTCGAGGCATGACGATACCTCCTCGCCGTCGATCATGGGCTCCCCCGCCCCCTGGCGCAAGATGGCCGCGGCCTCTTCGAGGAGGTCTGCGACACGCGCCAGGTCGGGGCGGCCCCTCGTCACGCCGGAACCGTCACGAGGCGGTGCTCGTTGTTCTTGGTGTTGCCGTTCAGCTTGGACTCGAGCTTCACGATCTGGTCACCGACGGCGAACACGCGATCGCGCATCTTGCGGAGCGCAGCGGCCAGCTTGAGGCGCTGGGAATGCTCGGTCGCGTCACCGCGGACGACCGTGCCCAGGAGCTCGCCCCGGGCGGCGAGGTCGCAGAGCACCTTGACGGTGACGAGCCCGCTGTTGTGCGCCGCCCACCACGCCATGACGAACGCGCGCCACTCGGCGCCTTCGACGTCGGCCAGCGCCTTGAGCTCGCGCGAGCTCAACAGGAAGTCCTGATATCCCGCGTGCTGCACGATCCCGCCGACGACGGCGACCCAGCCCTCGAAGCTCCCGAGCGTGCCCTCGCCCGTAGGAGCTCCTGCCGCCTACCAGGCGCGGACGAGCACGAGCACGGCGCGCACGAGCTCGGCGCGGTGCTCACGCGCCCAGGTCAGCAGGTGCGGGTGTCGAAAGCCGGTGCGCGCCTCCGGGTCGGTGGTGTCGGCGACGAGCCGGATCCGAGCGACGCGGCGCGCGATCTCGGTCGTGACGCGCGGGTTGTTCGCCGTCGCGATCCACGTCGCGTTGTTGGGGGCGGTGATCGTCGTGTTGCCGCCCAGGCGGCGGTCACTCCAGACGCTCGCGGTCAGCGCCGATGCCCAGGCGGCCGAGTCGATCCCAGCGCGGATGTTGTCGGCGTAGATGATCGGATCGCCGCCCTCGAGGAGCGTCGTGATCTTCTTTCGCACCTCTGCCTCGTCGCTCTCGAAGACCGTGGCCTTCAAGTTGGCGCCGGTAACGACCATGCCGATCGCGTCGGCGAGCAGGCTCTTGCCCGTGCCCGGCGTGGCCGCTTCGATGAGGTGCAGCGGCGTCGGCCCGGCGACCATGCGGCGGACGAACGGCAAGAGCAGCGCGCCCACGGCGTGTGTCCGGTCAGACGGCGTCGCGAACGGGAAGTCGACGAACAGCTCGTCGTCGAGCAGGCGTCTTGCCGCGGCGACGTCTTTGGGCGTCGGCCTCGCCGGCACCTCGACCCGTAGACCGTCGGCGGCGTACCAGAGCCGATCCTCACGATGGTAGCCGGGTCGCGCAACAAGCATGCCCGAAGCGCCGAAGACGGGCGCGCTCACGACGGCCTCGAGCTCCGGCAGGTCGCGGTGCGGCGCCTCGAGCATCATGCCGAGGATGTCGCGCGGAGGCTTGGACGCCTTCACCTCGAAGCCCTCGCCGTCTTCTTTCGGCCTCGTGCGCGTCCAGCTCGCGATCGCGACCAGGCGGTTGAGGAGCGCTGCTTGCGACACCTCGACGATCCGCACGCCCATGCGCCCACGACCGAGGCGCACAAGGCGCCCATCGCGCACGAAGAGGCTCTCAGCGCCAACTGGATTCGAGAGCTCGGCGGCCCACGCCTCGTCTATGAGCTCGTCCAGGTGGCGGTTGTTGACGCTGATGATGCGCTTCTCGGGGACGGGCTCGGGCTCGAGCGCCTTGCCTTCGAGCGCTGCCGCCTCGTGTTGGACGCGCTTGATCCGCTCTTTCAGCGCGCGCTTGTTTGGCGCGCGGACGTCAGCGTGCATGGTTCTTCCCTCCAATTTTGGAGCCTTTTGCGCCGGTGCCGTAGGCGAGCGCAGCGGCGACTTTCTGACGTAGGCCGGCCTCGCTCCATGGCGGTCGGCATGTCGCGTTCCAGGCGCCGAGCGCCTCGAGCGCCTCGGCCTCCGACAGCCCGAAGTCGTGCACCATCGCCGCGCAGGTGACGTAGGTGTGTCGATCGCCACCCTGCCCTTCGATCGCCGGCTCTCGGCAGGCGAGCCACGCCTTCGCACGCTCGAGCGGCGTCATGGTGCGGCCAGGTGCACGGGTTGCGGGTGGTCGCGAGCGCTCGGCCTCGAGCGCCGCGCGGCGCACGTCAACGTGCTCTTCGAGCGCGGCGAGCTCGCACAGGAGCGCCCACTCGTCGCCGTCGACGAGCTCCGCAGGCGTGACCACCTCGGCGGCGCCGTCGAGCACGCCTACACGATCGAAGCCCTCCGGCCAGGGCGGTGCGGGCGCGCCCTCGAAAACGGGCGGCGACAAGTAGAGCGCGTGCTCGGAGCCGGCGACGCTCGGATCGGCCCGGCCCGCGAGCCAGAGCGCTAGGCTCTCGTCATGCGCAGGCCGGTCGACGACGAAGACGACGTGACAGTATGGGCGCGACCATCCGATGGCACCGCGCGAGCCTCCCGGGACTCCTGCCGACGAGCTCCACCGATACGCGCATGCGGCGCCGTGGAAGGCCTTGGGAAGCCGCACGCGGATTGCAGCGCGGACGAGCTCTGCCGCCTCGTCGACGGTCGGCCAGCGCTGGTCACCGGGCCAGGCGGCCAGCTTGAGCTCGGCGGGATCCAGCTTGTCGAAGTCGAAGACGAGCACGCGCCGGCCCACCGGGTGCGGCGCGATCCAGGCCTCGTCACCGCGCAGGGTGCGCCGCATGCGCCCGCGGGCGTCGGGGTTGCGAACGAGCACGCCGCGCACGAGTAGCGACTCGGCGTCGTGCTCCCACTCCTGCAGGAGCTCGGCCCACGCCTCGACGTCATCGGCGACGGCGATCACCTCGGGCACATACCAGACCGGCGGCGCCTGTCGGTCGACCGCCCATGCGCCGGCCTCGTCGCGCACGAAGACCTTCGTGATTTGCCCCGGCGACGCGCGCCGCAGCCGTAGCCACTCCCAGGTGTGCGGCGTCGGCCAAAGCTCGCCCTCGGTCGACGGCGCCCACGTCTCGCCGGTCCAGATCGCGCCCATGATGTTGCGGCGCGCGCCCGGCACCGCCACCGGTCGACCGCCCCAACGCTGCAACCCCTCATGGCGGGCGGCCAGCTCGCGCAGGGTGTGCGGCGCGACCAGGTCGAAGAGCACCGCGCCGATCTCGCCCGGCGTCCAGCCCTCTCCCGCGCGCGCGCGCCACCGCCGATCGGCCGTCTCCTCGACGGTGTGTCCCTCCTCGAGCAGCGCGCGGAAGGCCTGCGCCTCCTCGTCACGGTACGCGGACGCGAAGAGCTCGGCCGGCGTCCTCGACGAGCTCGGCCTCGGCGTCTCGACGACGGCGCCAGCAGAGCGCGGGAGCCACCGCCGGGCGCGATCGTCCCAGGCGTGCGCCTCGAGCCAGGCCTCGGCGAGGGTGTCGCGGGGGGCGCGCAGGAGCTCGGCGTAGGGGATGGCGTCGGGGTCGGTCATGCCTTGCCCCCGTCCGCGTGCGGGTCGATTCCGGCGGAATCGCCTCCGGGCACGAATGCGCACGGCGCCTCGTCGCAGAGCCTTCGCACCTTTTCGTCAGGGGGTTTCATGACGATTCCGGCGGAATCGCCCGAACCGTTTGGACGCGGCGCGGTTCCGCCCAGCACGGGACCGCACCTCCATCGTCGGTGCTGCCCACTTCGCCGGGCGGAAGGAGCGTCGGCGATCACCGCGCCGTCTCGAGCTCGGTCGCCCTCCGAGCGCGGTGCCAAAGGCTTGCGCCGGGCCCCCGTCTCGTGATCTACTTCGCTCGTCGTCGGGCGTGGCATCGCCCCATCCTTTGAGGCCTCGGGGGTCGCGCCCCGGGGCCTCGTTCATTCAGGCCCGAGGGCCTGTCAGGTAGTGCCAGGCGGGGCACCGCGCCCCGTCCGGCTCGTGTCTGTCTCATCGTGCTCGGCCGGGGGCTCGCCAGTCAGCGTCCAGTGCCTTGCGGCGCCCCAAAGCGCCGCGAACCCGTCGGGGATCTCCTCGGGCGCGTAGCCGCCGAGATCAGCGGCGAACCGCAGCGGCACCGCCGGCCCCAGCGTCCCCGGCCCCCGGCGGACCGCCTGCCGCAAGCGACGAGGCAGCGCCGCCACCGCGCGCAGCATGGCGACACGCGGGGCGCCGACCATGTCGGCCAGCGTCGAGAGCGCGACCACGACGGGGCCGCCGGCGCGGGGCGGGTAGGCCCGCACGCGCACGCCCAGGACCGTGCGCGACACCGCGTCGCTCATGATTGCGCTCCGCATGGCGCGATCTCCCGGCGCGTGCCGCACACGGTCGACTCGCGTCGGCAGTCCGCTCGGCCGCAGCGGGCGCACCGTTCAGCGTGGCCGTCGATCCACGCATCCCACCGCGCCGGCGAGACGAGCACGCGCCGCCCGACGCGGCGCATGAAGGGCACCTCGACGCCGGCCGCGAGCATGCGCGAGATCCGCATGCGCAGCGCACCGGGGGACGGCCACGATCGCGGCCAGTCGCAGAGTGGTACCCAGGGGTCGTGATCCGTCGGTGTCTGCGTCGTGCGGCTCTTGCTGAAGTCGTGCATGTGCGTCACCTCCAGTGCGGGAGCTTCAGCGAGCGTGCGCCAGCGTCGCAAAAAATCGACATCGGCCTTACGTAGAGCGGCTCTCACGCCCCATTCTCGGAGCCGCGAGAACCTGCTTTCAGCCGAGATCCTCTCCTCCGCGTCGCGCACGATCTCCGACCACTCGGGATCGGCCTCGACGAGCTCCACCGCCGCAGCCCGCCGCAGCCCGTGGCACGAGGAAGCGCTCGGCCCCGTTGTGCGGCCAGCGCCCGCGGTTGTGCGCGGCCTCGTGTGTCGCGCGCAGGTGCTCGGGCATCGTCTCGACGAGCACGAGGTCGAGCTCGGCGAGGCGCGCGCGGTCGTGCGCGAGGAACGCCTCGGCGATGGCGGCCTCGACCTCTTCGGGGGTGACCTGCCGGGGGTCGCCGGCGGCGAAGTCGGCCTGGTCGTCCTCGACCAGATCGGGGCGCGCCTGAACGCGGATCGCCTCGCCGTCCTTGTCGCGCACGAGGTAGAAGCCAGAGCGGCCGGGCTCCGACCAGTGGGCGCCGGCGCTGTAGCCGGCAGGGCGGGTGTAGCTCTCGGGCAGAGCGATCGTGATCTCGGTGCAGGCGGTGCGCCTCGCTCAAGACGTCGAAGTCCTCGAGCGCGTAGCGCGTGCCGCCGACCAGGAGGCGCTTGATCCTCCCGATGGCGGCCACGATCGCCGGGTTGGCGCGCAGGCTTTCGAGCAGGTCCTCGAGCGCCTGTAGGATCTGGTGCGCGGTCAGGGTGCAGAGCCTCCCGTCGGCGCCGACGCATGCCAGGCTGTAGCTCATCGGTGCTCCTCCTCTTCGATCCAGCGCCGTGCCTCGTCGCTCACCTCGAGCAGGGGGACGCCGCCGGCCTCGTCAATTATCTGCTCAATCACCGCTCGGGCGCCGAGCCGGTCCGCCCGCCGGCGGATGTCCGCGATCCATGCGAGCTCGCGCACGAGTAGATCCACTCGCAGGTGGCAGTAGGCAGACGCCTCGTGCCGGGCGCCCAACGCCCGATATCGTGCGAGCTCGGCCGCGGCATGGTGCAGGGTGCGGAGTTTGTCGACGAGCGTAGCGCGGAGCGACTCTGCATGCCGCTCGGCGGAGATATCGGTCACGGTCGCCTCAGCGTGGGCGAGCAGCGTCCGCCCGGCGTCGGTGATCCTGTAGAGCTCGCGGGTGCATGTAAGGAGCCCGCGCGCCTCGAGCTCGCCCGCGATCTCTGTCCCTGCCCATGCAGCCCGCCCCGTGTAGATGTCCTCGTCCGCCAGCTCTCGGAGCACGGTCAGGTGATCGGCGCGGAGCCACCGGGGGAGGGTCGCGACCAGATGGTGCCGCAACGCTGCGTCGATCCGCGGGCGCACGTCGGCGAGCCCGTCGAAGGCCTCGAGCTCGCCGGCCTGGTCGAGCAGCACAAGCAGAAGCCGCGCCTCGTCCGGCACCAGAGCGATGATGATGCTCATCGGCTAGCCCTCCTCCTCCTCTTCGTCGCCCCATGACGCGGCCTGGTAGTCCGATCGCTCGCGCAGGAGCTCGAGCGCGAGCTCGGCGGCCAGCGTGTAGAGCTCGGTGCCCGTCTTCGCGGCCTCGCTCCCCTCGTGCGCATCGGCGATCTGATAGGCCAGGCACTCGAGCAGCTTCACGAGCGCGACCTTCGATAGCGGCGCCGGCCCGGTGTGCTCGCCCGCCCCGTGCATGAGGCGCCAGGTGTGCCAGCCCTCGAAGCGGACGCGCCAGGCCTCGGCGGTGCCGTGCTTGTGGCAGAGCGGGTGATGCGTCGCAGGCTCGCGATAGCGGTGCGAGTAGGCGTGCTCGTTCGCCTCGCTCGCCCGCCATGCCAGCGCCGCGTAAGACGTCGGGGAGCTCTCAGAGCGCCATGCGACGGCCACGTTGTGAGCGGCCAGAGAGACGGCCAGCCGCTCGAAGCTCTCGGCCCGTAGGATGTAGCAGCTCACCGGCTCCCCTCCTCGGCGATCGCGTAGCCATGCGCGCGCAGGTGAGCGACCACCCGATGGCGCGGCCCCTCGACCACCCGGCGGTCACCGGAGCGCGTCGCGTAGGACACTCGGATCGCCGCCTCGCCGCCGAGCTCCACCTCGACGCCTTCGCCGCGCACGTCAAACCCGACGTCGATCGGCGCGAGGCGGTAGTGGATCGAAGTGACGTTGCGCGCCTCGTCAAAGGGCACGTCGACGAGCTCGGCCTCGGCCTCTTCGTCGTCGGCGAGGTAGGCGACCAGCTTGGAGACGAGCACGGCGCGCGCGGCCTCGCTCACGCGGAAGTCCGGGTGCGTCGCGAGGTAGCGCCCGAGCTCGGCCTCGTGATCGCCGCCGGGGGTAAGCGCCCGCCACTCGGCCGGGCTCTGCCGCCCGAGGTAGCGATCCCACAGCTCGGCCGGGGTCAGGCGCTCGGCCTGCTCGAGATCCTCGTCGCAGAGCGGCCAGCGCAGGCGCGTCACCGGCGCGACCCACTCGTCGCCGCTGCGCGTCCAGTCCCCGAGCTCGAGCGCGCCGCCGAAGACGCGCTTGATCGCCGCCTCGACCTCGGCGGTGTCGCCCTCGACGTCACTTGTCAGGCTCAGCGCGCAGGGCGCGCCCTCCTCGTCGAAGAGGATCTCGGCGGCCTCGACATACTCGCCCTCGACCATGCCAGCAGGCGCGTTGTAGTGGAGCACGTCATAGCGGCGCGGGTGCCCGTCCGGCCAGCGGTCCAAGACCAGATTCCACAGGTCCTCGACCGTACCGTCGCCCTCGAGGCGGAACGCCCACTGCCCGTCCATGCGGCGCCAGGTGGCAGCGAGCCCCTCGACCTCTTCGGGGAGCGGGTAGCCGTCGGGGAGCGCGGCCCGGCCCTCGACGACGAGGCGGCCATGAGGCGGTGTCGTGAGCCACGGGCAGAGCCCGGCGGCGGGCGCCTCGACCTCTTCGACGAGCTCGGCCAGCTCTTCGGCCTCGGCGGCGAACACCCGGCGGCCCTCAACGACGGTACACCAGAGCAGAGCGCAGCCGGCGGGACGCAGGTGCGGCGGAAGTCTCACCTCGCCCTTGTGCTCGGCCTGCGCCGCGGCGACCGCCACGCCCAACGCCAACGCCGGGATCGACGACGTCGACACCATCCAACACGCGATCACGCCCGGCATGCGGAGCGCCGCGCGCACGACCTCGAGCGAGCGGGACACGCCGCAGCCCGGACAGGTGAAGGTGTCGCCGGCGCCGCCGGGCTTCTCCTCCTCCTCCTCGAGCTCGGCCGGGGTGAAGCGCGCCACCTCGGCGGCCAGGGGGGCGCTCTCGCCGCGCTTCCACTCTCCGAGCTCCACCGCCTCGCCGAAGACGGCATGGACGCACGCGATCGTGTCGGCGAGCTCGCCCCGATCCGACACGATCCGGGTGGGCGCCTCGGGGCGGCTCTCGTCCTCGAAGAGCACCGTGCCGCCGTTGAGCAGGTAGGCGCCTTCGTCGTCGGCCTGCCAGTGGTAGCCGTCGACGCGCGCGGCCCTACAGCCGGCGGCCCAGAGCGCGTCCATGACGCCGCGAGAGAAGTAGGCGATCTCGCTCTCGCCGCGGCCGATCGTGCTGTCGCCGGGGCGGTTGCCCTCGGCCTCGGCGACGAAGAGCCAGACGTCGCCGTCGCCGGGCTCCCAGGTGAAGCGGCCATGCCCGAACCGCGCGGGCGGCTTCGCGTGCTCGGGGAAGCGGGCGCGGCCGCGGAACGTGTAGATGCCGCCGGGCGCCTCGAGGAGCCAGGGGGAAGGGTTGCCGGCCTCGCGCCGGTCTGCGAACGTAGGAGCGCCTTCGCGCATGGGGAACCTCCATGGACGGGGTAGAGCCGGGAGGGTGCTCGTAACGCCCTCCCGGCTTGTCACAAACATTGACAAGTTATTGCCAACTCGTCAATGACTTGCACAAGTAATTGAAACATGGCACCTTTGCGCCATGAGTCGCGGTCGCCCTGTCGGACTTGAGCCCCTTGATCAGCGAACGGTCGTCATGCTGCCGGCGTCGGCAGTTGAAGCGATTGACGAATGGGCAGGTGCCAACCGCGTGCGTGGGCGCTCCGAAGCGATCCGCCAGCTCCTCGCGCTCGGCCTCGCCGCTGATGCCGCCGGGTGGAGCCCCGAGGCGCCGGCCCCGAAGAGGAGCTCGAAGCCGTCGACGAGGAAGGCGCCCAAGGCGTAGCGCGGCTTGCCTCAGCCGGATGACGCAGGCGCGGCGATCGTCTCCAACGCGGCCCGGCACTCGGCCGGCAGGCAGAACGCGACGTCAGGACGGATCGCGCCGTCCTCGAGCGTGTCGCGGAACCACGCAACCTCTGCTCTGGTCGTCTCCCACGCCGTATCGAAGCCTTCGCGATCGGCCATGGGCGGGCGCATGTCGATGAAGCCCACCTCGCCCTTGCGCGACTTCCTGTGCGGGTTCGCACGGGGACCGGCATAGAGCAGGATCGCCGGCAGCGGCGCACGCCGGATCACCGGCATCGAAAGCAGCGGAGCCAGACCGAGCGCCGAAGACGAAAGGCCGGCCTGCGTTCGCCAGTGCAGCCCCACAAGCACTTCATCGCGGGGGTGAACGGACCAGGCCGGTAGCGTCACCCGCCACCGCTCCGACGTTGCAGCGAGCTCCGCGAGCGCACCCACAACGTCCACGGGTGTCCGAAGGTCGGGCATGACGAGCCCGGCAACGAGCCCTTCGGCTTCGACCTGGTCGAGCGCCGCGGTCCAGAGGTCGAGCCCGCCGGGCGGGCGTCCGCGCACCGTGCTCCAAGCCCAGCGGTTTACCTCGTCTCGCTCGAGCGCGCTCGCGAAGGTGCACGCGGTATCGCCGCGGCGGATGAAGCTACGCACCCGCCGAACGAAGCGTTCATCTTCCGTCGACATCGACCGGGGTCTGAGGAATCGTGAGCGTGAGCTTGGCCTTGCCGGTCGCGTCATCCACCACAGTCACGACACCCTTGCGCGCCTCGTTGAACCAGTGCGCGGTGTCGGCGCGGAAGTCGGAAGACGTCACGGTCATGGACGGTGCCGGCGGTGTGCCGTGCTTCTCGGTGATCTGCATCGTGGGGTGCTCCCTCCCCTGGTGAGCTCATGATGCCCGAACTTGGCGGCCGCGTCGAACAGACGCCATCGCGCGCGAAACCCGGCGCGCGGAACGCCATTCCTCCGCTCATGTAGCGCGGCGGCGACGAGGCACGCCCCTCGACGGCCTCTCCCACCGCCCGTGTCATGTCCCGCTCGTGTAGCGCCGGCTCCGACGATCGCGCCATGGCGGCCAGCGTGTGCAGGACGTCGCCCTGCGCGGCCTTGTCGGCGTCGGCGTTGACGAGACACGAGACGGCCAGGCCCAGGCGGAAGACGGCCTCGCGCTCGCGCTCGAGGTTCACGCCGCGCGATCCTCGGCGCGCGCCGCCTGCCAGATCGGGCGGAACGAGTCGGGCACGACGTCTTCGGAGAGCGCGGCCAGCTCGGAGAGCGCCTGCGGGGGCAACCCGAGGGTCGCGGCGCCGTCGCGCAGGAAGCGCACGAGCCGGTCGCGGAGCCGACGGGGGAGTAGGTCGACACCGGCACGGACGGCACCGGGATCGGCGCCCGACGCGCGCGCCAGGATCCAGAGCGACGCCACGCGCTCGCCGGTGTTGAGCTCGTGCACGGTGATCGCGCCGCGCGCCGTCGCGTCAGCGGCCGAAGGTCGACTTGATCGCGGCGTCGATGTTGAACGGGCTCTTCACCGGCTGGCGAGCGGTGAGCGCATGCCCGTAGGCGCGGAGCTCTTCGACCACCGGATCCGGTGGCAGCTTCGCCTTCACGATCCCGGGATTCTGCGCCACCCATTCGCGCAGCGCCGCCATGCCGTCGGGGTCGCGCGGGTCGACCTTCGGCGCGATCGCGAGGATCTGCGCCTCGCTCAGCGGCATCTCGAAGTCGCCGATCTGCGCGATCGCGTCGAGCCGAGCGCGCGTCTTCTCGCGCTCGAAGTGTGCCTTCAGCTCCGCGAGATCGCCGGCCACCGCCTCGAGGGGCGCCGGAGCGGACGATGCCGGCGCCGGAGCGGGCGAGGGGGCGGCGGGAGCCGGATCGGGTGTGTTGCGGTCGGTCATTCCTGTTCTCCTTTGTTGCTGAATTATCGGCGGATCGCCGAGGATCGGCCGGCGTCTCGCGCGGCGTGTCGAGTATGGATCTCGTCGCCCACGAAGACGTCGGCGGCGCGGAGCGTCATCGGCCGCGTCGCCGCGTCGCCGGCCTGGCGTGCCGCCGGGGGGTAGAAGCGCCGCACGCGCGACCAGACCGGTGCGCCTTCGATCTCCTCGTGACGAGCTCGCATCACTGCAACCCCTCGGGCCACTCGCCGGCGCCGCGGGACACGAGGTCGATCGCCTTGGCGATCGCTGTCTCGCGCAGGCGCCCGTATTCGGCGAGCGTGTCAGCGGGGAGGCGCTGCCGCAGGGCCTGCTCGAGCGTCATGAGCAAGACCGCGTACTGCGCCAGCAGGTAGTCGAGCCCGATCTTGTCCTTGGCGGCTTTCGCGGCCGCGGCCGCGGCGTCGGTAGGCTCGGCGCTCACTTGTGGAAGACCGACTTCGTCAGCTTGTTCAGATTGAAGAGCGGGTGCGGCGGCGTGTCGCGGAACCCCTCCATCACCTCGGCGGTGATCGACTCGAGCGACGGGCCGCGCCTGCGGAACAAGCCCGGGTTGGCGCGCTGCCACTCCCCGAGCCGGGCGCGGCCCTCGGCGTCCGACGGATCCACGTCGGGCATGAGCCCGAGGATCTGCTCGTCGGTGAGACGCACGCGGCCATCGGGTGTGCGATCGTCGATCCCCATGTCGCGCGCCGCTTGGAGTCTGCGCGTGTTGCGCTCGCGCGCCGCTGCGCGCTGCACCTCGGCGACGGCCTCCGGGGAAACGGCCGTGCTCTGCCTCCCCTCGAGCGCTGCCAGTCGTGCCTCGAGACGCTCGCGCTCGGCCGCGAACTGCTGCTCGGCCTGCCGAGCCCGCGCAACCGCCAGCTCGGCAGCCTGAACCGCCGCCTGCTCAGGCGCTACCGGCGCCGTTTCGCTACCCTGCTTTTCCATCTCCGCGCCTCCTCACCATCGGTAATCGCTCGCGCCCAGCGCCTTGCGCGCTGCGGTTGCCGCCTGCTCTTCGGCCTCGTCGCGGATCGCCGCCTGTAGCGCCGCGATGTGCCGCAGGTGCGGCGAGAGGTAGCGCGCGTGCGCTCCCACGCCATCGGCGAGTAGGCCGCGCACGACCGCCAGCTCGAGCGCGAGCACGTCTTCAAGCGTCACCCCGCCGGCGGCGAACACACGCGCCACCGCCGCCCGCGTCTTCCTGTCGAACGCGAGGCGGAGCGCGCGCCAGGTTGCAGGCAACGGCACCGGCTCGACCTTCGGCTTGTCGACCTTCGGCTTGTCGGCCTTCGGAGCTCGCTTCGCCTTCGTTTCGCCCGTCTTCGGCTTCGTTTCACCGCGTTTCATGCTTGAAACATAGACGTTTCAGCGGGGTAAAACAAGCTCGGAATCGCTTTTCAGGCGGGATGCCGGCGCCGCGGGGTGAAACATCGGGTGAAACGCCGGCCGTTTTGGAAAATCTACTCAAAATGTTTGGGAGCCTAGGCTCCGCGCCTTCACCCTCGTTTCAAAGGGGGGGGAGGGGTAGGCGCGTCACGGCTCGGCGGGCTCGTCGAAGGCGTCGCGCACGACACCGATGGGAAGGAACATCCGCCGGGGCCAGGCGGCCGAGCCGACGCACGCGAAGTCGTACTTCGCATAGAAGCCCTCGGCGCCTGCGTCCTTGGCGTCGACAACGACACCGACGCATCCCACGATCGCGGTCGCTGCCAGCGTGCGCCGGAGCGAGTCGAGCAACAGCGCCTCTCCGACCCTGCGGCCACGCGCGCGCCTATCGACCGCCAGACGCCCGATCAACGCCACGGGCATCGGGTAGCGCGGCAAGCGGAAGCGAAGTGCCGATGCCACGTGCTCCGCTTCGACATCGGCCATGCTCAGGGTGTAGTAGCCAAGGATCGCCGGCAGGCCGGGCGGGTCCTCGTCGGTACGCGGCCGCACATAGACTCGGCAGATCCCGGCCCGCTCGTTCGTCACCGCATGCCGCACGAGGAAGTCGTCGAGCGCATGCACGCCGCTTTGGAAGTCCGCCTGCAGATCGTCGAGCTCGAGCGGACGGATCACACGCGGGCTCATCTACGCTGGCGCCTCGCTGCCGCTCTGAGGCGCGCCCCTGCCTTCGGCGGGTCGGCAATGAGCTCGGCCATCCCGGTCAGCTCGTCGACGCTCACGTTCAACTTCTGTCGGCTCAGCGTCCACTCGAGCGCAGACAGGGTTGGTGTCGCGAGCTCGCACACCGCGTCGCTCCGGCTCGGATCGACCATGACGAGACGACGCCCCTTGCGCACCTCGACGACCGCCTTCAGGAACAGCGCAAGCGCCTCGTCGACGACCTGGCTTCGAGTGAGCCCGAGCTCGGCCGCAAGCTCTGTCACGGCGGCGCCTCTCGTTTCGGGGATGGTTGCTTCGACTCGCATGGACACCTCGCACCCTCAGAACTGAGGGACAATCGAGGTTATGCCGCAACGCCTCGTGCAACTCAAGGAATCGGGCGCGCCGCCTCCCTGCCCGAGTCCTCGTCCGGCAGGTGCGCGTCGGCGACGAAGAGCCGCTCGAGCGTCACGCGCTGCGCCTGCGACGGCACGACGTCACCGCGGGCCATGCGCCGCACGTCCTCGACGTCGACGGCCAGGTGACGCGCCAGGCGGGTGCGCCCCATACGCTCCGACAGACGCCCGGCGATCCAGGCGTACATGACAGGCGGCAGCGGACGCAGCTTCACGCCGGGGAGGCTACCGCCGCAGGAGCGCGTCGGACAGTTTCGAGGCGGACGCGGCCTCGAGGCGGACGCGGGCTCGGCGGCCATGGCCGTGTGAGCTCGTCGACACGCGCTACATGAGCAGGACATGACGCGGCCGGCGGGTGGAGCGGCCACCGGTTGCTGTCGGCCAGCTCGGCGACGAGGCGCGCTACATGACGTCGGATGGAGAGCGTTACCGCCGCCATCGGGTGACGCCGGGCAACGGGTGTGTGTTGGCTTGGCGGCCATGCGGTGACTTGCGGTGACTCGGTTTTCGGTTTGCGGTGACTTTCTTGGGGAGTCACCGCAACGCAGAACAGCCATTCATGCGTCCCTCAAGGCTCTTGCGGTGACTTGCGGTGACTTCAGGCCGGAAATGAGTCTGCACGCAAATGTTACCCTGCTCGGTAGAGAGCGGCGGCTGGCTCGGCGGCCAGTGGCGCGGTGCCGACCGGATGCCGACCGATTAAACAAGACGCGCAACCACCAAGATGGCCGCTTCGTTTGTGTCCCGTCAAGTGGTGTACGAGCTCCTCGGAGGTCATGCAGCATCGAGCAGTCCTGTTGTCTCGGCCTGAGCCTTCAGCGCCTCCATCGACTCGAGGCTGAAGTACCGGCGTCCCACGG
>WYBB01000083.1 GCA_011526585.1 Deltaproteobacteria bacterium
AGCTCGCGCAGGATGTAGGTGCGGTGCAGGATGCTCGCCTCGAGCAGGAGCTCCTCCTTGCGGGTGCCGGACTTCTTGATGTCGAGGCAGGGGAAGATGCGCCGCTCCATCAGCTTCCTGTCGAGGTGCATCTCGCAGTTGCCGGTGCCCTTGAACTCCTCGAAGATCACCTCATCCATGCGGGAGCCCGTGTCGACCAGCGACGTCGCGATGATCGTGAGCGAGCCGCCGTCCTCGATGCAGCGCGCGGCGCCGAAGAAGCGCTTGGGCTTGTGCAGCGCGTTGGCGTCGACGCCGCCCGAGAGCACCTTGCCCGAAGGCGGCACCACGGTGTTGTAGGCGCGCGCCAGGCGCGTGATCGAGTCGAGCAGGATCACCACGTCGCGCTTGTGCTCGACCAGGCGCTTGGCCTTGTCGATCACCATCTCGGCGACCTGCACGTGGCGCGTCGCCGGCTCGTCGAAGGTCGAGCTGATGACCTCGCCCTGCACCGAGCGCTGCATGTCGGTCACCTCCTCCGGGCGCTCGTCGATGAGCAGCACGATGAGGTAGACCTCCTTGTGGTTGGCCATGATCGCGTTGGCGATGTCCTGCAGGAGCACCGTCTTGCCCGAGCGCGGGGGCGCGACGATGAGCGCGCGCTGCCCCTTGCCGAGCGGGCAGATCATGTCGATGATGCGCGTCGACAGGTTCGACGGGTCGTGCTCGAGCTGGAGGCGGTTCTGGGGATAGAGCGGCGTGAGGTTGTCGAAGAGCGTCTTGGTGCGCGCGACCTCGGGGTCCTCGAAGTTGATTTGCTCGACCTTCAAGAGCGCGAAATACTTCTCGTTATCGCGCGGCGGCCGGATCTGCCCCGAGACGGTGTCGCCGTTCTTGAGGTTGAAGCGGCGGATCTGCGACGGCGAGACGTAGATGTCGTCGGAGCCGGGCAGGTAGTTGAACTCCGGGCTCCGCAGGAAGCCGAAGCCGTCGGTCAGCACCTGCAGCACACCCTCGCCGTAGATCATGCCGTCGGCTTCGGCGCGCGCCTGCAGGATCCCGAAGACCAGCTCGTGCTTGCGCAGGCCGCGCGGATCCTCGACGCCGAGCTCCTCGGCCATCGTGATGAGCTCGGTGATCGGCTTCTGCTTGAGTTCGTTGAGATGCAAGGTGGGCCTCTGGCGCGGGGTTGGCGACCGGCCTCGATGCGGCCGTTCGGAAGGAGCGCGACCATAACAACCCGGTCCGCGTGAGGAAAGCTCATTGTCGCGGCGGTACGTTACCCGCTCACGCGCGAAGCCGCGCGATCGCCCGGTCCCAGGCCGCGCGCGCGGACGCCCGCTGCTCGGCGGGGATCACCGGCGAGAAACGCCGCTCCTCGCGCCAGCGTTCGGCGATGGCGTCCGGCGAGGCGAAGAAGCCCACCGCGAGACCCGCGAGGAAGGCGGCCCCGAACGCGGTCGTCTCGAGGAACGCCGGGCGCGAGACCTCGGTCCCGAGGAGGTCGGCCTGCATCTGCATGAGCAGATCGTTGGCCGCCGCGCCGCCGTCCACCTTGAGCACGGCGAGCGGCTGCCCGGAGTCGGCGGCCATCGCCAGGACGACGTCGGCGACCTGCTGCGCGATCCCCTCGAGGGTCGCGCGCGCGATGTGGGCGCGGTTCGAGCCGCGCGTGAGCCCGAGGATCGCGCCGCGCGCCTCCGGATCCCAGTGCGGCGCGCCGAGCCCGGCGAAGGCCGGCACGACCGAGACTCCGCCGCTGTCGGGCACCGAGCGCGCCAGATCCTCGACCTCGCTCGCGCGCCCGATGATGCGCAGCTCGTCGCGCAGCCACTGTACCGCGGCGCCAGCGATGAAGACCGCGCCCTCGAGCGCGTACTGCAGCGGTCGCTTCTCGGCGAGCGGTCCGAGGCGCCAGGCGACGGTCGTGAGCAGCCCGTGGCGCGAGGCGACCGGCGCAGCGCCGGTGTTCATGAGCACGAAAGCACCCGTACCGTAAGTGGATTTAGCCTCCCCCGGCGCGAAGCAGGCCTGCCCGAAGAGCGCCGCCTGCTGGTCGCCGGCGATCCCGGCGATCGGGATCCCGTCGGGCAGGAAGTCGAGACCGCGCGTGATGCCATAGACCTCCGACGAGGAGCGCACCTCGGGCAAGACGGCGCGCGGCACCCTCATGAGCGTCGTGAGCTCGTCGTCCCAGTCGGCGGTGTGCAGGTCGAAGAGCAGCGTGCGCGACGCGTTCGAGGGATCGGTCGCGTGCACGGCGCCGCCGGTCAGGCGCCAGAGGAGGAAGCTGTCGATGGTGCCGAAGGCGAGCTCGCCGCGCTCGGCGCGCGCGCGTGCGCCGTCGACGTGGTCGAGGATCCAGGCCACCTTGGTGCCCGAGAAGTAGGGGTCGAGCACGAGGCCGGTCTTTTCACGCACGCGCGGCTCGACGCCCGTATCCTTTAAAGAGCGGCACACCTCGGTCGTGCGGCGGCACTGCCAGACGATCGCGGGGTGGATCGGGCGCGAGCTCGCGCGCTCCCACACCACGGTGGTCTCGCGCTGATTGGTGATGCCGATCGCGCGGATGCGCGACGCGTCGACGCCGGCCTCGCGCAGCGCGCGCGCGACCGAGGCCTGCACCGAGGCCCAGATCTCCTCGGGCTGGTGCTCGACCCAGGCCGGGCGCGGGTAGTGCTGCGGGAACTCGACGTTGGCGCGGCCGCGCACGGTCAGCGCGTCGTCGACCAGGATGGCGGTCGAGCCGGTGGTGCCTTGATCGATGGCGAGGACGAGGTCGGGTGGGGACATGGCGGTTCGCTCTGCGCGGGTGGCGCGGCCGGAGGTGCTGACCTATGCTCCTCAATGTCGGCCCGCCGCGCAAGCCGGGCCGATCCCTCACGAGCCAGCGGAGCCTCACGATGTCCGATCCGAAGCCGCCCCAACCGATGACGATCCAGGTCTCGCTCGACGAGGCCCGCGCCGGCGGTGAGTACGTCAACATGGCGAGGATCTTCCACAATCAGACCGAGTTCGTGCTCGACGCCATGTTCCTCCCACCGCAGAGCACGACCGCCAAGGTGACCTCGCGCCTGGTGATGAGCCCGCTGCACGCCAAGCACCTCCTGCGCGCGCTCGCCCACAACATCCAGCTCTACGAGCAGAAGTTCGGCGAGATCGTCCTGACGGCGCCGGGCAGCGGGGGCGGCCCCGGCCCGATCATGCATTGACGAGTGTCCCAGGTGTCCCGCGCGGGACAGGTTCGCGGGACACCCGGGACACGAGCCGACCACCCAACGCATTGGAACGACTGACGTCTCGAGCTGGCACCCTTCTCGCGTAGAGGGTCGTGTCGCCCGCGCGGTGCGGGCCAGTCATCAGGAGTCGTCATGTCCATCGTGCAGTCCTCCGCGTCGCGCATCGCGGCGCTCCTCGTCGCCTGTCTCGTCGCCATCACCGGCCTCGGCGCCGCGCACGCCACCGAAGGCCCGCCGCCCGGCGTGGTCAACATCAACACCGCCGACGCCGAGCAGCTCATGCTCCTGCCGCGCGTCGGTGAGAGCAAGGCCAAGCGCATCATCGACTACCGCCAGAAGACCCCGTTCAAGACGGTGCTCGAGCTCGGGCGCGTCAAGGGCTTCGGCCTCAAGACCCTGCGCCTGCTCAAGCCCTTCATCCGGATCGACGGCCCGACCACCCTGGCGAGCGAGATCTCGCCCGAGCTCGCCGAGACCGCCGCATCCCGCGAGGGTCCGGTCAAGAAGTAGCCCACGTCCGAGGGGTCGAAGAGGCTCGTGCAGGAACCACCAGGGCGCTCTACGACCGACGTAGGGCGGCCCTCGTGGCCGACCGCCAGGCGTCGACCTCGTCGGTGGAACGGATGAAAACGCCACGTCGCGTGGTAGGCTCGCGCCGTGGCATCCCGCTCCCCCGCACTGCTGCTCGCGCTCGCGCTCTCGATCGGCGGCGCGGGCGCGGCGCGCGCCGAGTGGCGTCGCTCGACCGACATCGAGCTCAACACCGCCTTCACCCTCGAGGAGGGCACGCTCTCGATCGGGATCCTGAGCCCGCTCACGGTCGGGGTCACCGACAACTTCCAGGCGGCGATCCACCCGGTGCTGCTCCTGCTCGGGCAGCCGTCGCTGGCGCTGCGCTTCCGCCTGACGCCGATCGGCGACGTGAGCGCGGCGCTCAACCTCGCCGGCGCGTGGTCCTTCATCGAGCGCGAGACCGCCGACGGGCGACCGACCGACCAGGCCGACGGCGACGCGGTCGGCTTCCCAGGCACGGTCCAGCTCACCGAGACCACCACCTTCCGCCTCGGCGAGCGCGTGCTGCTCTCGGCCGGTGGCGGGGCCGCCGCCGATTTCCTCGGCGAGCGACCGGTGCGTGGCCTCGTCGAGCTGCACCTCTCGCTGCACTGGCTCGCGGCCGCGCGCCACATGGTGATGCTCCAGACGATGGGCTACCTCCCGCTGACCGAGCGGGTGCGCCTCCTGCGACCCAGCGCGCAGCTCCTCTACGTGTGGTCGATCGGCTCGAGCGTGCAGCTCGCGCTCGGCGTCGGGCTCGGCGACTGGGTCTGGGAGACCTCGGACGCGCGCCGGACCTCGGTGCATGTCTTCCCGCTGATCGACGTGTGGTTCCGCTTCTGACACGAGGCCGGCGGAGGGGTTGCATCACCGATCCACCGGGAGGATGCTCGCCCGGTCGGGTCCCCATCCCCACGCGGTGAGCATGGACGACGGTGAGAGAAAAACCAGGAGCCGGACCCGCCCGGCGACCCGTATCATGGCGATCACCACCCCGAAGGTGGCCGAGGCGCCGACCCCTGTCTCGACCGAGGCGACCGCCTACCGCTTCGGCGCGGACCGCTGCGAGGTGATCGACCTGCCGCCCAACGGCGGCGTCGATCTGCGCAAGCCCGACACCATGTTGTGGATCGACGTGCAGGGCACCGCCAACGCCGGGCTCATCCAGAACCTCGGCCGCATCTACGGTCTGCACCCGCTGGCGGTCGAGGACGCGCTCCACCTCCAGCAGCGCGCCAAGGTCGAGCACTACCCCAACCACGGCTTCATCGTCGCGCGCATGGTGCACTACGACGGGCGCGTCACCCTCGAGCAGCTCGCGATCTTCGTCGGCGCCGACTTCGTCATCACCGCCCAGGAGGGCTCGTCCGACGGGGACCCCTTCGGCCACTTCCGCCAGCAGCTCGTCAACCGCGCGCGCCGCTCGCTGCCGATGACCGCCGATCTGCTCGCCCAGACGCTGCTCGACGCCGTCGTCGACGACTACTTCCCGGTGCTCGAGGCGTTCGGCGACGCGCTCTACGCCCTCGAAGACGAGGTCCTGCAGACCCACAAGGACCACTCGATCCTCGGGCGGATCCAGGGCGCCCGCCGCGACGTCATCACGCTCCGGCGCGCGCTCTGGCCGCTGCGCGACGCGCTCGCCGTGCTCGGGCGCGAGGGCTCGGGCTTCTCCGCCGAGACGCGCCTGTACCTGCGCGACACCACCGACCACATCCTGCGCATCATCGACATCGTCGAGGGCTACCGCGAGACGGTCGCCTCGCTCATGGACCTGCACATGTCGAGCATGAGCCACCGCATGAACGAGACGATGCGTGTGCTGGCGGTGATCTCCACCATCTTCATCCCGCTGACCTTCATCGCCGGCGTCTACGGAATGAACTTCGACACGAACCACGAGCTCAACATGCCCGAGCTCCGCTCACCGCACGGCTACCTCGTCGTGATGGCCATCATGTTGGCCATCGCGCTCGGCATGGTCGTCTTCTTCTGGCGGCGCGGCTGGTTCGCCTCGAACAACGATGACGAGATGTGAACGGGTTCCCCGCCCGCCACGATGACTCTCGCTCGCGACCGCCTTGCGCTTGTTCGCGAGTGACCATATATGGTAGGTGACCCCGTCGCCAAGCGAGGTGCTCATGACGACCGAGACCGTGAAGTGCACCATCTGCGCCACCGAGTTCGCCCCCCGCTTCAGCTTCCAGGTGCAGCGCACCGCGGCGGCGACCAACTACTTCTGTAGTCAGCCCTGCCACGAGCAGGCGCTCTTCGGTCAACGACAGCAGACCTGTTCGGTCTGTGGCACCCAGTTCGAGCCGAGGTACGCCTTCCAGCTCGCCTTCGTCGGCGGCGCCAAGCGCTACTTCTGCACGCCCGAGTGCCGCGAGAACCCGGTCCGCCAGGAGCTTCGCCACAAGAAGGGCGCGCGCAAGATCGCCGTCATGAACCAGAAGGGCGGCACCGGCAAGACGACGACCACCGTCTCGCTCGCGCACGGCCTCGCCATGGCCGGCCACCGCACGCTGATCATCGACATGGACTCGCAGGGCAACGTCGGCGTCTGCCTCGGCGCCGACGGCACCCGCAACCTCTACCACCTCTTCGTCGAGAACCAGGACCCGGGCTCGGCGATCGTCAGCGTGCGCGACAACCTCGACCTCCTGCCCTCGAACAACCTGCTCGCCAAGGTCGAGGTCCACCTCGCCCACGTGCAGCAGCCCCACAAGGTCCTGCGCAATCGCTTCAAGGACATCGCCGACTACGACTACATCGTGCTCGACTGCGGGCCGAGCCTCTCGCTCCTCAACCAGAACGCGCTCTACTTCGCGGACCAGGTGCTCATCCCGGTCGCCTGCGACTACCTCTCGCTGGTCGGCGTCAAGCAGATCCTCGAGACCCTGCGCGTCGTGCAGGAGCAGCTGCGCCACCCGATCAGCATCCTCGGCGTGCTGCCGACCTTCTACGACGTGCGCAACAAGATCTCACACGAGGTCGTGCGCAACCTCGAGCGCTACTTCAAGGACAAGGTGCTGACGCCGGTGCGCATCAACACGCGCCTCAAGGAAGCCCCGGCCGAGCACAAGTCGATCTTCGAGTTCGCCCCGAAGTCCCCCGCGGCCGAGGACTACCAGACCCTGGTCGAGCGCATCGTCCAGCTCGGCAAGGCCGCCCCGACCCAGGGCCACGCCCCGCTGCCCGACGCCTTCTCTCCCGCCTGAGCGCCGCTCGGTGCACGTCGTCCTCGTCAACCCGCTCATCCCCCAGAACACGGGGAGCATCGCCCGCCTCGCCGCGGGCACCGGCACCGACCTGCACCTCGTCGGCAAGCTCGGCTTCTCGCTCGACGACCGCCTGCTCAAGCGCGCCGGCCTCGACTACTGGCCGCACGTGCGCTTGCACCTGCACCCGAGCTTCGACCACCTGCTCGCGCAGATCCCGCGGCCACGCCTGGCGCTCTTCTCGAGCCACGCCACCCGCTCCTACGCCGAGCTCACCGCCACCGACGAGACCCTGCTCGTCTTCGGCCAGGAGACGACCGGGCTCCCACCCGAGCTCCGCGAGCGCTTCGCCGACGACCTCTACAAGATCCCCATCAACCGCCACATTCGCAGCCTGAATCTCGCGACCTCGGTCGGGATCGTGCTCTACGATGGCCTGAGGCAGCTCGGATTTCCCGGCCTCTGCTGAGCCGCTCCGGCCCGAATCTGAGCAGAAGCTAATTTGAGCCCAAATAGAAAGAGGCAGGCGCCCACCAGGGACACCTGCCTCGCTGACCTCACGCGCTCGCGCGCGCTCTCGTCACTTCCGCTTCGGCGGGAACGGCGGCTTGGCGGCCGCCGGGGCCGGGATCGGCGGCTTCGCCGGGGCCGGGATCGCCGGCTTGGCCGGAGCGGGCACGGCCGGCCGGGCCACCGGCGCGGGCGGGGTCGCCGGCTTGGCGACCGGGGGCGCAGCGGGGGCCGCCGGTTTCGCGGCGGGCGCGGCCTTCTTCGCCGGGGCGGCCTTCTTGGCGGCCGGCTTCTTGGCCGGGGCGGCCTTCTTGGCCGGGGCGGCCTTCTTCGCCGCCGCCTTCTTGGCCGGGGCCTTCTTCGCCGCCGCCTTCTTGGCCGGGGCCTTCTTCGCCGCCGCCTTCTTGGCCGGGGCCTTCTTCGCCGCCGCCTTCTTGGCCGGGGCCTTCTTGGCCGGGGCCTTCTTCGCCGCGGGCTTCTTCTTCGCCGCCGCCTTCTTGGCCGGCGCCGCCTTCTTGGCGGGCGCCTTCTTCTTCGCGGCCGCTTTCTTCGCCGGGGCCTTCTTCGCCTTCTTCGCTTCAGCCATGATTGTCTCTCCCAAGTGCGATGTCGCTCTGTTTTCCCTTCGCGTGGCCCTCACGGCTCCGACCAGGTGGGCGTGGCGACATCCGAAACGCCCGTGTCGAGAGCCCGAGGCCCCACCGAACCACACGAAGTCAATTAGTTATGGTGCGAATGCTCCAGGTGATGGGGGTCATCGTGCCGATGTTCACGGTCGACACCGTCGACCGACCTCTCTTCATGCGATGAATCAGGGAGGTCGTCCGGGCGATGCTCGAGCCAGAGGATGAGGTCGTCGTCCGAGAGCCCGAAGCGCCACGTCCCACCGTTGGAGAACCCAACGGCGCTGACCCGGTATCGCGCTCGCGCCACGCCACCCTCACCCACCTCCCCCTCCGGTCGTGACGACGTCGAGGGGACTTCTGACTCCAGCTCGACCGGATCCACAATCTCGAACCGGACCTCTTTCGGGGAGAGTCCGAACCAGTCGGCCACCCCCGAGACACCCCGAATGTCCTGCATGAGTCGCCCGGTATTCGCACCGAAGCCATATCGCGCCACCCGGACTTCGGGGTGCACGGCGGCCTCGACGCGAGCCCGGGCGCCACGCTCGTTCAGAGCGTCGACCCAGCGTCGAATTGCGGATTCGTAGCGGTTCGACCGCATGCGAATGGCAATATCATGCCGGTGATCACGGCTCAACTCGTCTCGATCATCTTCGATCTTTTTTTTTCGATCGAGCGTGTGGCGATCGATCACGCGCGCCCGTTGCGGCGGATCCTCACCGCCGGAGCGACCCTCGCATCACGGCCATTCAAGCGGTCACGAGCGATGTCGTCGGCGACGCGATCGATCGCGCGGGCGCTCCGCGATCAGCGAGCGATCGATCACCGCGCAGCGCGCTTCGCACTCGACCGACGAGCGCTCCGTCATCCGTGATCCGATCACGGGGACCCGGCCGGCCGGGACTCCCCCGGAAATGACAGATCCACTTAGAGCCGCTTCACAAGCGGGTCCCAATCGGATCCCGACGGCCGGAGGGGCGTCAGCGCAGCGGCTTGCCGTGACCCGGCACCAGCAGGTGCTCGCGGAACGGAGCGAACTGGAACCGGGGGGAGTGGTGCTGGTTGTGGCACCCGATGCACGCCGCCTCGGTCGGCTTGCCGAGGATGGTCTCGGGCAGCGAGTCCTCGACGTGCTTGGAGCCGGGCCCGTGACACGCCTCGCACTGCACGTTCTCGCGCCCGTCGGTCCGCCCGACCAGCGACCCGCCCGCCATGCCGTACCCGGTGACGTGGCAGGAGACGCACTCGGCGTCGAAGGTCTTGCCCAGGTCGACCAGGGTCTTCCACGCGTGAGCGTGCTCGTTGGTCCGCCAGAACTCCCGCGTCTCCTCGTGACACTCGAAGCAGGCGTCGGTGCCGACGAAGACCGCCTGGCCGGGGGCCGGCTCGGGCAGCGTGCCGGCGTTGGCGATGTTGATCCTGGCCAGCTCCTCGTCGAACGCCTTCATCAGCGCCGCCACCTCGGGGTCCTGCGGCAGGTCCCAGTCGAGCGGGGTCAGGGTGAAGCTGAAACTCGACCGGTCGGTCGGAACGACCACCTTCCTGGCGGCGAGCCGATCGCGGCTCTGCCTGACGCTGGCGAGGTGGTGGATCATCGAGCGGATCTCCGGATCGGTCGCCTTGCGCGTGCGGGTGAGCTCGGCCAGCGCGGCCTCGAGGCGGGCCACGCGCGCGTCGATGAGCGCGAGCTCGCCGGGCGAGACCGCCGAGACGTCGGCGAGCTCCGAGCTGCCGGCGATGAGCCGCACGGTCAGCCGCCCGAGGTAGCGCCCCTCGCGGTGGAACTGCATGACGCGGGTCTCATCGACCAGCTCCGCCTCGGGGGAGAAAGCCGGGTGCTCGCCCATGCCGCCGGCCACCGCGAAGTCGATCCCGTCGACCTTGCGCACGAGGCGCTTGGTCTCGCGCAGGCCGAGCCCCGACAGGAGCACGATCAGATCCGACCGATCCGCGAGCTCCGCCACCGTGCTCCGCGCCGCCGCCTCGGGATCGCTCACCGCGACCTTGGCCAGCCCCTCGCCATGCGCGCCACGATCGATCTCGTCCGGCGAGGCGAGCGCGAAGATCCCGATCCGCAGGCCACCGACCTCGTGCACGACCGAGCGCGCCGGCGCCGACCCGGACGCCAGCGTGAGGTTGGCGGCCGTCACCTGCACCTTGCCGCGCGCCGCGAGCGCCCCGAGCTGCCCGCCGCTGGCGACCTCGTCGACGGCCGTCGCGCCGGCCGCGGTGATCCCGGTGCGCGCGATCAGCTCGGCGGCGACCACGGCCTGGCGCTCACGCTGCGCCTTCTTCTTGGCGTCGGGCACCGCATCTTCATAGAACAGGGGGCCGGCGTGCAGCAGCGCGGAGGCCGGATGACGCTCTCGCTCCTCGGCGAGGATCGGAATGAGCCGATCGAATCCCCCCTTCTGGAGCTCCACCGTGCACCCGCAAGGCCGCAGGATCCCGCGAATGTCAGCCATCAAGAAGAGCGTCGCCTCCCCGGAGCGCGAACCCCTGGCCACCTCCCCGCCGCCGGTCGGACGCGGCACGACCACGGCGTCGCTCTCCGGCGTCGCCGGGCGCGCGACCGGGCTCGGGCTCGGCGATGGGCAGGCCGCGCCCAGGAGCGCTGCGACGAGCGGGAAGGTCGAAACCAGGGAGCGCGGGTGGGCAGGGCGGTTCATGGCCGCGCACGTTAGCCACCGCCGATCGCGTCGGTCAATGTCGTGGGCCGCTTCGGCGACCGCAGCGTTGATGTTTCACGTGAGCGCCTGTGGTCGTTCGGCCGAACCCGCTCACGACACGCCGAGCGAGGTGAGCGACCACGGCGCGCGGGCGGCCGCGACTCCCGCGCGCGACGAGCTCGCGCCCGACACGAGGCCGCGGCTCGGCGAGGTGCGCTTCCGCGACCTGACCCCACCCGAGCTGAGACCCGAGGTGATCCCCCCGCTCCTCGACCAGCTGGTGATCGACGCCCTGACCCGGGACTTCGAGCGGGCCGAGGACGACCCCGGGGCATGCCGCGCCGCGATCGCGATCGGCTACGCGCTCACGGTGAACCAGCGCCCGGTCGCCGAGGCGGACGCCGGCGAGGCGCGCGCCCTCTTCGAGGGCGAGCTCGTCTGTGCCCCGCCGGGCGAAGCCGCGACCGGCGACTCCGACGGCGACGTCTACCGGATCGAGCTCGACGCGCGGCGCGCCTTCGGGGGCATGGCCGGCGGCGCCTCGGACGAGCGCCTGCTCGAGGCGCTGCGCGCGGTCACCCGTGACGGCGCCGCGGCGCTCTACGGTCAGGTGCTCATGCGCCACGCCGGCGACGATCGGATCCGCCAGGCCCTGGCGACCTCGGACCACCCGGGCATCCTCACCGAGGCCGCCTCCGAGGCGGGCGAGCGCAAGCTCGTCGACGCCGTGCCCGATCTGGTGCGCCTCACCGCGCACGACGATCCGCGCGTCGCCACCCGCGCGGGCGCGGCGCTGGGTCTCCTCAAGGTCGCCACCCCCGAGGTCTTGCGCGCGCTGGTCAAGATGACCGACGGCGCCCAGGCCGAAAAGCACCTCGTCGCGATCCACGCGCTCGCCGATCTCGGCACCGAGGACGCGCGGCGCTATCTCGAGAGCCTCTCGGTCGGGCACCCCTCCCCGGCGCTGCGCGAGATCGCACGCGAGCGCCTGCGCGACCCCGGGCGCTGATGCCGCGGCCCCGGTGAACGGCCGGCGCGGATAATCTTGTCGTCCCGATGAGACCCGCCGAAGATGCCGGCGCGAGGAATCGCCGCGGCTCGCGCGTTCCATCCTCGACGACCTTCGCTCGACAACGAGATCCTCATGATCGCACTGCCCGCCCCCTCCACGCGCGTCCACCTCATCGGCATCGGTGGCATCGGCGTCTCCGGCGTCGCCTTCGCCCTCCTCGCCAGGGGTTACCGCGTGTCCGGCTCCGACGTGCGCGAGTCGCAGCTCACGCTCCGGCTGCGCGAGGCTGGCGCGACCGTCACCATCGGCCACACCCCGGACAACCTCGCCGAGACCGACCTGGTCGTCGTCTCGACCGCGATCCCCGAGGGCAACCCCGAGCTCGTCGCCGCCCGCGCGCGTGGGCTCGAGGTGCGCCACCGCTCCGAGCTCCTCGGCGCGCTCGTCGCCGCGCACGACCCGGCCATCGGCGTCATCGGCACCCACGGCAAGGGCACGACCTCGGCGGCGATCAGCTGGATCCTCGAGCGCGCCGGTCGCCGCCCGAGCTTCATCATCGGCGGGCTCCTCGAGAACTTCGCCAAGATCAACGCGCGCCTGACCGACGCCGCGGCGCTGGTCGCCGAGGTCGACGAGTCCGACGGCTCGCTCCGCAACGTGCGCCCGACCATCGCGGTCGTGAACAACCTCGAAGCCGATCATCTCAACTATTACGAGAACTTGCAGCACGTCCAGCGCACCGTCGTGCAGGCGCTCGCCGACAACCCCCGCCTCGAGCGGGTCTTCATCAACGCCGACGACCCTGGCGCGCGCGCCCTGATCCCCGAGCTCGGCGTGCCGGTCACGACCTTCGCGCGCCTCACCGAGGCCGACGTCACCGCGCGCGACGCACGCGCCGACTTCACCGCCGGGCGCTTCGAGCTCGCGCGCGCCGGCGAGCGCCTCGCCGCGATCGACGTCGGCCTTCCCGGCCTGCACAACCTCGACAACGCGCTGGCCGCCGCCGCCGTCGCGCTCGAGCTCGGCATCGAGCCGGCCGCGATCGCCGAGGCGCTCGCCTCCTTCAGGGGGCTCGAGAACCGCTTCACCGTCGTCGAGGCCGCCGGCCGCTTGATCGTCAAGGACTACATCTCGCACCCGACCGGGATCCGCCGCGTGCTCGAAGCCGCCGCCACCAGCGGTCGCAAGACGACCGCCGTGTTCAAGCCGTACCGCTTCACCATGGTGAACTACCTGCAGGACGACTACGCCGAGGCGTTCCACGACGCCGATCACACGATCATCACCGACCTCTACCCCGCCGGCGAGGTGCCGATCCCCGGCATCGACACCGCCTACCTCTGCGACAAGATCCGCGCACGCGGGCCACGCGTGACCTACGTCCCGGAGATGGAGGCGATCGTCGACGTGCTCATGCGCGAGGTCGGGCCCGGCGAGCAGGTCGTCTTCTTCGGAGGCGACGATCTCTTCCGCCTCGCCGATCGCTACGCGGCGCTGCTCACCGCTGGCGGGGATCCCTCGTGAGCGCGGCCTTCGCCGTCGCCGGCCGCGCCTTCACGGTGGTCGGTGCGGGGCGGTCGGGGCTCGCCGCCGCCAACCTGCTCGCGCGCCGCGGTGGTGATGTCCTGCTCTGCGAAGCGCGCGCCGACGCCCCGCGACCCGAGAACCTCGACCCGCGCGTGCGCTTCGTCGCCGGCAGCAACGAGGTGCGTGTCGGCGACGTCGCCGTGCTCTCGCCGGGCATCGCCGAGGTCTCGCCGCTGCGCGCCGAGATCGCCGGACGCGCCTCGGAAGTCCTTGGAGAAGTTGAGCTTTTCTACCGACTCCTGCCGCCCTCGATCCCGATCCTGGCGGTGACCGGCACCGACGGCAAGAGCACCGTGACGACGATGCTCGGCGCGATCGTCGCGGCCTCCGGTCGCCCGACCTTCGTCGGCGGCAACCTCGGCAACCCGCTCTCGGACGACCTCGACCGGCTCACCCCCGAGCACGTCGTCGTCGCCGAGGTGAGCTGCTTCCAGCTCACGACCTGCCGCGACTTCCGTCCGCGCGTGGCGTGCGTGACCAACATCGCGCCCGACCACCTCGACTACCACGGCTCGTTCGCCGCCTACCAGGCCGCCAAGCGCCTCATCTGGCGCGCGATGACCGAGGACGACGTGCTCGTCGTCAACGGCGACGACCCGCACATCGCCACCTGGACGCTGCCGACGCGCCCGACCCTCCGCCGCTTCTCGCTCGCCTCCGCCGACGCCGACGCACGCGCGCTCGAGACGAGCGCCGGCACCCGCCTCGAGGTGCGCGCCAGGGGCAGCTCGAAAGAACGCCTATATATAATGATGCGCCACGAGCTCCCGCTGCTCGGCCGTCACAACCTGCAGAATGCGCTCACAGCCGCTCAGATGGCGGTCGACTTCGGGATCGACCCGGCGCTGATCGGCCGCGCGCTCGCCGCCTACCGACCGCTGCCCCATCGCCTGACACCGGTCGGCACCCACGGCGGCGTCACCTGGATCAACGATTCGAAGGCGACCTCGCCCAACGCCGCCAGCGCCGGGCTCGCCGCGATCGACGGCCCGGTCGTGATCATGCTCGGAGGCTCGAGCAAGGACGCCGACTTCACCGAGCTCGCCGCGCTCGTGCGCCGACGCGCTCGCGCCGCGGTCTGCTTCGGCGCCACGCGCGAGACGATCGCGCGCGCGCTCGGCGGTCACCCCTGCGTCGTCGTCGAGACGCTGCCCGAGGCGGTCAGCGCCGCTCGCGATCTCGCCCAACCTGGCGATACTGTTCTGTTTTCTCCAGCCTGCGCGAGCTTCGATCAGTTCAAGGGCTACGCCCACCGCGGCGAGGTCTTCAGCGCGCTCGTCGCGGAGCAGGCGCAGACGTGATCGCTCATGGCGTGCGGGAGGACGAGCGAGCCGCGAGGGTGCGCACGTGTTGATGGCCGCGCTCGTCGGGCTCATCGTCGCCTTCGTCGCCTCGATGCCGGTGGCCGGTCCGGTCGCGGCGCTGGTCGTGCGCCACGGCCTCGAAGGCCACGTCAAGAGCGCGCTGATGCTCGGTGTCGGCACCGGCCTGGCCGAAGGCGTCTACGCCTTCCTCGCGCTCTGGGGGTTCTCGACCTTCCTCGCGGACTACCCGATCGTCGTGCCGATCTCCAAGGCGGTCGCCGCGGTGATCCTCGTCGCGCTCGGGATCTGGTTCACGCGCTTCGTGCCCCAGACGAGCACCGCCGCCGCGCCCGCGCCCACGCCGGGCCCGAGCGCCGACGCGCCCGGCTCTCTCATCCGGAAGGCACGCCGCCGCACGACGCTCTCGCTCGAGGTCGGCCACGTCATGGCCAAGGGCGCGCAGGCCGAGCGCCTCTGGCAGTCCTTCGGCGTCGGCTTCTCGGTGACCTTCCTGAACCCGACCCTGCTCGCGACCTGGGCCGCCGCGGCGACGACGATCATGTCGATGGATCTCTTCCCGGTCGAGCCCGCCTACGCCTGGCCCTTCGCGATCGGCGTGGTCATCGGCGCGTCGAGCTGGTTCGCGCTCCTGGTCTGGCTCCTCTCGCGGCTGCGCCACCGCTTCAGCCCGCTCACGCTGCAGCGCGTGATCCGCGCCATGGGCTGGGGTCTCGTCGGCCTCGGCGCCTGGTTCGCCCTCGCCTTCATCCTTTATATGGTGCGCTGAGCCCGCACGCATGTCGTGCGTTGAGAGCGCGCGCAGATCCTTTTCGCGGCTCGTGCGTCGGAGGCCTTCCCGCCAGGGAAGGAGAGGTCGTCATGCGCCGTCTCGCGTTCGTCAGTCTCATCATCACCGCCGCGTCGCTGAGCGCGCCCGCGCTCGCCGCGAGCCCGGAGCCACAGCCGTCGAGCCCACTGCGCTCGCAGTTCTACATCTTCGATGGCTCGAGCTTCGAGGCCGGACCGCGCGCGCCGAGCCTCGCGCTCATGAACCCGCGCGCCGCCGCGCGCTTCGATCGCCTGCTGAGCCTCAAGAAGGACCTGCTCGTCGGGCTCGGGCCCTCGCTCAAGGAGCGCGCGCTCAAGTAGCGCGCGGCCCTGTAGCGCGCCCCAAAAAGTCGTCAGCGCCACGTTCCTGGCGCACACTCGTCCAGGTACCGGGCGGCACCCATCGGCGTCCGTGCGCGCCCGAGGAGACCCTGCCCATGCGCCCGATCCCGCTCATCTGCGCCCTCGCCATGCTCGCGACCGCCGCGCCCTCGCACGCCCAGGAGCTCACCGCCACGCCGCTGGGCGAGTACCTCGTGCGCTTCCGCCACGTCGAGGGCAAGGACTTCGCGCCCGGCAACGTCGACAACTTCTTGCGCCACCGCGCGCGCCTCGGGCTGCGCTTCGCCTACGGCGAGGAGCTGCAGGCCCTGGTGCAGGTCCAGGACGTGCGCACCTGGGGTGAAGAGAGCGACACCCTGGGCGACTTCTCCGCCGACGGCTTCGACCTGCACCAGGGCTACGTCGAGCTCGCCTTCGATCCCGATCTGCGGCTGCGCGTCGGTCGCCAGGAGATCGGCTACCTGAACCACCGCCTGATCGGCAACGTCGGCTTCGTCGAGCAGGCTCGGAGCTTCGACGCACTGCGCCTCATGGCGCGCGCCTTCGATCAGCGGCTCTCGATCGACGTCATGTACGCGCGCGTGCTCGACGACCTGCCGGCCGGCTCCCTGGCGGTGGACGACCTCTTCGCGGCCGCTCTGCGCGCGCAGATCGGCGACTTCTTCCAGCCGGCCTTCATCACCGTGATCGACCTCAACTCGGGCAGCGATCGCGTGCGCGCCACCAACGGCCTGGTCCTGCAGAGCGAGCTGCCCTTCGGCCTGCGCTTCGGGATCGAGGCCTACCTGCAGGCCGGCGGCGCCACCGTCGGCGAGGTCGACACCAGCTACTTCGCCTGGATGTTCGCCGCGCGCACACGCTTCACGCTGGTCGACAGTGACCTGGCCCCGTTCTTCGAGGTCTTCGTCGAGACGCTCTCGGGCGACGACGACCCGAGCGATGGCGACGAGCGCACCTTCGACACCCTCTTCGCCACCGGCCACCGCTTCCACGGCGAGGCCGACTTCTTCCTCAACATCCCGGTCGACACCGCCAGGCGCGGGCTCATCGACACCGGCGCCGTGCTCGGCCTGAACCTCGCCGAGGACGCCTTCGCCCAGCTCGCCTTTCACGCGTTCCTGCCGATGCAGAGCCGCGACGGCGGCACGAGCTTCGGCCAGGAGATCGACCTCACCCTGGGCGTCAAGCCGAACCCGCACCTGTCGCTCGACTTCAACTACTCGGTGTTCATCCCCGGCGACGCCTTCACCGCCGACGGCGACCCCGAGCACTTCATCTACTCGACGATGGCCGCGAGCTTCTGATCGGAGCGCGGCCGATCAGGGACGACGCACGGCCAACACATGCGCGCGCGAGAAGCGCACCTCGTCGCCCGCGGCGAGCCCGCGCACCCAGGTCGGCTGGTTGTCGAGCGTGCCGACGAAGTCGTCGCCCTCGCCGCCGGCGACCTCGATCCAGACCGCCTCGTAGCGCCCCTGCGGATCGTTGCGCTCGCGCACGATCACGAGCTGCACGTAGGCGCCCGGCTGGATCTCCGCGGGCTCGCCAGGCGGCGGCGGCGGCACGAAGGGCCCGAGATCGCCGGCGGCCAGCACGGCGTGGCGGGTCATGAACGACCACGGATCGCGGCCGTCGTGGCGGCGCGGCTTGCCGGTCTTCGGGTCGATGAGGTCGTCTTCCATGACCTCTCGTACGACACTCAGATCGGGCTCGGCAAGCCGTCGACGCCGGTGTCCGCGAGCGCGTCGACGAGCAGCTCGAAGGCGGCGCCCGAGGGCGTGAAGAGCTCCTCGGCGCCGGAGGCCGTGCGGATCTCGAGCCGGCACGAGGCGATCTTGGTGTTGATGCAGATCTTGGCGCCGCCCGGAGGGTTTTCGTAGATCAGCGTGACCGCATCAGGCGGACCCATGCGCATCGCGCCGCGCAGCTCGATGCCGTCGCCGCGAGCCTTGAAGCTCCAGTCGAGCCCCTTCACCTTGGCGCGCCCGAAGAGCTTGCGCATGTCGTTGAGGCGATACTCGTGGCCGCGATGGCGCAGCACGATCGGCGTCATCGCCGGCGAGAGCACCGGGCCCAGCGCGATGCGCGCGGTCGCGACCTCGAGCACGGTGTCGTGCGCGCCGGGAAAACCTATCACCTGGCCCCAGGCGTAGCGATCGGTGTGGCGCACGCCCCAGTTGTGGTTGAGGCTGCCGCGCCAGCCGGTCACGTCGACGCGCTCGCCGTCGACCAGGAGGTAGCCGGAGAAGCTCACGCCCGGGCGCATCACCAGCGACTTCGCCTTGGGGAAGCCGCCGTCATAGTACTTCTCGGGGAGGAGCAGGAGCGGCGCGTCGCCACCACGGATCACGAGCTCCCAGGTGATGGTCGGCGCGTCCTGCCCGGGCCCGCGCGCGCTGCCGGTGGCGTGGCCCTCGTCGAGGCGCGAGGCACCGATGCGCACGCCGAGCCCGCTGGTCGGGAAGAAGGCCTCGGTCAGCGGGTGCTTCTCGCGCGTGGCGACATGGCGGGCGCGCTCGCCGTCGAAGACGATGGCGTAGAGCTCGGCGTAGGCGTCTTGCGGGCGATTCTTCGGCGAAAACACGGTGTAGCGCAGCCAGAAGGCGAGCGCGCGGCTCGGGTGGTTGCCGCGCAGGAACCAGCTCTCGTAGTGCCCTCGTGCTTCGCCGAGCCGGAAGCGGGCCCCCTCGGGATCGAACGCCATGTCCGCTTCCTACACTGGCGCGCGACGCCCAGCAAAGAAGCGGCGGCGCCGCGTCTTCACGGCCGCGCCGGGAGCTGCTTGGAGAACCAGCCGCCGGTGAGCGCGTCGAGATCGGCGGTCAGGGCGTCGATGCGCAGCTGTGAGCGCACCGCGCGCTCGACCGAGCTCGGCGGCTCGAGCTCGAGCTCGACCTGGAGCTGACGGCGCGCGAAGTAGAGCTTGTTGACCGTGGTCAGGATGTCCTCGCGCTGGTTGACGAGGCGCTCGATCTGGCGGGCGGCGGTGATCTGGTCGCGGTTGAAGACCAGGCGGGTGAGGTCCCAGTCGGCGCGCAGCTCGAGCTGGAGCTGCTCGTCGTTGGACACGAGATCGGACAGGCCCGAGGTCGTCGTGCGCACGTCGAGCTGATCGTCGTCGGTGCGCCGGATCTGGCCACGCAGGCTGCGCGGCAGGAAGTAGGCCCAGCGCGCCGAGCTCATCCAGGCGTCGTAGACGTCGGGGTGCACGCGCGCGTAGCTCGCGGCCGCGTTCTGCACGTCGACCACGCTAGGTTCATCGGCGAACTTCGCGAGCACGCGCCTCGCCTCGGCTTTGGAGTCCTGCGCCAGCGCGGGTGAGGCCCAGCCCACGAGCACGCTCAAGGTGACGATCACCAGAGTCTTCATGGCAAATCCTTGGATGTCTTTGGTTTTCTGCTCTCGCCCGGCGAGAACGGGAAGCGCCCATCGGTGTACACGTGCAGGTCGGCCTCGAGCCGCTGGATCATCAGGATCTCGCGAAGCGCCTCGCGCAGCCCGAGCTCTTCGCTCGCCGCCAGGTCGATGCGCTTGCGCGCCCAGGCATGATAGACCGGCATGACCACTTCGCGCACGCGCTCGAGCTCACGGCGCGCGCGCACGCGCGACTGCTCGAAGACGCTGCGGCTGCCCTCGAGCGCCGCGGTGATCGCCGGCATCACGTCCCAGTAGGCCATGATGCGGAACTCGTCGTCGGTCGGGCGCACCTCGACCGCGTCGAGGATGCGGCGATCGAGGATCGGTACCTGCAGGAGCTCCTCCTCGCGCTGCCGGACCCAACGCCAGCGCAGCTCGACCCGCGGCAGGAGCCAGGAGAGGCGCTGCTCGAGCGCCCAGCCATCGATGCGCGCGAGCGAGCTGCCGCGCGCGGTGACCGCCCAGCGCAGGACCTTGGCGTCGTCGGGGAAGCCCTCGAGCGCCTGCTCGGCGAGACGAACGGCCGAAGCGGAGTAGCCGCGGCCGGTGTCGGCGACGAGCCGCCAGGCGCCCGTGCGACCGACCGCCCACAGGTGCGCGAGCGAACCATAGCCGGTGGCCACGTCGCGCAGGCGGCGATCGAAGAGCCCTTCGGTCATGCGCTGGAAGGCGCCCTCCCCGCGCAGGCGCCAGGCGCCCTTGTCGCCGACCGCCCAGCGCGCACCTCCGCGGCCGACCGCCAGGCGCGCCGCGCCCGGCACGTTCCACAGCGCCTCGGTGAAGGGCACCTCGCCCGGCCGCACGAGGATGCGCGCGACCTGGTCGGAGCCGGCGACGAGGATGCGCGCGTCGGCCTCGACCAGGATGTCCTCGAGCCCGGCGTCCTCGCGGCCGCCGATCGACAAGCGGTCGAAGCCGTCGACCGTGGTCGAGGCGATGCGCAGACCACGTGAGGTCGCCGCGACGACGCGCCCCTCCGAGACCGCCAGGGCGCGTACCGCGAGGTCCTCCTCGAGCCCGCGCGCCGGGCGGCCGATGCCGTCGCGCCCGAGCTGGTAGAGGCCACCGTCGGTCGCGATCCACACCTGGCCGTCGGGGGTCTGGGCGACGTCGTTGACGGCGACGCGGCGGCCGAAGCGGATCTCGCGCCCGGTGCCGACACGGCGCGCGGTGCGCGCCACCGTGTAGAGACCGCGGCTCGTGCAGACGTAGAGGTTGTCGCCGATGGGGCGCATGCGCACGACCCCGAAGCGGACCTGCACGTCCTGCTCGTCGTCCTCGTCGGGGATGTCGTCCTCGGTGTTGCCCACCTCGCGCACGGGTCGCGAGTCGCCGGTGTCCAGGAGCAGGATGTCGTCGGCGACGAGCTCGTCCTCGGAGATCCCCTCGTCCTCGAGCTCCTCCTCGACGAGCTGCCGGGCCTCGGGATCGTCGGCGAGCTCGGTGGGGTCCTCGACCGGCAGGCTGCCGGTCTCGCGCAGGAGCCCCGAGGCGCGCGAGAGCTGGAGCACGAGGCGGAAGGTCTGGCCTTCGTCCTCCGAGACCCAGACCGTGCTGGCGCTGCCGAGCCAGACGACCTTGGGATCGTCGGGATCGGTGGCGACGGCGCTCATGCCGGCGCTGGTCGCGATCGGGCCGGCCGGCTGCCAGATCTCGGCCACCTCCTCGGCGCGCGCGGAGACGGTCAGGGCCAGGACGGCGAAGAGCGAAGTGACGGCGTGGCGCACCATGGGCCAGCGGAGCCTAACCGTGGTCCGCGTGGGTGGCAACCGCAGCCGGGACCGACCGGAGCGAGGCTCGGTTTGCCGGGTCGCCGGCGTCGACCGGCGCGCCGGCCCGGAGCGCGAGGAGCCAGAGCTCTCTTTCAGGCGTCCGGATCGAGGCCGAGCTCACGCAAGCGCGCCGCGAGCCGCTCGGCCCGCTCGCGCTCCTGCTGCGCCCGCTCGCGCTCCTGCTGCGCCCGCTCGCGCTCCTGCTCCGCCTGCTGACGAGCCTGTTCGGCCCGCTCACGCTCGCCGGCGAGCCGCGGCCGGTGAACGCCCTGGTAGTAGACCTCGAGCTTGTGGCCCGCGCGCCACTGGTCACGCGGCAGCACGCGCAGCTCCAGCCCCGGCACGGCCCGTGACGCGACGCTGCCGCCCGGCGCGATCGCGTGCTCTTCGTACTGCTGGTCGACGAGACGGCACCAGGTGAGCGCGCGCGGATCGTCGAGGTCCGGGAAGATCAGCGCGAACTCGGACACGCCGTTGTACTCGTTGAGGAGCTTCTGGAAGCGGGTGTCCTTGAGCTCCTTGCGCCGATCGTGCGTCGTCACGACCTCCATCGCGAGCAGCACCTTCTGGGCGGTCAGGGTCTTGGTGTCGTCGCCCTCGGCGAGCACACAGTCACCATAGAAGGCGCGCTGCTCGTCGTTCTCCGGGTGGATGTACCAGATCGGCTCGTCGGAGAGGAACCTGAGCCCCGCCTCCCGGGCGATGGAGGCGAAGATCGGCGCCGTCTCGCTGACCATGATGCGGTGCGCGGTGTTCTGGGGCACGCCGAGCTCCTCGTCGAAGTACGGGATCCCCACCGGCTCTTCGTGGACCCGGGGTACGAGCACGCCCTTCTGCGGTTTGGCCGCTTGCGTCATGGACGGGATCATAGGTCCGCGCGCGTCGCCTTGGCAACGTCGGGTATCCCGATCCTCCCGATCAGGGCGGTCCGCTCAGGGCTGCGCCGGATCCCGCGGGCGGCCGTCGGCGCCGATCACCTTGATATATGGCTCACCGTAGCCGACGCGCACGTGCACGAGGCGGATGTCGCGCAGCTCGAGCTCGGCGCGCATCTCCTCGTCGACCTCCAGCGCCGGCTCGAAGAGGAAGCCCTCCTCGAAGTTGTGGTGCCCCGGCCGGAAGGTCTGGGACCAGTAGCCGCGCAGCTCGATCGGGCGGCTGGTGAAGCCGCTGAGGATCGTGCGGTCCCAGCGCGCGAGCCAGGCGGTGTAGCCGGCGACGACCCCGGTCGGCTGCGGCGGATACCAGAAGCGGATGTCGACCGAGACCGCGCCGACCTGCGCCTGGTGGTGCCTGACCGGATGCGCGGGGGTGATGATCGTATCATGAGGGCAGGCGCCGAGCTGCACGTAGTCGGAGCGGACCAGCTCACCGTCCCAGTAGTCCGGGTCATATTGCGGGGCGGCATATTCGATCGTGATCGCGTGCATGCCATTATCCATCGAAACCAATGGGACTTCAGCGCGTGTCACCACCCACGGCAGGCGAGTCTCGATGGCAATATCCTTGGCACTCTCGCCGATTCCGAGCGTGAAGCCGTCGACGCGCGGCGACCAGTCGTAGGGGCCGCGCTCCGGGGCGATCGCGAACGCGCCCGGCAGATTCGCCGGCGGACCGCCGATGTACACGTCGCCGGCCATGGTGAGGGCGATTGCGGTAAGGAAGCCGTCCGTGCGCGCGCGCTCGTCGAGGAAGGTCGGCCGGTGCGTGAGCGCGAGCTCCACCTTGCCGCGGTGGTTGCCGAAGAGCGAGCCGGTCTCCCCCTGGAAGGTGCAGAGCTCGAGCGCCTCGGCGCGGGGGAGCAGGAAGCTCGTGACCTCGCTGACCCGGTCGACGGGCGGCAGCGGGCGCACCTGCTTGACCTCGATCCGCGGTGCGTCCCAGGTCGGGCGCAGCACGCGCTTGTACTCGAAGTCGAGCAGGACCTCGACGCCGCTGGGTTCCGTCGTGAGCCACGCATCGGTCACGCGGTCGAGGAGCGTCGTCAGCGCGCGGTAGTCGTCCTCGAAGGTCATGACGTGCGCGCCGAGCGGCACGAGGCTCGAGCCCTGGACGTCGTAGAAGAAGGTCCCGAAGCTGTAGACGTCGGCGGTCACGACCTCGGGCTGGGCATGGCCTTCGGGGTTGGTGACCGAGAGCGCGCCGAGCTGGGTCGTCAGCCGGTGGTGGCGTGAGGTGCCGACGGCGCGCGTGAGCGCCACGCCGTTGGCGAGCTCCTCCGGGTCGGGGTAGCTTTCGTGCACGAGCACCCCCATCGCCACGTCGGCCGGCGGCACGCGGTGGCGCAGTCGGGCCAGGAAGGCGTTGTCGTTCCAGAAACTGGCCATGACCTTGCCGATCGCGCGCAGCACCCCGCGCTCTTCGGGTTCCGCGGCGTCGCAGCGCGAGGGGCCGAGCGCGTCGCCGTCGGTGTCGTCGAGGAGGCAACCGGAGTAGCTGTCGTAGAGGCCGGCGCCGGTGAAGGTCGCGCTGTCCTCGACGTTGGTCGAGGAGCGGAAGCGGATCTTGCGGGCGGGCTCGAAGGGCGCGAGCGCCGCGAGAACGGCCTGACGGTCGGTCTCGGCGAAGCTCGTCGCACGCACCCAGTCGCGCACCGCCGCGAGGTCGGTCGCCAGCGCCTGCATCTCGGGCGGCCAGTCGTGCGCCGCGAGCCGCGCCTCGATCACCTGGCCGAGCGTGAGCCCGGGCGCACCGGCGGCTTCGGGAGCGGGGCGCTGCATCAGGCGATCGAAGAGATCGAACGAGAACGCGATCGCCGGATCGGGGCTCGCCTCGGGGATCGCGCGGCGCAGGGTACCGAAGTTCGCGGACTTGCCGCCGTAGCTGACGATATCGGCGCGTTCGAGATCGACCACCTCGCGGTGGAGCCGGCCGGGACTCTGGCGCCGCGGCAGCTCGAGGGGCGGCGGCGCGCGCATCGCTTGGAGCGCCTCCAGATCGGACGGCTCGATCGCGTCGATGTCATCGAGCTCCAGGCGGCAGGCGCTCGTGCCCATGAAATGCCGCGTCGTCGCGCGCAGCGCGACGCGCTCGCCGAGATGTCGATCGAGGAGGGCACGCGAATCCTCGGTGGCCGCGAAGACGAAGGGGATCTCGAAGGTCTCGGCCAGGAGGGCGACGTGTGAGGCGGGCGTCGACGGCGCGCGCGAGACGATGCCCGCGACCGGCGGCACCTCGGCCGGGACCTGGGTCGTGACGAGGATGTCGTCGGGGCCGAGCGCGCCGGACTGCCAGGCGGCCTCGATCGCGTCCGGCGCGACCTCGACCAGGCGCCCGATCGACCAGCCCTCGACGTAGCAGATATCCCCGAAGGACCAGCGGGCGGCAGAGCCGAGCGGGAAACCCTCGGCGGCGAAGTGGTCGGCCGAGACGCGCGCGACAGGCTCCTGCTCGAAGGTCGGCATGTAGAAGGTCGCGAGCTCGGCGTCGGCGTCGATGGCGTCGCGCACCAGCGCGAGCACGGTGGTGACGACGCGGGGGTCGAGCGGGTCGACGCTGGCGAGCTGGATCCCGATCTCGTTCTGCACTGGTCCGCTGCCGTGGATGTACGGCGCGAAGAGCACGGCGCCGAGGATCGCCTTCTTGCCCTGATGATAGAGGGTGGCGCGGTCGTAGTCCTCGTGCGAGAGGCCGGCAAGCGGCGGCAGGTGGGCGACCCCGAAGTCATAGTGGAACGGCAGACTCTGCGAGTTCTGGAAAAAGACGCGCGTCGGATCGGCCGTGAGCACGGTGAACTTGATCCAGCGCGGGCTCGGCGGATCGTAGCTCGTCGCCAGCGCGGCATATGGCTCCTCCGGGAAGACGATGCGCGACTTCCAGCTCACGTGCGGCGCGACCTCGACCGGCTCGAGCGGCCAGGGCCACGTGAACGGCCCGGCGTCGGGGAGCTCGCCGTCACTCGTGTCGCCGATATCGTTCGTGTCGGGAGTCGTGGTATCGGAGCCAGAATCAACAATGGTGTCTACAGGTTCCGAGGTGTCACCGTCCGGCGTGACCTCGGACCCGTCGGCGTGTGTGTCGACGTCGGATGGCGTATCCCCGTCGTCCGGGCAAGCCCCGAAGAGCGACAGGCTGAAGATCAGGGCGAAGTGTCGGCGCGTCATGCGCGGCTGGATAGCGAACGCGCCCAGTCGATACAAGCAACGCGCCGCGGATGTGACTCACTCGTCACATGCTCGAGCGCTCCTACGCAGGACCAATCGGGGCGTGGGGCCGAGCGCGAAGCG
>WYBB01000084.1 GCA_011526585.1 Deltaproteobacteria bacterium
AGCTGGCGGATCGCGTTGGAGAGATCCTCGATCTCGTACATCGCGCGGCGCGGCTCGATGATGCGGAAGTAGATCACCGAGTCGACCTGCAGCGCGACGTTGTCCTTGGTGATGACCGGCTGCGGCGGGAAGTCCATCACCTGCTCGCGCAGCTCGATCACCTTGACCATCTTCTGGTGGTCCGCCTTGAACGGCCGCACCGCGTCGATGATCGGGAAGATGAAGTTGAGGCCCGACTCGGCGACCTTGTGGAAGCGGCCCAGGCGCTCGACCATCATGACCTGGGCCTGCGGCACGATGCGGATGCCGCGAAAGACGAGGAACAGGAAGAAGGCGGCGATGGCCAGCGCCACCGCCAGGCCGGGATCGATGTTCATCGGGACTCTCCTTGTCGGGAAGCGGGATCGGCGGCGCCCGGTGGCTCACGCACCAGGAGGCGCACGCCGTGGACGGCGACGACCTCGACCATGACCCCGCGCTCGATGCGCGTGCCGCGCGCGGCGACCGCGGTCCAGCGCGCGCCGTCGAGCTGCACCACGCCGGCGGCGAGGTCGCCGTCGATCGGCTCGAGGCAGGTCGCGAGCTTGCCGGGCAGGGTCTCGGCGCCGAGGCGGATCGTCGGGGCCTTTTTGTGAAGAAACTTGCGCGCCGGCACGATGAACACGAAGCCGAGCACGCCGAAGACGACGATCTGCACCGCCAGCGAGGCGCCGAGCCACGCCGCCAGCGCGGCGAAGAAGGCCGAGACGCCGAAGCTGCCGATCACGAAGGCCGGCACGAGCATCTCGAGGATGAGCCCGACGAGGCCGCCGATGATCCAATAGATCGCGGGGTGCATGCCGGGCGATCAAACCCGGGATCGCCCCGGCGTCAACACGGGCTCGGCAACAACGCAGCGAAACGAACCGGGCGCCCGGACGCCGCGGCACGCCGGCGGCGGTTTACCAAAGGGGCCTGCGCGGTCTAAAAGGCCGGAGGGCCCCATGGCAAGCGACGACTCCATCGAAAATGGCGACAGAGGCGACAGCGGCGCGGACGCCGATCCGCGGCTGGTCGCGATCCTGCGGCGCCGCTACGAGCGCACGCAGCGCGGCATGGGGCGCGAGCCCGAGCGGCTCGAGGAGATCGCGCGCTATGTAGACGGTGCGCTCACGGCCGAGCGGCGCGCGGAGGTGGAGGCGCGGCTCCTGCGCGAGCCCGAGCTCGCCGAGGTGGTCGAAAAGCTCGTCGCGCTCGAGGGTGGTGCCGCCGAGCCCGTGGCGAATCCTTCGAACGTGATCCCGCTGGTGATCCCGAGCGGGCACCCGATCCAGCTTCGCCTTCCGCAGGGCGGGCGCCAGATGCGCGTCGGCGAGGCCGGCCCTGGTACGCTGCGCTCGCTGCCGCTGCCCGAGCCGAAGAAGAACCCGATGCGTTTCGCGATGATCGGCATCGGCGCCACGCTCGCGCTGGCGGCGATCCTCTTCCTCGTCACGCGGCCGCCGATGCAGACCGAGGGCGTGAGCGGCGCCGGGGTCGGGGGCAAGAAGGACGCGATCGCCATCGGTTTCGAGGCGCCCGGCGGCGGGGCGGTGACGGCCGGGCAGCCGGTCGAGGCGGTGCTCGAGGTCGAGGCGGCGAGCGCGGGCACGCTGGCGGTCCTGCTGGCGACGCCCGAGGGCACGCGTGCGCTCGGGCTCTGCGATGCGCCGGCGTGCCTGGTGACCGAGGACACGCTGCCGCTCGGCGCGGGCAAGAACCGCGCGCGCGCGGTGATCGGGCCGAGCCCCGGCGAGTGCGCGTTCGTGCTGGCGCTGACCTCGGAGGGTCGCGGGCCGGCGAGCGAGCGATCGGCCGCGTGGGTCGACCCGCACAAGGCGGCCGCGGCGCTGGGCGCGGTCGTCGCGCGCGAGGGCTGCGTGCTGGAGTCGATTCAGCGCATGCAGGAGCTCTCCGGCGTGCGTCACGTCGCCTTCATGAGGGTGCCGTAGCGCTCGACGGCGCGCTGGGCGAGCGCGGGCGTGAGGAACAAGGCGGTGCCGACGCCGAAGGCGAGCCCGCCGAGGTGCGCGGCGTGATCGACGCCGGCCCCGCCCGAGGCGGCGCTGATGAGGAAGTTCGACACGAGCACGATGCTGCCGCCGAAGGTGCCGGCGACGTAGCGGATCGGGATGCGGCCGTGGTTGCTCTGGAACCAGAGGCCGAGCGTGAAGCACAGGCCGGCACAGCCCGCGATGGCGGCCGACGCGCCGACGGTGGCGAAGGGCAGGTCGAGCGCGGCCTTGGCGACGAGGCTGGCGAGGCCACCGAAAGCGGCGCTGGCGAGGAAGAAGGCGAGGAAGCGCCAGCGGCCGAGCACGAGCTCGAGCACCGGGCCGACGCCGGCGAGCGCGAGCATGTTGAGCGTGATGTGCTGGGCTTGCCCGGGCAGGTGCAAGAACGCGTAGGTCACGAGCGTCCATGGGCGGTCGAGGCCCGGCTCGAGACGCAGCGCGCGGTGCACGTCGCGGGTCGCGTCGGAGCCGGCGACGGCGAGCGCGAGGAAGATCGCGAAGCAGGCGATGACGAGGAGCCAGACGACGAACGGCTCGCGCACGGCGAAGATCGCGCGGAAGGCGCGGGTGAGCGCGCGCTCGGCGCGCAGATCGGTCTGGGCGTTGCGCAGGGCGACGATCTCGGCGAGCAGATCGACGCGGTCGCGCTCGGGGTCGACGCGCTCGGCGGCGGCGAGGTGGCGCAGGAGCTTGCCCTTGGAGACGGCGATGAGGCGGTCGAAGTGCGTGGCGAGCACCGGCACGCGCGCGCGCGGGAAGCCCGACGACGAGAGGCGATCGGCGGCGAAGGTGCGCAAGACCGCGGGCAGCGCGGACGAGGTCTTGGCGGCCGCCAGCGACAGCGGTGAGGCGTCCTTTTCCAGGTAGCGGCGGAGCTGGCTCTCGCTGACCTGCGCGATCGCCGGTTGCCACGCGGCCTTGAGCCAGTAGGGCAGCCGGTCCCAGAGCGCCAGCGCGACGAGGCGCCCGTCCAGGCGCGAGAGGGCATGCGTCTGTCCGGCCTGCGTCGGTGACGAGAGCATCGAGCTCGGCGAGGAGGGCACGCTCATCCGAGGCTCCCCATCGCAGGCGCGGGCCGGCCGGTCAACCGAATTGCCGTCGTCGTCCCCGGCGCTTCATGCTTGACCGCGCCCGATCGGCGCGCCAATGACGCGCCATGCTCTCGTCGTGGCGAGCCATGGGCACCGCGCTCATCATCCTGTCGTCGCTGCTCGTCAGCGGCGGCGGGTGGTCGCGCGCCGAATCGGGGCGCCGCGACACGCCCGCACCGGCGCCCGGGCCGGGCCGGGGAGGCTTCGAACCGGAGCTCGAGGCGCCGCCCACGACATCGTCGTGGACCGATGATCTGAGCCTGCTTCCGATCCTCTTCTACTCCCCGGAGACCGAGGTGGGCTTCGGCCTGGCGGCGATCCTGAGCCTGGCGATCCCGGAAGCGAACCCGAGCGTGTCGACGATCGCCTTCGGCGTCATCTACACCACCGAGGACCAGCTCATCGCGCGCGTCGAGCCGGACCTGCGCTTCGGCGGGGACGCATTCCTTCACATGAGCGTGCGCTATCAGCGTTTCCCGACGCGCTTCTTCGCCCCGGGGGCCGACCCCGACGACGAGGGCGAGCCCTACGACGAGAAGACCTTCATGGGCCACGTCGATCAGCGCTTCACGGTCGGCGGGCGACTGCGGGCCGGGCTGCGCTGGGAGTTCCGCTACAACGATCTCACGGCGCACGTCGCAGGCGGCGTGCTCGAGTCGAGCGGTTACCCCGGCCTCCGCCGCTACTTCGCGTCGGGGATCGGGCCGGTCGTCTCCTTCGACAGCCGCGACGAGCCGCGCCTGCCGCGCCGCGGCGTGCTCGCCGAGCTGCGCATGATCGGCTACGCCGGCTTTTCCGGCGCGGACTTCGACGCGCTGCGCTTCGACGTCGACCTGCGCGGCTACCTCACGTTGTCGGGCTGCCACGTGCTGGCGGGACAGATCCAGACGCAGCTCTCGACCGGCGCCCTGCCCTTTCAGCTCCTGCCCCGCCTCGGCGGTCCGAACTTCTTGCGCGGCTGGTACGAAGGCCACCTGCGCGACCGCCACGCCATGCTCGCGCAGCTCGAGTGGCGCTTCCCGATCTGGGATCGCGTCGGCGGCGCCGCCTTCTTCTCGATCGGCCAGGCGGTCGCCGACCTCGCGGACGTGTCTCTCGATCGGTTGCGCGCGGGCGGCGGGCTCGGGCTCCGCTGGCTCCTGAACCAGCGCCAGAACGTGACCGTCCGTTTCGACCTCGCCTGGGGCAGCGGCTTCGCCGCCTACTTCGACGTGCTCGAGGCGTTCTGAACGCCGGCGGTGTCACGGACGGGCCTCCGGTTCACGCGCCGGCAAAAACACGGCATGCTCGCGGCATGGCCAAACCCGATGAACCCTACCAGGCGACCCGCAAGCTCCAGCGCGGTGGCGCGGGCCAGGAAGCCGGCGCGGTGGCGCGACACAAGGCCGAGCCCGCGACCGATCTGCAGCGCTGGGCCCGGACGATCGGCGCGGCCCCGCGCGTCACGGTCCCCGAGCCGGCGTCGCGCTCGCGCCCCCGCACGGCGAGCGATCCCGGCGCGTCGCCCGGCGCGTCACACCACGGCGCGAGCGAGCACGCGGCCGGGCGCTACGCGATCGAGAGCGCGCTCGGCCGCGGCGGCGTCGGCGAGGTCGACCTCGTCTTCGACCGCGACCTCGGGCGGCGGGTCGCCAAGAAGCGCCTGCGCAGCGAGTTCCGCGAGGA
>WYBB01000085.1 GCA_011526585.1 Deltaproteobacteria bacterium
CGCTTCGCGCGCACCGCCCCGACCCACCCGATGCCGCCGGTCGACGAGCTGCCGGTCGTCTGGACGCTGCTGGGCCTGCGCGCGACCGAGAGCACCGAGGCGCTCGCCAGCTTCCTGACCCCGACCGTGCCGCAGCGGATCGCGCTCGGCGGCGCGGAGGTCGCCGTCGCGCTCGGGCACCCGACCGCCAGGCGCCACCTCGCCGACGAGCTCCGTGCCTTCCCCGAGCTCACCGCCTCGCTCGACGCCGCGCACGGCGACTTCGTGGCCGCGCTCCGACCCGACACGCTGCGCGGGAGCTGGCTCGCCGCGATCCTCGCGCTCGCCGAGCCGGTCGACGGCGTCGTCCCGAGCTTCACCCGCACGGAGGCCTGGCGCGACTTCACGATCAACACCGCGCTCTCGGCCTACGCGCGCCTGCGGCGCAACCACGTCGCCTACGAGGCCGCCGCCTTCACCGAGGGCGGCTGCGAGGTGCCGGACGGCTTCGTCGAGCCCGCCCCGGCCGTGCTCGCGGGGCTCCTCGCCTACGCGCGGCGCGGGCAGGCGCTGGCGGCGACGATCGATCCCGCGGGCATCGTCGGCGTCGAGCGCTACTACCGCAAGATGGCGCGCGTGCTCTCGGCGCTCGGCGCGATCGTGCAGCGCGAGCTCGCCGGCCTGCCCCTTCAGCGCGCGGAGCGGGACCTGCTCCACCAGATCGTCGAGCGCCGCGAGAACATCTACGACGCGACGGTGAAGTTCGACGGCTGGTTCATCGACCTGATGTTCAGCGCACTCGAGCTCCGCACGCGGCCCGGCAGCGGCGCCGCGCGCAACGTGCCCGAGGCCGACGAGCTCGCGTCGATCGTCGTCGACGTCGCGACCGCGATCGACGCCTACGCCGGCGCGGCGGTGAGCCACCTCGGCACCAGCGAGACGCGGCTCGGCGTCTTCGTCGTCGACACCGGCGGCGCCCCGCGCGCGCTGGTCGGCCCGGTCTCGCTCGCCTACGGCGCGGTCCGGGAGCACCCCGAGCGCCTGACCGATCGCATGGCGCGGCGCCTGCCCCGAGCCGCGCGCCACGCCCCGTGGACACGTTCGTTCGCGCCTTCCTACCAGCGCGAAAAGGCTCCGTGGCCGGCGACGACGGTCGAGGTCGATTGCTGGCCGCGCGACGAGTGGGATGACAGCCGCTGCCGCGAGGTGCGCGTGAGCTTCGAGGGCGACGAGCCCGGCGATGGGCTCGTGTCGATCGGGCCGGTCGAGGTCGCGCTCCTCGACCCGCGAGACGAGGTCATCGCGACGCAGCGCATCACCCCCCGCGGCCGCACCGCGCTCGTGCGCTTCTCCCGTCCACGAACGATGCGGACGTCCGACGAGGACGGCCCCTGGACGCGCCGAGTCGCCGAGGTGCGCTTGCGGCGCGGCCTCGATGAGTGGCGCATCGCGCTCGAGGACATGGAGGAGGCGGGCTTCCCCAGGACGCGCACGTTCGGACCCGGCGAGGACGAAGCCGCGACCTTCGAAGGCGACGGCGACGACGATGGCGCGCCGATCGTCTTCGAGTGAGCGATACCGGCGCCGCCCCGCGGAGCCGCTCACTTCGGCGTGATGACCTCGAGGAAGGCAAAGACCGCGAAGTCGGCGCGGTTGAAGGTCGCAATTCGATTCACACCGTTCGCCTCGAGCGTAGCGACGAGCGCGGTGTCGAGGATCCGCTTGCGACCCAGCCCGAAGGTCTCGAGGAGCTCGAGGGTCCGGGCCGCCTGCCATGCATTCGCGACCAGCGGCACGACCTCGGCGGCTCGCATCAGCTCGCGCATCAACATGAGCGCCGCCGGCATGGAGAGCGGGTGTTCGAAGCGGCGAGGGTCGGTCACGACATGAACGACCTCGTAGACGGTCTGCGCCGCGATCCCGAGCCGCTCGCGGCGCGCGACCTGGCGTTTGACGTAGCGGCGCACGACCTGGTGATGGGACGCCCCGTCCATCGCCCAGTGCACGAGCACGTCGGCGTCAAGCGCGATCACCACGGTCGATCAGCGCGTCGAAGACCTCGTGTCGCTCCCAGTCGCCGAGCTGAGCGCCGCTCGGGTGCGCCGGGATCTGCAGGATCGAGTGCGCCGACCGCGCCTCCTCGCGGCGCAGGTAGTCGCGCATCGCCTCGCGGATGAGGGCCGCGACCGGCCGCCCGTCACGCTCCGCGAGCGCCTTCAGCTCGGCGTAGGCGTCTTCGGGCACGTGCACGGAGATCGGCTTCATGGGCCACCTATATATCGGTAGCCGATATCGGTCAATCGACCGGCCACGGGTCTTCCGGCGGCGCGGGCGGCGGCTCGTTCAGCCCGCCGAGGTCTTCGATGACCGCGACCAGGTCCTGCATCAGCTCGATGTCGAGGCGGATGTCCAGATCGCCCTGGCCGTCGTTGGCCGAGTCCTCGTAGTCGGCGGCGGCGGCGATCACCTGCTCGAGCAGGTCGCGCGCCTCGCGCGCTTCGCCGCCGTGGAAGAGCAGGCTCGCGGTCTCGATGCCGAAGTAGACGTTCATCACGACGAAGCTCTTGGTGACGATCGGGCCCTGGAAGAAGCCGCGCTCGAGGATCTCGCCGGGCGCGTGCGGGTATTGCACCAACAAGCGCTCCTCCATCTCGCGGTCGGTGCCCGGCTCGCGCCAGGTCAGAACGACCTCGGCGACGTCGGCTTCGGGCGGCACCTCGCCGTCCCAGCGCGTCGGCATCATCTCGAGGAGCAGCAGCGACCCGCCGCCGCGCCGGCCGACGCCGTCCTCGCCTTCGAAGACGTCGTCGTGGGCCGTCCTGTGCGCGAAGAAGACGCTCGGCACCTCGAGGCGCGCGCCGGTCTCGACCTGGACCATGCGCTTGGAGCCCGAGATCCGCTCGACCTCGTAGAACGGGCCGGCGACGACCTCGAGCGTCACGTCGAAGGCGACAGGCAGCGTGAAGTAGGCGAGCTCTTCGGTGAAGACCTCGTCGACCGCGGTGCCGCTCTCGAGGAAGTAGAAGTTGCCGTCGGCCTGCTCGGCGAGGCCCTGCATCAACGCGAGGTTGAAGTCGGTGCCGAGGCCGACGGTGGTGAGCCCGATCCCGTCGGAGTTGAAGCCCGCGCTCATCTCGAGGATCGACGCGGTGTCGGTCGTGCCGATCGTCGGGTTGCCGTCGGAGAGCAGGATCACGCGGTTCTGCCGGCCGCTGTCCCAGCCCCGGAGGATCTCGCGGTATCCTTCGAGGAGGCCGTCGTGCAGGTTGGTCGA
>WYBB01000009.1 GCA_011526585.1 Deltaproteobacteria bacterium
CGAGCGCGTGCACGAGCGATGGCGGCATCGGCGGTTCGAGCTTGCCTGACGCCGAGGTCGCGGACGCCGCGGGCGAGGTCGCCGACTCCGGCGGGGCGGCCGAGACCGACGAGGACACGAGCGCCGAAGAGGAGATCGACGCGCAGCCCGGCGAGGACGCCGACACCGGAGGCGCGGAGATCGAGGTCGGCGAAGACACGATCGGCGAAGACACGATCGATGGCGGCGGGCCCGAGGTGGCCGAGGACACGAGCGCGCCCGAGGTCGGCGAAGACACGAGCGCGCCCGAGGTCGGCGAGGACACGAGCGCGCCCGAGGTCGGCGAGGACACGAGCGCGCACGATGTCGGCGGGGACGACGCGGTCGACGGCGGCGGGCCCGAGGTCGTCGAGCCCGCCTGTCAGATCGACCAGGACTGCGGCGCGCTCGGGATCATCGTCGCGCCCGATCAGTGCGTGGTGCCGCGCTGCATCGAGGGCCTGTGCACGACCGCGGCGCGCGACTGCGACGACGGCGATCCGTGTACGCTGGATGGCTGCGATCGCTTTTCGGGGTGCGTCAACACCGCGCCGCACCTCGATCTCGGCGCGCGCCGCTTCACCTTCTGCGGCGGCCCGCTCGCGCAGGGCGACGCCGCGGCGGCCTGCCTCGCGCGCGACGAGGCGCTCGCCGTCGTCGGCGACGAGCGCGTGGCGGCCGAGCTCGAGCTCCTGCTCGTCGAAGGTGGCGGCGCCGAGGCCTGGGTCGCGTCGGCGAGCGCGCTGACCTGCCCGGTGCCGCGCCGCATCGCGCCGCCCCAGTGCGTGAGCCTCGCCGACGTCTCGCCGGCGACGGCCTGCACCGCGATCGAGGACTGCGCGAGCGCGCTCTCGTTCATCTGCGAGCGCGCCTGCGACGACGGCGATCCGTGCACCGAGGACGTCATGGGCGAAGACGGCCAGTGCTCCGCCGTCCCGATCTGCCCCTGAGCGCGAGCCCGCGATCACGATCGAGCGCGGGCGAAGACAGGACATAGGGGCGGCCGTGGTCTGCCGCGTGGGCGCCACGACGCGCCCCTACGTCCTACGCTCCTCGACGCAAAGCCCGCGCGCGGAGGAGCGCCAGCGGCGCCGGCACGATCCCTTTCGGGTGTGCCCGCGCCCCGGAGCGGTGCGGGGTCGGCCGATCCGCCGAGTGCGCGGAGGGCGACCCCGCGGCCGAGCAGGGCCCGGGACCAGGAGCCGCATCTCCGGTCACCGGGCCTGCCCGGCCGAGAGGCTCTCTATAGGTCTCGCGGTTCAGCGGCCGAGCTTGGCCTTGAGCTCGGCGCGCAGCTTGCGGGCCCGGCGCAGCGCCATGCCGAGGTAGTGGTAGGGCGGGGTGGGGCTGTCCTCGTGCTTGGGCTGGTAGTCGTCGGTGAGGTAGGGCACGTACATCGTGCGGCGCAGGCTCTCGGGGCCGACGACCGACGAGCGCTCGACGCGGTGCCAGGCCTGGCCGTCGTGCACCGTGAGGTCGCCGGGCTCGGTCTCGATGGCGATCTCCTTCGGGTCGGGCGTATGCGACACGAAGTAGGGCTTGCGCAGGAGCGTCGAGACGAGGCCCTGCTTGTGGGTGCCGGGGATGAGGCGGAGCCCGCCGGTCTCGGCGGTGCAGCGATCGAAGTGCAGGCCGACGTTGAGCTGCGGCTTGATCCCGCGCAGGTAGAAGATGTCGCGCAGGCCGTCGGTGTGCCAGCCGAGCGAGCGGTAGGTCGTGCCCGGCACGTTGAGGTTGCGGTTGAAGACGACGCCGTCCTTCTCGTTGTCGCCGACGCGCGCGTTGTCGCCGACGAGGCGGCGCACCGGCTCGAAGCGCGGGTCGCGCACGAAGTCGCGGATCACGTCCGAGAACATCGAGGTGAAGGCGAAGCGCTGGATGAAGGGGTGGCCGAGGTGGTCCTTGCCGACGAAGAGCGGGATCCCGAAGACCTTCTTGCGACCCTCGGCGAGCCAGCGGTCCTGGATGGCGCAGATCTCGGCGTAGATCGCGTCGAGCTCGGGCTGCGTCGCGACGTTGGCGAAGAGGATGAAGCCGTGTCGGTCGAAGAAGGCCTTCTGGACGGGGGTGATCTCCTTGCCGAGCGCAAAGCGGGTCGACAGCGGCAGGGCGTCGACCTCGGCCTGCAGATCGAGATCGGCGGTGGCGCGGGACTGACGATCGAAAGCGGAGAGGCGATCGAGCACGGCTTGCATGGCTTCGTTCCTTGGGTCGACGGGGGTTGGGCTTTGACGCACACGGAGGTGCGCCGCCGTCGAGTTATTGATTGACTAATCAATTCATTTGTCGGGATCAAGGAAAAAGCGCTGACACCGACCTCGGGCGCTTGATGGGCGGCGTTGCATCGATCGGCGCCATCGACGACCATCGGATCGCGCCCCGGCTTCATGGTGCGCTTTCCCTCGAGAAGGATCGACTGGCGTCATGGCTCGACCGGGTTCCTTGGCGACGTTGGCTGTGATCATCGGGCTCGGCGCCGCGCTCTCTGCGTGCATCAAGCCGACCAAGGAGGGCACGGCGGACGCGAGCGGCGCTGACGCCGACGTCGGCGGCGCCGACACCGCCGATCCCGAGGTCGAGATCAGCGAGGAGGTCGCCGACGAGGTCGTGATCCCGACCGACACGCGACCTGGCGACGGCGTCCTGATCACCTGCGGCGACGGGGTCTGCGGGGTCGGCGAGACGCGCATCACCTGTCCCGTCGACTGCGGGTGCGGCAATGGCACCTGCGAGTCGGTCGAGACGATGATCACCTGCCCGGCGGACTGCTGCGGCGACGTCGTCTGCGGTGACTGCACCTGCGATGCGGCCTGCGGCGAGAACCTCGAGACCTGCCCGCGCGACTGCTTCGCGTGCGGCGACGGCGTCGTGACGCCGGGCGAGATCGACTGCGGCTGCATCCTCGACGCCTGCCGCTGCCCGAGCGGCGGCGCCGGCTGCGGCGACGGCTGCTGCATGGGCAACCTCTGCGGCGAGAC
>WYBB01000086.1 GCA_011526585.1 Deltaproteobacteria bacterium
GGCCAGTGCCGCGCCGCCCCGCCGGAAAACGCCTGCACCTTCCACCTCGAGTGCGGCACCGAGCACGCCTGCCTCGAGGGCACCTGCTACGAGCGCTGCGAGGAGACGCTCGACTGCCTGGCGCACACGCGCTGCTCGGCGGGGATCTGCGTCGCCGACACCTCGCCGGTCATCCAGTGCAGCGGGGCCGGCTCGTGCGACGCGGGCACCTCGTGCGTCGACGGCAAGTGCGTCGCGGCGTGCGCGAGCGACGGCAGCTGCGCGGCTGGCTACACCTGCGACCTCGGCTACTGCGTGCGCGGCGCCACCTGCTTCGATCAGGACGACTGCGGCGGCGCCGACTGCGTCGACGGCGCCTGCGCCGAGTGACGCCGCATGTGCAGCGCGTGAGACCGGGCGGCCACGAGGGCCGCCCCTACGTCGGGGTCGTAGGGGCGGCCCTTGTGGCCGCCCGCATGTTCACTCCGTGTCCGCGAGGAAGCGCGCAAGGCGCGTGAGCACCGCGGGTGGCACGCCGTGCGGCCCCTCGAAGGCGAAGCGCTGGACCGCGTGGCCCTGCTTCTCGAGGGCGACCGCCGCATCCCACGAGCGCGCCTGCGGCACGATGCCGTCCTTGGTGCCGGCGGTGACGAGCACCGGCAGCGGCGCGCCCGGCACGACAGCGCCCTCCTCGGTCGCGAGGTAGCCCGAGAGCGCGGCGACCGCGCGCAGGCGGTCGGGGATCTCGCGCGCGGCCTGGATGGCGACGACCGCGCCCTGGGAGAAGCCGAAGAGCGTCGGCTTGCCCGCTTCGGGGTGGCGCGCCGCGAGCTTGTCGATAAGCGTCGCGAGATCGGCGACGCGGCGGCGCACCTCGGCCGCGCCCTGATCGGCCGCGCGCATGTCGTACCACTGGCGCCCGCCGGCCAGCCCGAACGGCAAGGGCGCCTCGGCGACGATGATGCGCGCCTCGAGCCCGAGCCGCATCGCCAGACGTGCGAAGCCCTCGGCGGTGTCGCCGCGGCCGTGCAGCGCGATGACGAGCGGCAGGTCGGCGCGAGGATCCCCCGGCTCGACGACCCGGTAGGGGATCGGGCCCTCGGAGTCGCCGCGCCGCTCGAGGACCGGCACGCGCCGGGGCGGCGGCGCCTCGGCGTGCGCGTCGGGACGCGCGGGCGCGGACGTGGCGTTGACGATCACGTCGCCCTCGGGCGAGCGCGTTGGGCCTTCGGCCTCGGCCGCGGGCTCGGCGCGCGAACAGGCCCCGCTCCCGCCGAGAAACGCGAGCGATGACAAAATGACAAACGAGGTCCCGAGCTTCATGGCGACGACTGCCAAAATGACGAGTGCTTGTTGCCGGCGGCACCCCGGCGTGGCCGTGTGGGACCGCGGCCGGCGCGAGGATGACCGCCTGGACGGCGCCCGCGCGACGTGGCACCAACATTGCACAAACCTGACGGCTGGAATCGGAGCCCGATGAACACCCTCTTCAAGAAATACTTCTGGGCCTTGAAGCTCGCGGGGATCGCGCTGCTCGCGCTGATCTGCGCCGGGGTCGTCAACGACGTCATCGCCAGCAAGCTCTTCGTCCTGCCGGCGAGCAGGCTCGCCGACCCGAAGGAGGCGCCGACGACGCCGATCGACACCGAGCTCGGCCGGGTCGCGACCCAGCTCCGCGCCGCCCAGGAGCTCGACGCCCGCCGCGTCTTCCGCCTCGAGCTGCCGCCACCGCCGGTCGTCGCCGAGGAGCCCAAGGTCGAGGAGCCCAAGCCGGACACCCCCGCCGACACCAACGGCGAGCTCGAGCTCTCGCAGCTACCGATCAGTCTCATGGGCACCTTCGTCGCGACGTTGCCCGAGTACTCGTACGCGAACATCCAGATCGAAGGCGAGCACAAGATCGCCTCGCCGGGCAGCGAGTACCTCGACGGCAAGGCGCGGGTCGTCAAGATCGCGCCGGGCCACATCGTGCTCAAGGAAGACAACCGCTACACCTACGTGAGCCTCTGGAGCCAGGGCACCGGCACCGCCTCGCCCACCAACCCCGGCCGCCCCGGCATGCCCGGCATGCCCGGCCGGCCGAGCCCGATGCAGCCGCCGCCGAGCGTGAGCCCGCCGACCCCCGTCTCGGGCGGCGCCACGGCGGGTGACGAGATCGCGCAGGGCGTCACCAAGACCGGCGCGTACGACTACACCATCGACCGCAAGATGATCGACAAGCAGCTCCAGGATCTGCCGACGCTGCAGTCGCAGGCGCGCGTGGTGCCGCACTACAAGGACAACCAGTATCAGGGCTTCAAGCTGGTCGGCGTGCGCCCGGGCAGCCTCTATCGCGCGATCGGGATCCGCAGCGGCGACGTGATCACCGCCGTCAACGGCAACAAGATCGACAGCCCCAACAAGGCCCTCGAGCTCTTCGAGCAGCTCAAGAGCTCGTCCAACATCCAAGTCGAGATCGAGCGGCGCGGTCAGCCCAAGACGCTCGGCTACACCATCCAATGACCGCGGAGCGCACGCCGCTCGGGCGCGACGTTCCGAACCGGAATCCCTGGGGAAGCCCTCGCATGCAACCTTTGCAGTCCTTGCTTTGCACCGGCGCGCTCGCCGTGCTGCTCGCGCCGACGAGCGCGCTCGCGCAGAACACACCCGAGCCACCGCCCGAAGGCACACCGACGCCTCCGGTGGTCGAGGGTGACCCGCGCAGGCCGCAGCCGATCATCCGCACCGAGGGCCAGAAGCCGGGCGTGATCGACACCGAGGATGGCGGCGACAAGAAGGGCTTCCAGGGTGGCGGCGGTGCGACCGAGCCGGGCGCCGAGCTGCCGCCGGCGGTCGAGGACTCCGAGACCAAGGTCGAGAACGTCATCGAGTGGAAGACCAACTTCGAGCAGGGCATCAAGTGCAAGAAGATCCCCCTCGACGCCAAGATTCGCCTCGATTTCAACGAGATCAACCTCGGTGACCTCACCAAGTTCATCTCGTGCATCACCGAGCAGAACTTCCTGCTCACCGGCGGCGTGAACAAGTCGGCGACGGTCTCGATCCTGTCGCCGCGCCCGGTCACGACCTTCGAGGCGTACAAGGCCTACCTCTCGGCGCTCGAGGCCAACGGCCTGACGATCGTGCCCAACGGCAACTTCCTCGAGATCGTGCCCTCGGGCGAGTCGCGCACCAAGGGCGGCCCGATCTACGGCCCCAAGAACACCGGGCCGAACACCGATCAGATCGTCACGCGCCTCATCCAGCTCGACCACATCCCGGCCGACGAGATCCTGCCGGTCATCGAGAAGTTCAAGACCGGCGCCGCCGACATCACCGTCTACGGCCCGACCAACACGATCATCATCACCGACACCGGCGCCAACATCCGCCGCCTGCTCAAGCTCATCGCCGACCTCGACGTGCCGGTCGGCAAGGAGCGCATCTGGATCCGCCCGGTCGTCAACGCCTCCGCCACCGAGATCGCCGGCCTGCTCGGCCAGATCATCGGCGAGGCCGCCGGCGGCGCCGCCACCCCGACCCCGGCGCGCGCGCGCACGCCCTCGCGCCGCGTCACCCCGACGACCAAGCCGGCGGCGCCGACCCCCGACGGCGGCACCAGCGTCATCGGCGAGACCCAGGACCTCACCAACATCCAGGTCTCCAAGATGATCGCCGACGAGCGCACCAACTCGCTCATCTTCGTGGCGACGCGCACCGCCTACCTCCAGATCGACAAGATCGTGCGCCGCCTCGACGTCGCCATCCCGGGCGAGGGCTCGATCCACATCCACCCGCTCGAGAACGCCGACGCCGAGGAGATCGCCCAGACGCTGCAGGCGCTGGCCCAGGGGCGCAGCTCGACCGGCACCACGCGGCGCGGCACCTCGCCGACCAATCAGCCCCCCGCCAACACCGGTCAGACCGGCGGCGCCGTCGGCGAGATGTTCGAAGGCGAGGTCAAGATCACCGCCTACGCGCCGAAGAACTCGCTCGTCATCGAGAGCTCGCTCAAGGACTACCTCTCGCTGCAGAAGGTGATCCGCCAGCTCGACGTGCGCCGAAAGCAGGTCTACGTCGAGGCGATCGTCATGGAGATCGCCCAGAACAAGGATCGGCAGGTCGGCTTCTCCGGCTCGGCGGGCACGACCTTCGACATCGACGGCGAGACGATCCCGCTGATGTTCGGCGCCGGCGGTCTGGCCGCCGACCTGCAGGGCATCGCCGACACCCTCGGCAAGGGCGGCGGCGGCATCGGCCTCATCGGGCCGCCGGTCGACATCCCCGCCGGCGGCGTCGACGGCGGCACCGTCTCGGTCTCGCTCATCGGCTTCACGCTCAAGGCGCTGCAGACGACGACCAACGTCAACGTGCTCTCGACGCCCCACATCCTCACCCTCGAAAACGAGGAGGCGGAGATCCAGGTCGGCAAGCGCCGCCCCTACTCGACGCTCGGGATCGGCGGCGGCCTCGGCAACCTCGGCGGGCTCCTCGGCGGGCTCGGCGGGCTCGGCGGCAACACCGGCAACCTCGGTAACCTCGGCAACCTCGGGGGGCTGGGCGGGCTCGGCCTCGGCGGGCTCGGGCTCGGCGGCCTCGGCAACGCCGGCGTGCAGTACGTCGACATCGACCTCACCCTGAAGATCAAGCCGACCGTCAACGCCTCGGACTTCGTGCGCATGGAGATCGAGCAGTCGATCGACGACATCGACGGCCTCGGCGTGGGCGACGCGCCGATCACCTCCAAGCGCAAGGTCTCCAACGTGGTCGAGGTGCGCGACGGCCAGGCGGTCGTGATCGGCGGCCTCATCCGCGACCAGGAGTCGGAGACCGTCGCCAAGGTGCCCTTCCTCGGCGACATCCCGCTGCTCGGCCTCTTGTTCCGCAAGACGACCAAGACCACCGAGAAGCGCAACCTGATCATGATCATCGTGCCGCACGTGATCAAGGATCCGAGCGACCTCAAGCGCCTGCACGAAAAGCGCATGGAGGAGTACCGCGAGTTCGCGCGCACCATGGCCGAGCGCGAGAAGGAGTACGCGGGCGAGCTCGATTACCGCAAGAAGTCCGGGCTCTTGCACGACGTTCACGAGACGGTGCAGAAGGCGCGCTCCGAGCGCGAGCTGCGCGAGCGCCTGCTCTACGACGGCACCGACATCGACCCGGTCGGCCCGCCCGAGACGCACGACATCGAGTACGACCCGCGCGACTCCGTGCCCAATGGCGGGCCCCAGGACAGCCGGGCGCCGGCGCCGGGCGAGCCCCCCGAGCGCGGCACCGGGGTCGAGGACGAGGGCGGCGACGAGGGCGCCGACCGCTTCGCGGGGGAGCGCTGAGATGACGCGCGCGACCGATGCGAGCCCGCTGGCGGCGCTGCTCTCGCGGCGCGAGCTCGGCGACGTGCTCGTCGAGATGGGCGCGATCTCGGCCGAGACGCTGCGCAACGCGCTCGAGGTGCAGGCCGATCGCGGCGGGCGCCTGGGCGAGATCCTGCTCACGATGCAGGCGGTGACCGAGGCGGTGCTGGCCGAGGCGCAGGCCGAGCTCTACGGCCTGCCGCTGTCGCTCAAGCTCGACGTCGACAAGATCGATCCGAAGCTCGTGCAGCTCCTGACCTTGCCGTGGGCGCGGCAGCACGGGGTCCTGCCGCTGGCGGCCGAGGAGGGCCACCTGCGGGTGGCGATCTGGGACCCGCTCGAGACCTGGGGCGTCGACGATCTGCGCGCGCTCTTCTCGGGTCACGAGCTCGAGCTGGTGGTCGTGCCCAAGAGCGTCCTGATGGACGCGATCCACACGATCTTCGACCGGCGCGCCGCGGCCGACCAGGTCGTCGACGATCTCGAGTCGGAGGAGATCGAGGACTTCTCGGCCGAGGACCTCAACTTCGACGACAAGGACATCCTCGAGGAGGGTGACGAGGCGCCGATCATCCGGCTCGTCAACTCGGTGATGGCGCAGGCGATCAAGGAGCGCGCCTCCGACATCCACATCGAGCCCTACGAGAAGGACATCTGCGTGCGCTTCAGGAAGGACGGCGTGCTCAAGGAGATCGTGCGCGCGCCCAAGCGCTTCCAGGCGTCCTTGGCGTCGCGCATCAAGATCATGGGCAACCTCAACATCGCCGAGAAGCGGCTGCCGCAGGACGGGCGCGTGCGCGTCAAGATCGCCGGCCGCGACGTCGACCTGCGCCTGTCGACGGTGCCGACGAGCTTCGGCGAGCGCATCGTCTTGCGTATCCTCGACAAGCAATCGGTCATTCTCGACCTCGAGTCGCTCGGCTTCAGGAAGGAGAACCTCGAGACGATCGCCGATCTCATCGAGCGCCCGCACGGCATCATCCTGGTGACCGGCCCGACCGGCTCGGGCAAGACGACCACGCTCTACGCGGCGCTCGGGCGCATCAACACGCCCGACCGCAACATCCTGACCATCGAGGACCCGGTCGAATACCAGCTGCCCGGCATCGGGCAGATGCAGGTCAACCGCAAGATCGACTTCACCTTCGCGCGCGGCCTGCGCGCCATCCTGCGTCAGGACCCCGACGTGATCCTCATCGGTGAGATCCGCGACCTGGAGACGGCGGAAAACGCCGTGCAGGCCTCGCTCACCGGTCACCTCGTGTTCGCGACGCTGCACACCAACGACGCGCCGTCGGCGTTCACGCGTCTCACCGACATGGGTGTCGAGCCGTTCCTGTCGGCCTCGTCGGTGATCGCGGTGATGGGTCAGCGCCTGGTGCGCAAGCTCTGCAAGAGCTGCAAGCAGCCGTACGTGCCGCTGACGAGCGAGCTCGTCAAGATCGGCTTCCCCGACCCCGAGGCGGTGCAGCGCGATCACACCGTCTATCGCGCGGCCGGCTGTGGCGACTGCTTTCAGACCGGCTATCGCGGGCGCATGGGTATCCACGAGCTGATGGTCGTCAACGACGACATCCGCTCGCTGGTGATGCAGAACACCGCGGCCAACCTGATCAAGCGCGCCGCGGTGCAGAGCGGCATGAAGACCCTGCGCGAGGACGGCGCGCTGAAGGTGCTGATGGGGCAGACCTCGATCGACGAGGTGATGCGCGTGACCGCCGAGGACCGCTGAGCGAGACGACCTGAACGATGCCGATCTACGAGTACAAGGGTCTGAATTCCAAGGGCAAAGCGGCCAAGGGCGTCATCGACGCCGACAGCCCGCGCGCGCTCAAGGATCGGCTCGCCAAGGAGGGGATCTTCCTCTCCGAGTACATCGAGACGCGCGGCGGCGAGGAGACGCGGCGCGCCGGCCAGCAACAGGCCGGCTCGCGCGAGGTCAAGCTCACCTTCCTGCAGCGGGTGAAGCTCCTCGAGGTGGCGGAGGTGACGCGCCAGATGGCGACGCTGGTGCGCTCCGGCATCCAGGTGACCGAGGCGATCGGCGCCATCGGCGAGCAGCTCGAGAACCCGCTCTTCAAGAAGATCCTGGCCGAGGTCAAGCGCAACGTCTCCGAAGGGGCGACCTTGGCCAACGCCATGAAGAAGCACCCCAAGGTCTTCTCCGATCTCTACGTGAACATGGTCGCGTCGGGCGAGAGCTCGGGCACGCTCGACGTCGTCTTCGAGCGCCTGGCGGACGTGACCGAGGCGCAGGTGCGGCTGCGCAGCAAGCTGACGAGCGCGCTGGTCTACCCGGCGATCATGCTGACGATGTCGTTCGGGATCGTGTTCCTGATGATGGTCTTCGTGATCCCGAAGATCACCGAGCTGCTCTTGAACATGGGCAAGAAGCTGCCGGCGCCGACCGAGTTCCTCATCACCATCTCCAACATCGTGCGGGATTGGTGGTGGCTGCTCTTCATCCTCTTCGCGATCGGCGTGTGGCTCTTCAACCGCTGGCGGCGCTCGGAGACGGGGCGACCGAAGTGGGACCGCTGGATGCTGACCTTCCCCATCTTCGGCAAGCTCACGCGCGAGCTCGGCGTGGCGCGCTTCTCGCGCACGCTCTCCACCCTGCTCGCGGCGGGCGTGCCGATCCTCAACGCGCTGACGATCGTGCAGAACGTCATCGGCAACGCCATCCTGGGCAAGGTGGTCGAGCAGGCGCGCGACGCGGTCAAGGAGGGCCAGCCCATCGCCGACGCGCTCAAGCGGTCGCGCGAGTTCCCGCCGATGGTGGTGCACATGATCGGCGTCGGCGAGAAGTCGGGGCAGCTCGAACAGATGCTGACCAACGTCGCCAACAGCTACGAGATGCAGGCCGAGCAGAAGGTGACGCGCCTGACGGCGGTGCTCGAGCCGCTGATGATCGTGATGATGGGTCTGGTCATCGGCTTCATGGTCGTGGCGATCGTGTTGCCGATGATGGACATGAGCCAGCTCGGGCGGAGGTGAGGATGAAGGACGCCCTCACCGGGACGGAGATCCCGCGCCGCGACTCGGCGATCATCATCGCGGTGACCGCGATGATCGTCGCGCTGATCGTCTTGTGGATCTCGCAGGCCGCCGGCGCCCCGCAGCGCGCGGAGCCGGACGCGCCACCGCCGGAAGAAGCCACCTACCCGACAACGTTTTCGCTCGCAGGAGAATAGAGATGATCGAAGCTCGCAACATGGAAATCACGCTGGACGACGCCCGCCGCGAGGCGGTGGTACGGCTCGCCAGGGGCAAGAGGGGCATGACCCTCATCGAGATCATGGTCGTGATGGCGATCATCGGCCTCATCGGCGTGGTCGTCGCGGTCAACGTCAGCGGCTCGCAGCAGGAGGCCGAGGTGATGGCGACGCAGACGCTGGTGACCTCGACCATCCCGGGCGCGCTCGACGCCTACCGCGCGACGCGGCGCGAGTACCCCGAGTCGCTGGAGACGCTGGTCGAGCTCAAGCGCCTGCGCAAGAACCAGCTCGTCGACTCGTGGCTCAAGCCGCTCTCGTACGAGGTGACGAGCGACGGCTTCCGCCTGTGCTCGGGCGGCCCGGACAAGACGCCGGGCAACACCGACGACATCTGCAACACCGACGACGAGTGACGTGAAGGAGACCGGGTGAGGCGTGTCGGCACCATGGCCCAGCGGGGCATGACGCTCATCGAGCTGGTCGTCGTCGCGGCGATCCTGGCACTGGTGATCGCGTTGGGCGCCGCCAGCATCGCGGCGATCCGCGGGGCCGACGTCGACGCCACCGGCTCGATCCTCTCGGGCGCGATGACCTACCTCACCTCGCGCGCGGTGCACGACAACAAGACCTACCGCCTGGTCATCGACATGGACCAGCGCCGCTTCTGGAGCGAGACGACCAACGACGACGATCCGTGCGCGCGCTACATCCCCGAGGACGCCGAGGCGGGCCTCGCGCAGGAGGAGGCCGCACCCGCCGAGGGCGATGAGGATGACGAGGGCGCGGGCGGCGCGAGCTTCATGCAGAAGAAGGACGCGCTCCTGCAGCGCGACTTCGAGCCGGACACCAACGTCACGGCGATCCTGACCGCGCACCACACCGAGCCGCAGGTCGGCGGGCGGGCGGCGATCTACTTCTACCCCAACGGGCAGGCCGAGCGCGCGCTGGTCTGGGTCGGCGCCAGCGACGCCGACGCCGAGACCGGCTGGGAGCCGGAGATCACCATCGAGCTGCGCTCGCTCGGCAACGTCACCTTCCACTCGCGCCCGGTCGACCCGCGTGACTTCGACCTGCTCACGCCCGAGGAGGTGCGGTGAGGCTCCCGGGACCACGGCGGGCGGGCACGAGGCCCGCGCCTACGGCGTCCGACGAGCCCACGGTGCGGGCAGCGCGGCGGACGGCGCGCGGCTTCTCGCTGATCGAGGTCGTGGCGGCGATGGGGATCCTGGCGTTCCTCCTGACGGGCGTGCTGGCGAGCTCGGGCGGGACCGCGCAGCAGTCGATCGAGGTCTTGGACCTGACGACGGCGAGCCAGCTCGTCGAGTCGGTGGTGCTCGATCTGGAGGAGGAGTACCGGCTCGACGGGTTCCCGACCAACCAGGTCGAGAGCAAACGCTGCGACGTGCCGCGCGGCTTCGACCGCTACAAGTGCGAGTACGACCTCCTGATGTTGGAGATCGGCAGCGACAACCTCGGCACGCTCGGCGCGGACGCGACCGAGAACGTCAACCAGTCGCCGCTGATGAGCGCGTTCTGCTCGGGCGGGCCGCAGGGCGACATGCCGGTCGACCCGGCGACGGCGCTGGCCAACCTGGCGGCGACCGGCATGGAGCTGCCCGAGGCGCTGATGGCGTTCCAGGCGCTGCTCGACCCGCGCTTCAACCAGATCTGCGGCATCAACCTCGACCGCATGTGCCAGAACACCATGATGATCTCGTCGTTCGTCCCGACGATCATCGAGCAGGCGGCGGCGAGCACGCGCAAGCTGGTGGTGCGGCTCAGGTGGGGCGAAAAGGGCGACCCGAACACGCAGCTCGAGATCGAGACCTTCATCACCTCGGTGCCCGAGGCCGAGGAGGAGGGACCGTGAGCGGCGGCCGGCGACAGCGGCGACAGCGCGGCATGACGCTCATCGAGGTCATGGTGGCGCTGGCGGTCTGGGGGATCCTCGGCATGCTGGTCGGCGGCATCATGTTCTCGACCATCGCGACGCAGGAGAGCGTGCTCGATCTGCAGGCGCGCTATCACGGCGGGCGCGTGGCGCTCGATCGGATCCGCAAGGAGCTGACGATGGCCTTCGTCAGCCTGCACCAGGGCGAGGACAAGCGCACGCGCACGGTCTTCATCGGCGAGTCCGACCGCGTGCTCTTCACGACGGCGGCGCACGAGCCGCTGACGCGCAACGCGCGCCAGAGCGATCAGCTCGAGGTCGAGTACCGCGTCGACACCGTGCGCAGCCGCGAGGGAGATCGCGTCAAGGCATTGATCCGACGGGTGAAGTTCCACATCGACGACCGCCCCGGCAGCGGCGGGCGCGAGGAGGTGCTGGTCGAGGGCGTCAAGGAGCTGGAGCTCGAGTACTTCGACAAGTTCCGCGAGGACTGGACCGACGACTGGGACGTGGAGATCGACGACGCGCAGGAGATGCGCCTGCGCCTGAAGGAGGTGCAGGCGGCGCGCGAGACCGCCGAGGGCGTGCGCGACGACGAGGCGACCGGGGTGGGCGGCGTGGTGGCGGCCGATGCCGCCGACGAGGTGATCGACGAGGCGCAGGCGCAGCTGATGGACGGGCTCTTCCTGCCGTCGCGCGTGCGGGTGCGGCTGGTCCTGGAGGACCCCGAGGACAAGAACATCGAGCACGTGCTCGAGACGCAGGTCGAGATCACGATGGTGGAGCCGCTCTGGTACTGAGAACGAGGAGACGGGTGGGCATGCACGAACAGGCGCGAGGACGAGGCGAGACGGCGGGGCGGGCCCAGAGCCCGAGCCTGGTCGCGTGCCTGCGCCTGGCTTCGCGCGCGACCGCCGGCGCGGTGCGTACGGGTCGCGCCGGGGCGCCGAGCGGGCGGCAGCGCGGCGTGGCGATGCTGATGGCGCTGGTGGTGGTGGCGATCCTGTCGGCGCTCTCGACGCAGTTCTCGTACAACCTGAGCGCCAACTCCTACATGGCCGGCAACCTGATGGCCTCGACGCGCGCGTACTACAACGCGCGCAGCGCGACGCGCATCGCGCTGCTGGCGGTCAACGCCAAGCAGAACTTCCCGCAGATGCAGCAGTTCTTGTCGCTGATGGGCAAGAGCGCGGCGGCCCGGCTGGAGATCTGGCAGCGCGCCTGCGACTTCGTGAACATCTTCGCCAGCGGCAAGGCCGAGTTCTTCGGCACGGCGCTGCTCGACTTCTCGCACGAGCGCGCGGTCGGGGCGACGAGCGGGATCGAGGGCGTGCCGGCCTTCAAGTGCACGGTGAGCGCCGAGGACGCGCGCGTGAACCTGAACCGCGCCGCAACCGAGGTGACGACCGACCCGAGCGGGCGCCTCGATCCGGCGATGCTGCAGCAGCAGATGGCGGCGCAGCAGCAGCGCAAGGCGGCGCAGCTCTACGTGCAGCTCGGCGGGCTCCTGCAGCCGATGATCCGCACGGCCCAGGGCGATGGCGTCTTCGACTCCGAGGACGAGGTCGTCGATCTGATCCTCAACATCATCGACTGGACCGACGCCGACACCACCAAGAGCGACGTCGACGCCGAGGGCAACTTCGCGGCGGTCGGCGGGGCGGAGCCGGACTACGGGCAGCACGGCTACGAGGCGAAAAACGCCAAGATGGACACCGTCGGCGAGGTGCAGCTCGTCGAGGGCATGTCGTCGGACGCCTACTGCCGGATCCAGGATCAGCTCACGGTCTTCGCGACCGACAAGATCAACGTCAACGACGCGGACCTGGCGGTGCTCAAGGGGATCTTGTGCCAGTCGATCCAGGACGAGATGGCGCGCGCCGCGGTGTGCTATTTCCCGGGGCCGAGCGGGCTCGCGCCGATCGACGACGCGCTCATCGCGCTCGAGTCGTGCCGCAACCTGAAGAAGCAGGTCTACTCGACGCCGTTCACGAGCATGTCGCGCTTCACCCAGTTCTTCGAGCAGTTCCCGCAGGCGATGGGCACCAACCTGCCGCTGCCGATCACCGCGAGCGTGGTGAACCAGCAGCTCGGGGTGAAGACGAAGATGGTGCGCATCGAGGCCGAGGGGATCTTCGGCGACACCAAGCGCAAGATGGTCAGCGTGGTCGACACGGCGACCGGCGCGCTGGTCCACTATCACTACGAGTAGAGGGGCATCGTGCAACGCATCATCGGGCTCGACATCGGGAGCTGGTCCATCAAGGCGATGGTGATGGAGTCGAGCCTCCGTCGCGTGAGCTTCGTCGAGCTGCGCGAGCACCACCTGCCGGTCGACGCGCACGGCGCGCCGCTGCCGGAGGTGCTGGCGGGCGCGGTGCGGGCGGTCCTGGCGCGGCTCGACGTCGACGTGCTGACCGTCGGCGTGCCGGGCGTGCAGGTGCTGATGCGCGAGCTGACGCTGCCGTTCGCGGACGAAAAGCGCGTGACGCCGGTGCTGGGGTTCCAGCTGGAGAGCCTGCTGCCGCGCTCGCTCGACACGATGGTCTACGACTGGCACGTCATCGCCAAGGACGCCGAGGGCGCGCACCTCCTGTGCCCGGCGGCGGACAAGCAGTGGTTCGAGCAGTGGCTCGGCGAGCTGCGCGCGGGCGGGGCGCAGCCGCGGCACGTGACGCTGGCGACGCTGGCGATGGACAACCTGGTGCCGCACCTGGATCTGTCGGAGCTCGCCGACCAGGGCGCGCCGGTGGCGATCGTCGACCTCGGGCACCGCTCGACGCAGGTGACCCTCTTGCGCAACGGCAAGGTCGAGGCGGTGCGCGCGCTGGCACGCGGCGGGCACCAGGTGACGCAGGCGCTGGCGCGCGCGCTCGGGCTGGCGTACGCCGACGCCGAGCACCTCAAGCACCACGAGCTGGACCTCGGCGGGCGCGCGCCCGAGGGGGTGAGCCCGGCCGAGCACGCGCGCACGCTGAAGGTGGCGGCGCAGGCGCTGGAGCCGATCCTGCGCGAGCTCAAGATGACGGTGGCGGCGATGAGCGCGCGCCCGCGGGCCGGAGCGCACGAGGCGACGGCGCTGGGCGGGGTGATCCTGTGCGGCGGCATGGCGCGGCTGCCGGGGATCGACGCGCTGATCGAGCAGCTCCTGGGGGCGCCGGTGATCCCGCTGCGGCTCAAGGGGCCGCTGTGGGAGGCGCTGGGCGAGACCGGGGACGACGTGCGTCGCGTCGGGGTGGCGGCGGCAGCGCTGGCGCTCGAGCACGTGCGCGACTCGGATCCGCATCGCGTCAACCTGCGCCACGGCGATCTGATGACGGCCTCGGACTTCGGGGCGATCCGGGCGCGCGCGGGGTGGATCGCAGCGTTCCTGGCGGTGCTGCTGGTGATCTTCTTCGTGCGCAAGGCGATCCGGATCTCGACGCTGGAAGACCAGGAACAGCAGCTCGCGACGCGCCTGGACGAGTTCGAGAAGACCGTGCTCGGCGAGGAGCCCGACCACACGATGGAGACGAAGGCGCGCTTCGAGCTGGTGCTCGACACGGTGACCTCGCCGCCGGGGTCGGAGACCGACGAGGTCTATCCGGCGATGACGGCGTTCAAGATCTTCTACGAGGTGACGCGGATCCAGAGAGCGCTCAACGACGAGGCGGAGCGCAACGCGCTGGCGGAGGCGGGCGGCGGCGAGGACGAGGACGAGTTCGAGGAGGACGAGCTCGGGCTGCCCAAGCCGCCTGACGCGGATGGGGCGAGCGAGGCCAAGGCGCCGCCCGAGAAGCGCCAGGTCGAGCTGAACACCTTCGCGGCGGATCTCAAGGCGGCCAACAATGGGCAGGCGACGCTGACCGGCAGCGCCTTCGACATCGTGACGGTCGAGAGCTTCGCGTCGAAGCTCAGGGACTACCCGTGCTTCAAGAAGGTCGAGCGTCAGGACACGCGCAAGACGACGAACCCCAACCACCCGAACTGGACCGACTTCCAGCTCAAGATCGAGGTGAAGTGCGACCTCGCGGCGAGCGCGCCGAGGGCGGAGGCGCCGCGCGGTGGCGGCAACGGGGCGGCGGCGGCGGACCGGACCGAGGAGGAGTGAGCGATGGGGCGCATCAATCAGGCGTTCTCGAGGCTGTCGCAACGCGAGAAGATCCTGGTCTCGGTGATGGGCGGGGCGCTGGTGCTGGGCGTGGTCTTCATCGTGAACATGCTCCTGCAGGGGCGGATCGACACGCTGCAGGCGAACATCGCGGCGGAGAACGACGCGCTGCAGCAGATCTATGCGTCGACGCCGAGCTACCTCGAGGCGACGCGGAGGTTCGACGCGACGCGGCAGCAGGCGCTCAACAACGCGGAGTTGAACCTGGCGACGGCGGTGGCGTCGATCGCCGACAAGATCACCTTCGAGGCGGTCGACCCGCGCACCGGGCCGATCGGGCGGAAGGACCTCGAGCAGTTCATGGACTTCAAGCCGCCCAAGGAGAAGTCGGTCGGACCCAAGAAGAAGGCGACCGGCAAGAAGCAGAGCACGGCCGGGTACTATCAGAAGGATCAGGAGATCACGCTGAAGGAGAACGTGCCGCTGGTGACGGTCTACGAGCTGCTCGAGAAGATCGAGGAGTCCGAGGACCTGCTCTTCGTGACCGACGTGCGCCTCGAGCGGAGCCGATTGGACCCCGAGCGTGCGGGGCCGGGCAAGATCGTCGTATCCACGTTCTACTGGCAGGATGAAAAGCAATGAACAAGACGTGGATGAAGATCCTGCGGGGCGTGGGCTACGTCGCGTTCTTCGTGATGGCGCTCTTGATCTTCGTGCGGCTGACGTTCCCGACGGACCAGGCGCGGGAGCTGGCGCGCTCGATGCTGCGGGACAAGCTCGGGGCGGAGCGGGTCGAGATCGCCGACCTCGACATCGACGGGTTGATCCTGCCGAGCGGGGTCACGGCGACGAAGGTGGAGATCGACCTGCCGCCGATCAAGGTGAAGACGCCCGAGCGCGGGGTGGACGTCGACGGGCCGCCGCGCTTGCTGGAGGCCGAGGAGCTGTCGGTCTCGGGGAGCCTGTTCGGGCTCCTCGGTGGGGCGATCGAGGCGGAGATCGAAGGCAAGGTGCAGGGCGGTGAGCTGAGCGAGGCGCGCGTGAGCTGGGAGCGGGGCGCGCCGTTCGCGGTGGCGGCGAAGCTGACGGGTGTGGAGCTCGGCAGCGAGAGCCTGTTCCAGACGCTGACCGGGTTCGACGTGCTGGCGACGGTGGGCGGGCAGATCGATCTGCAGGTGCCGACCTCGGACGCAGAGGGGCGCGTGGCGATCGCCTGGAGCGAGATCGAGGGAGGGATCGAGCTCGAGCTGGGCGACGTGAAGATCGTGCAGCCGATCATCGACACGGTGATGAACCGCGAGCCGGTGCGCATGGCGTTCACGAACACGTCGCTCGGGGTGGTGCGGCTCAAGCTCGTGGCCGAAGGTGCGGCGGCGGGCGGGGCGCCGGCGGCGGGCGCGGGCGCGCCGGCGGAAGCCAAGGCGCGGCGGGCGGGGGCCAACGTGATCGCGATCGAGGAGCTCTCGGCCGAGGGAGGGCACGTGCAGATCGCGCTGGCGCCGAAGGCGACGCTTACGCTGCAGCCCGGGCTGGGCCTCAAGGATGCGGTCATCAACGTGCACCTGGCCGTGAAGATCGACGACAGCTGGTTCGAGATCGAGGAGAAGGACCGCAAGGATCCGAGCAAGATGACCAAGCCCAACATCGGCGTGCGCACGATGCTGTCGATGGGCGCGCTCAAGGCGTACGTGCAGGACGGGCAGTTCGGGATCGGGCTGGTCGGGCCGCTGAGCCGGCTCAAGCCGCAGCTCGAGCGACCGCGCACGCGCGTCGGGGCCGGCGGCGTGGGCACGGGCGGCGGGCGCAAGATCAACGTCGACGTGCCGGGCGGGGACGAGGAGGAGGGCGAGGAGCCGAACGGCAGCGACGTGCGACCGGGCACGACGCCGAGCAAGCCGGTGGACGTCGCACGCCAGCGCACGCCGCCCGCGGAGCCGAAAGCGCGAGCGTTGCCGGCGGCGCCGAGCCCGTCGACCTTCGAGAGGCCGGGGCGGGCGCCGATCACGCGGCCGAACGGGATGACGCGCGGGAGTCCGGGCGGGTTCGAGCGGCCGCGGCCGAAGATCCAGCTCGATCCGATCCAACCGGAGCCGGCGGCGGAAGAGGGCGGGGAGCCACCCGAGGAGCCGGCGGTCGAAGAGCCGGCGGGCGAGGAGCTGCCGGGAGAGCCGGCCGAGGGTGAGCATCTCGAGCCCGAGCCGGGGAGCGAGGGCGCGCCCGAGGAGCCGCTACCCGAAGAGCCGATGCACGAGTGAGCGGCTGAGCGGGGTGGCGGCGGCCGGCTGGTACGGTCGATGCTGAGCGTGTCAGGTCGGGAGGGCGCATGCCGGGACCGACCGACGAATCGAGCGCGGTGCGATGGCGATGGCTGTGGGCCTGCGGGGGTGTGCTCGCCGCGTGCGCGGCAGAGCCCGAGGGGGATGCGCTGCACGCCGACGGCGCGGCGTGCGAGTGGAGCGCGGAGTGTCGCAGCGGGTTGTGTGTGCCCGAGCGGAGTGGAGCGGGCGAGACCGGCTGGACCGGCGGCATGTGCGTGAGCGTGTGCGACGGCGGGGGCGCGTGCGGGGGTGGCGGCGTGTGTGTGCGATTCGACGCGGAGGCGCTGTGCGTTCCCGCCTGTGACTCGCCAGCCGGGTGCCGCGAGGGCTACGTGTGCGGTGACGGCGCGTGCGTGCCGGATTGTCGGCGCGGGTTCGCGTGCGGCGCGCAGCGGGTGTGCGACCTGGAGGACGGGCGCTGTCGGTTGCCGGTGAGCCCGGGCGCGAGCTTCGGGCAGGGATGCGCCGAGGATGGGGAGTGCGGCTCGCTGGTGTGTCTGGAGGCGGTCGACGAGGCGGGTGAGGCGACCGGGTGGGTCGGCGGGCTGTGCAGCGCGAGCTGCGCGGGCGAGGCGGCGTGTCCCGAGGGCGGCGTGTGCATCAGGCTGGGCGAGCATCTCCTGTGCGTGCTGGGGTGCGAGACGGCGGGGGGCTGTGAGGCGGGCTACGTGTGCCACCCCGAGGCGGGCGCATGCCTGCCGGACTGCCGGCTCGGCTGGGAGTGCGCGGCGGGCTTCGCGTGCGACGAGGGAAGCGGGGCTTGCGTGATCGAGGTCGTGGTGCCCGCGGAGGTCGGGGCGCCGTGCGAGGTGGCCGCGGATTGTGCGTCGGGGATCTGTGTGCCGAGCGAAGACGTGGATGGCGCGACCGGACGGACCGACGGCATGTGCATCGCGCCATGTGGCAGTGTGCTGTGCGGCGAGGCGACGGGGTGCGCGATCCTCGACGGGGCGTCGTGGTGTCTGCCCGCATGCGCGAGCGGCGACGAGCAATGCAACGCCAGCGGGCTCTGCAGGAGCGGCGGACCCGGCGGTCGCTGAGGAAGCCGCACCCGTGCGGTGCCACACGCGGCGCTGTGCGATCACGACCGATCGCGCGCGCACCTGGAGCGCAACGCCCCGGCAGCGACCGCGCGAGCTGGCACGTCGATTGCTGCGTGACGAAGCGTGCGCGACGGCGAAACGACGAGGTCCCCATGTACGACCATCTCGCGCTCTCCGAGAGCGGCTTCCTCTTCGATACGCGCACCGGCGCGACCTACAGCCTGAGCCCGACCGGTGTGACCGCCCTGCGCGCACTCATGCAGGGCGTGCGCGCCGGAGCGCTCGCCGCGACGTTGTGTCGGCGCTACGACGTGAACGAGGCGCAGGCTGCGCGCGACCTCGAGCGCTTCGTGCAGGATCTCCACGACCTCGGGCTCCTGCGCAACGACGACGGCGACGACGACGACGAGCTCACCGCCAGGGTGAAGCGATGAGCGCCCCGACCCACGAACGCTTGAGCGTCGCCGTCACGGGCATGAACGCCACCGACAACCCGGCGCCCGGCGTCGCGGTGATTCGCGCGATCCGCGCCGCGTGTCCGGAGTGCCGCGCGATCGGCCTGGCCTACGGCGCGCTCGATCCCGGCGACTACATGGACGGGATCGCCGACCACGTCTACCTCATCCCCTACCCCTCCCAGGGCGCGGAGGTCTTCCTCGAGCGCCTCGAGGCGATCCACGCCAGGACGCCGATCGACGTCTTCGTGCCGACGCTCGACGCCGAGCTCGCGACGATCCTCAAGATCCGCGCGCGCCTGGGGGAGCTCGGCATCAAGACCTTCCTGCCGGACGAGAGCGCGCTCGAGCGGCGCGGCAAGGAGCGCCTGCACGAGCTCAACCGTGACGGGATCCCGGTGCCGGCGGCCGCGGTCCTGACCGATCCCGCGCACATCCCCGCGCTCGCCGAGGAGGTGCGCTTCCCGCTGCTGGTCAAGGGGCGCTTCTACGATGCCTACGTCGCCCACAACCCGGCGGAGGTCGCGCACTGGTACGACGTCATCGCCTCGAAGTGGGGGCTGCCGGTGATCCTGCAGACCTTCGTCTCCGGCCAGGAGTTCGACGTCGTCGGTGTCGGCGACGGCGAAGGCGGGCTCATCGGCGCCGTGCCGATGCGCAAGATGCAGCTCACCGACAAGGGCAAGGCCTGGGGTGGGGTCACCGTGCACGCGCCCGATCTCGAGCGCCTGACCGCGGAGCTCGTGCGCGTCCTGCGCTGGCGCGGCCCGTTCGAGGCCGAGTACATCCGCGCCGCCGGCGACGGGCGCCCCTGGCTCATCGAGGTCAACCCGCGCTTCCCGGCGTGGGTCTACCTGAGCGTCGGCGCCGGCCGCAACCTGCCGTGGGCGGTGGTGCGGCTGGCGCTGGGCGAGGCGGTCGCGCCGATGCCGCCCGCCGAGCCGGGGATCATGTTCCTGCGCCACAGCCTCGATCAGATCACGACGCTCGCCGACTACGAGGCCCTGGCCGTGTATGGCGAGCTCCACCGCGAGGAGATCGGACCATGAGCCCTCCCCCAGCGCCCGCCTCCGAGCCGGCAGGCGAGCGCCAGGCCTACGTGCCCCCGACCATCGTCGCCCACCAGAGCGGCCTCGCGAACAAGTTCGGCCGCGGCCCGACGCGCCGGTCGCTCACGCGCATCGACGGTGTGCCGGTCACCGACCTGGTCGAGCGCTTCGGCACGCCGCTCTTCGTCTTCGGCGAGCGCCGGCTGCGCCGCCGCTTTCGCGACGTGCAACGCACCTTCAACGTGCGCTGGCCCAAGGTGCAGTTCGCCTGGTCCTACAAGACGAACCACCTCGACGCCGTCTGCCGCATCTTCCATGACGAAGGCGCCTGGGCCGAGGTCGTCAGCGAGGTCGAGTACGCGATGGCGCGCCGCCTCGGCGTGCCGGGCGAGCAGATCGTCTTCAACGGTCCCTACAAGCCGACCGAGTCCCTGCGCACCGCCGTCGCCGAAGGCGCGCACATCCACATCGATCATCACGACGAGCTCTGGGACCTCGAGCGCATCGCGTGCGAGCACGGCCGCCCCGTGCCGGTCGCGATCCGCGTCAACATGGACACCGGCACCTACCCGCGCTGGGGGCGCTTCGGCTTCGACCTCGACGGTGGCGAGGCGCTCGACGTCGTGCGGCGCATCGCCGCCTCCCCGCACCTCGAGCTCGGCGGGCTGCACACCCACATCGGCACCTACATGCTCGCGCCCGAGGCCTACGGGATCGCCGCCACCAAGCTCGTCGAGCTCGCCCAGCGCGCGCGCGAGCTCACCGGCCGGCTGCCGCGCTACCTCGACCTCGGCGGCGGCTTCGCGTCGCACGCCACGCTGCACGCGCAGTACTCACCCGCCAGCGACACGGTGCCGCCGATCGAGGCCTACGCCGACGCGATCACCACCCCGCTGCTCGCCGCCGGCTTCCGCGCCGACGAGGCGCCGACGCTCATCCTCGAGACCGGCCGCGCGCTGGTCGACGACGCCGGCTCGCTCATCGCGCGCGTCGTCGCCTCCAAGCGCCTGCCCGGCGGCGCCCGCGCCATCGTCATCGACGCCGGCCTCAACGTGCTCTTCACCTCGCTCTGGTATCGCCACGAGGTCCTGCCCGCGCTCGACCGTGGCGGCCTGTTCGAGGACACCACCGTCTTTGGCCCCCTCTGCATGAACATCGACGTCGTGCGCCCCTCGGTCCTGCTGCCGCCGCTCGAGGTCGGCGACCCGCTGGTGATCCGCCCGGTCGGCGCCTACAACGTCACGCAGAGCCTCCAGTTCATCCGGCTGCGCCCGGCGATGGTCCTCATCGGCGACGGCGGCCAGATCGATCTCATCCGACGCGCAGAGGAGCTCGATGACCTCAAGGGCCCCGAGCGGCTCCCGGATCGGCTCGCCCCCGGTCACGCACGCTGAGCCTGGCGAAGCCGCGCCGAGCGGCTCGCGCACGTCGGCCGGCGCCTTCGCACGCCTCGGCGCCGGCCTGGGCGCGCTCACCGCAAGCTACGCCGCCGTGCTCTTCGCGCCACGCCCCGCGGCGGGTGTGCTCTTCTTCGTCGCGACCTTCATCGTGCCGGCGCACGGACTCGCCGGGCTCCTCGGCCTCTTCGCCGCCGAAGGATGGGCCAGGCTCGTCACCCCTTCCGCCGCCTCCGCCGACGCCCTCCTGCATCGCTTCAACGGCCTCCTCGTCGGCCTCGCCCTCGGTCACCTCTACGCGCTCACCTGGCCGCTCGTCGGCATCATCACCGCCAGCGGCCTCGTCGTCGTCCTGCTCGGCAGCGTGCTCACGCGTGCGCTGGCGGGCCCGACCGTCGCGCTGCCACCGCTGAGCCTGCCCTTCGTCGCCGCGACCTGGCTCCTCCTGCTCGCCGCCTCGCGCCTCTCCGCCATCGAGCTCACCCTCGAGCCGGTGTACGCCGGCCACCTCGGGCAGGGTCTCCTCCCCGAGCCGATCGAGCTCTACCTGCGCGCGCTCGGCGCGATCTTCTTCCAGCTCAACGTGCCGGCGGGCGCCCTCGTCTTCGTCGGCCTCCTCCTCGCCAGCCGTTGGGCGACGCTCACGAGCATGCTGGGCTTCGCCGTCGGCAGCGCCGTCTACCTCGGGCTCGGCGGCCGCCCCGACGATCTCACGACCGCCTACGTCGGGTTCAACTTCATCGTCGTCGCCATCGCGCTCGGAGGCGCCTTCGTCGTGCCGAGCGCGGCCGCCCTCCTCCTCGCGGCCGGCGCCTCCGCGCTGACCGCCATCGTCGCCGCCGCGCACCTCGCCTTCCTCGCGCCGCTCGACCTCCCGGTACTCGCGTTCCCGTTCATCCTCGTCACGCTCGTCGTGCTTCACACCCTCGGCGTGCGCCCGACCTCGAGCACGGCGCTACGCCGCGTCGCCGGCCCCATCGGCACCCCCGAAGACAACGTCACGCGCGCCGCCTTCGGCGCCCGCCGCTACCCCGACCCGCGCCTGCCCCTCTTCTTCCTCCCGGTCTCCGGCCCCTGGGTGGTGACGCAGGCGGTCGGCGGCTCGCTCACCCACCGCGGCGCCTGGGCGCACGCCTGGGACTTCGAGGTCGCCGGCGACGACGGCCGCACCTTCGGCGGAGACGGCCGCCGCCCCGAGGACTTCCTCGCCTGGGGCGCGCCCGTCGTCGCGCCAGCCGACGGCACGGTGGTCCGCGTCGTCGACGACCTGCCCGACAACCCCGTCGGCGAGGTCGATCTCGTGCACAACTGGGGCAACCTCGTCATCCTCTGGCACGGCGCCAGCGTCTACAGCGCGCTCTGCCACTTGCAGCGCGGCAGCGTCGCCGTGCGCGAAGGCGCCCACGTCATCCGCGGCCAGCTCCTCGGGCGCGTCGGCGCGTCGGGGCGGGCGCCCGTGCCGCACCTGCACTTCCAGGCGCAGATCTCCGCCGAGATCGGCGCGCGCACCCGCCCCGCCCAGCTCATCCACTACGTCGAGAGCGACGGGCACGGTCCCGATCACGCGCAGCGCTACCGCTCCTTCGGCATGCCGCCCGCCGGCGTGACCGTGCGCGCGCTCGTGCCCGACGAGGTCGTGCGTCGCGTGCTCGTCCTGCCGCCCGGCACCGCCTTGACCTGGCGCGTCACCGGCGCCGACGGCCAGACGCGCAGCGAGCGTTGGTCGAGCCGCGTCGACCCGCTCGGCCTGCGCGAGCTCGTCGCCGACGTCGGCGCCCGCCTCGGCCTGCACGTCGACCCGAGCTACCTCACGACCTACGACTTCGAGCACGCGCCCCGAGGTCGGTGGTGGACGGACACCTGCGGCCGGCGGAGCCTGCTCGGCCTCTTCCACCTCGGCACGCCGCGCGTGCCCCAGCTCGCCGAGCGCGCGATCGTCTGGGACGACCAGCTGCCGGCGGCGCCCTGGGTCAGCGCTCCGGTTCGCGCACTGCACGCGCTCTTGCGTCCGTTCACCGAGCGCGGCGCCATCCGCACCCGCTCACGCGCCGCGGTCGACGCACGCGGGCTCGTGGTGACCACCGAGCTCGACTGGTCGCGCGTGCTGCTCAGCCCCGCCACCCCACCGCAGCGCATCGAGGTGGTCTGGCGCGCCGGTGGTCCCGCGCTGATCAGCGCGTGGACCGACGGTCGCGAGGTGCTCCGCGCGGAGGTCGTCACATGATCGTGCACGCCGTCGTCGCCGCGCTCTTCGCGCTCGGCCAGCCGACCGCCTCCGACCCGGGCGAGGCCTTGCAGCGCGGCTGGCTGGCGCTCGGCGAGGCGCGTTGGCAGGACGCCCGCGCCGCGTACCTGGACGCGACCACGCGCGATCCCGACAACGAGGATGCCTGGATCGGGCTCATGCGCGCGCATCTCGGCGCCTCCGAACCGCGCGCCGCCATCGCCGCCGGCGAGCGCGCGCTCGCGCTCGCGCCCGACAACGCCTGGGCCCATCGCTTCATCGCGCTCGCCTACTACCTCGCCGCCGACTACCCGCGTGCGCGCCGCCACTACGAGCACGCCCGTAGCGCGAGCCCGGCCGACCCGCTCGTCGCGCTCGGCCTCGGGCTGACGCTCGTGCGCCTCGGCGAGCCCGATCCCGGCCAGGCGCTCTGCGCCGAAGCCGCGCGCGCCCTGCCCGACGATCCCCGGGTCGCGGACTGCTTCGCGCTCGCACGCGCCGCGCGCCCTCGCCTCGCCCTGGGCGCGCACGTCCTCGGCCTCGCCGGCACGCGCTTCGGCGCCGGAGATCTCGTCGCGACCAGCGCGGCCGGCCTCGCGCTCACCTGGCCCGACGTGCTCACCGTGACGCTGCACCCCGAGCTGACCTGGGTCGACGCCGTGACGCTCCTCTCCGCGCACGCCTCCTTCACGTTCACGCCGAGCCCGAGCACTTGGATCGTCATCGGCGGCTTCTTCGGCGAGCGCCGCTACACGGTCGACGATGGCGGCCTGTCGATCTGGACCGGCGACGAGACCCACCGCGCCGGCGCCCGGCTGGGCGGCGGCCTGCGACTCGGCGACGCCTTCGCGCTCACGCTGGAGGCGCGCTGGCTCGCCCTCGAGCGCCTGCGCGGCGACCCCTCTCTCATCGACCACCGCGTCGGCGCGCTCGCCGGCCTCATCATCACCCTGTGAACGTCGGCGCGAACGCGCCAGGAGTGACCCCATGTGCCCACGCACGACCTCTTCGATCCGGCACCTCCTCAAGACCTTGCTCGTCCTGCTCGCGGGCGCGCTCGCCGCGGCCCCCTTCGGGACGGTCCACGCCGACGACGATCCGATCCCGGCCCTCTTCGCCAACTCGTTCGCGCACGAGAGCGAGGGCGAGCTCGCCGCCGCGCTCAATGACGTGCTGGCGATCCTGCGCCGCGACGACGCGCACTACTTCGCCACGCTGCGCGCCGGCTACCTCTACTACCTGCAAGCCCGCCACGACGACGCGCTGCGCATGTATCGCCGCGCTCAGGAGCTCGCACCCGACGCGCTCGAGCCGCGCCTCGGCGAGATGTTGCCGCTCATGGCGGCCTCGCGCTGGAGCGAAGCCGAGCGCCTCGGCCAGACGCTCGGCGCGCTCGCCCCGCGCGACTACACCATCCGCAGCCGCCTCGCGTGGATCGCATACTCGCAAGGTCGCCACGCCCTCGCCGAGGCACGCTACCGCGCGGTGCTCGCCGACTATCCGAGCGACATCGAGATGCGCCTCGGGCTCGGCTGGTCGCTCGCGCTGCAGGGCAAGAAGGACGAAGCCGCCGCCGCCTTCCGCTGGGTCCTCTCGGTCTATCGCGACCACGTGCGGGCACGCGAGGGGCTGCAGGCGCTGTGAAGACGACCCGCCGACGATCGCCGCGAGACACACGACGGAGGCGCCCCCGGCTGCCGCCCGGCGCGGCCCCGGGCCGATGGCCTGACGTTCCACCGGCGAGCCGCGCGGGTTGACAGTCGAGGCCGCCGGACGGACGGTTGTCCCATGCTAGGCCGCCGTCTCCTGCCCGAGGCCGAATTCCGCGGGACACCGTACGACCGACCCGATCTCGCGCGCCGCCGCGAGGTGCTGCGCGAGACCCTCGCCCTGCTCGCCAACGGCGGGCGTGAGCGCCTGCATGCGCTCGCTCGCGACAACCTCGCGCGCTGGGCGAGCGCCCGGGGGCCCGAGGACCCGACACTGCGCGTGACCGTCGTGCCGGACGACTGGGGCGTGGCCGCCGCGCGTGCGACCCGCGAGGCCGGTCGCTGCTTCGCCGTCCTGAACATGGCCAACGCGTTCACGCCGGGCGGGGCCTACGTCGAGGGCACGGTGGCGCAGGAAGAGAACATGTTCCGCCGCACGGACTGCCACGAGTCACTGAGCTCCGCCGAGCTCGACCACGAGCTCGAGCGATATCGGCCGGACGTGTCGGCGCTCATCAGTGGCCTGCATGGCCGCGTCTACCTCGACGTCGCGTCGGCGCGCGTATGCTTCCGCGGGCCCGAAGTCCGCACCCGCCCCGACCTCGGGTACGACCTCCTGCCCGATGACGCGGTCTTTCCCTTCTACGAGCTCCGCGCCGCCGCGGACGATCTGCGGGACGGGCGACCCTTCGATCGCGAAGGGATGGCGCGCCGAATCGAAGCGCAGCTCGACACCTTGCGCGAGGCCGGAGTCCGACACGCGGTCCTCGGCGCCTTCGGCTGCGGCGCGTTCCGCAACCCCGCCAGCGAGGTCGCCCGCCTCTACCGCGAAGCCCTCGCCGCGGACACGCGCGGCCTGCGCGAGGTGGTCTTCGCCGTCTTCGCCGCTGGCTACGGCCCCGACAACTTCACGCCGTTCGCCGAGACGTTCGCGTCGTGGCCGCGAGGGGCCTGAGGTCCTCCAGACGCCATGCGCGGTGCTGCAGGCGCGGTGAGCACCTGCCGCCGATCGCGCCGGGACCCGCGACGGAGGCCGCCGCGCGCGGCGAAAACTTGACGATCGCCGGGGCACATGGTTCGACCTCCGGATGGAGGATCGCGCGCAGAAGAGTGGTCGCAAGGCCGTGTCGACGTGGGTGGTGGCGGTCGCGGCGACCGCCGGCCTCGGGGTCGGCGCCGGCGCCTCGTTCGCCGTCGGGAGCGCGGGCAAGGCCTCGAGCCCCGCCGCGCCCATCGCGAGCTCGGCCCACGGCGCCACGCCGACCGAGTCCTCGCCCACCGAGCCCGCGCTCGCCGCGCTGCCCGGGCGCGAGGTCCCGCTCGAGCGCGCCGCACCCGAGGAGCTCGACGCCGAGGCGGCGCTGAAGGCCGAGGCGGAGGAGACCGAGGCGGCGCTGAAGGCCGAGGCGGAGGAGACCGAGGCGGTCGCCGCCGCGCGCCCCGAGGACGCCCCGACCGTCGACGAGGCTCCCGTCGTCGTGCCACCGCTCGACACGCTCCTGCCGCCGATCGATCCCCGGCGCGCCGACGAGGCGATCGAGAAGGTCTTCAAGAAGCAAAAGGCCGACCGCCAGCTCGCCAAGGAGTTCTACCAGGCCTATGGCGCGGGCCGCTTCGCGCGCGCCAACGGCCCGACCCCGCTCGGCAAGGCGATCGTCGAGCGCGTGCGCGCCCTGCCCGAGCACGCCATCGACCCCGCCCCCTACGAGCTCGAGGCGCTCGAGACCCTCATCCAGACCCACCCGACCGGCGCCGCCGACGGCGGAGCGCACCTCGACGTGCGCCTCTTCAAGGCGCTCCTCGATCTGGCGATGGACTCGCGCTTCCTGCACAAGGCCGGCCCCTTCGACCTGCGCGACCGCGACAAGGTCCACCAGCGCGAGCGAAAGGACCTGCTCGCGTTCCTCGCGCGCGTCGCCGCCGCCGCCGACCCGGCCTCCGCCATGGCGCAGCTCGACCCGCCGCACCCGCAGTACCACCCGATGCGGCTCGCGCTGGCCGAGTACCGCGCGCTCGCCGCCGCCGGCGGCTGCCCGAAGCTCCCGACCGGCTGGCGCTTCCGCCCCGGCGCGCGCGGCAAGGAGGTCGAGAAGCTCCAGGAGCGGCTCGCCTGCGAAGGCTACTACCACGGACCGATCGACGGGCGCTTCGAGGGCGACACCGTCGCGGCGGTCGTCGCCTATCAGGAGCACCACGACCTGCCCCCCGAAGGAAACGTGCTCGAGGCGACGCTGAAGTCGATGAACGTCCCGCTCGAGCAGCGCGTGAAGCAGATCGAGCTCGCGCTCCAGCGCATGCGCGAGTCGCGCTTCGATCGCATGGGCGACTACTTCATCCGCGTGAACATCCCGTCCTTCCTGCTCAAGGTCTTCGAAAACGGCCAGGTGATCCGCGAGCACCGGGTCATCGTCGGCACCAACCGCCTCGACGACGACAAGGTCAAGCTTCTGCAGGGCCACATCAACCGCACCAAGATCTTCGGCACCCGCCTCTACGAGGTGATCACCAACCCGACCTGGATCCTGCCCAAGCGCGTCGAGGAGGGCGAGCTCAAGACCTCGATCGAGAAGGACGAGGCCTACCTCGAGAAGAGCAACATCAAGAAGGTCAAGCTCGGCAGCGGCACCGAGGTCTTCATCCAGGGCGCCGGCAAGGGCAACGTGCTCGGCAAGGTGAAGTTCCTGCTCGAGGAGTCCAACGCGATCTACCTGCACGACACCGACAAGCGCCACCTCTTCAAGAAGCAGCGCCGCGATTTCTCGCATGGCTGCATGCGCGTGCACGAGGCGATCGACTTCGCGAAGTGGCTGCTCCTACGCGACGGCTTCTCCGAGCAGGAGATCGACCGCGCCTTCGCCGCCGAGAGGCTTCAGCGCGGCTTCGATCTCAAGAACCCGATCAACCTGGTGACGGAGTACATGACCGTCGATCTCGCCGCCGACGGCAAGCCGGTCTTCTACGACGACATCTACAAGTACGACGAGGCCTACTTCGAGGGCGAGCTCCCCCCGCGCGAGCAGACACGCTGGGGCAGCCCCATCCTGCGCCCGCGCTGGGTGCCGGTCGTCGACAGCGCGACCGTCGACGCCTGGCGCGCCGCCGGCCAGCCCGCTCCGCGCGACCTCGGCCCCGACGGCAAGCCCAAGAAGCCGAGCAAGGGCAACGACGACGTCGACGACGGCCCCTGATCTCCCGCCACCCTCACCCTTCAGAGGTGGCGCGCCGGCCGCTGAAGCTCGGGGAGGAGCTCGCCCTCGCGAAGCGGTCGATCGAATGGGATGAGGCCGAGGTCGAAGCCGCTCTGGCGGATCGCCTCGAGGACCGGCTCGAGCGGGCGTTCGAGGGGGTTGTCGCGCAACAGCGCGACCTTGACGAAGGGCATGCCCTCTCGCACGAGATCGGAGGCGAAGACCAAGGTGGGATCGCGCAGCGGCGCCCGCTGGAACGCGAAGCGACGCAGGAGCGGCACCCCCTCGAGCAGCGGCAGGCGATGGAGCTCGCGCACCACGGCGAGGCGTACGAACGCCTCGAGCACGAAGCCCTGTTCGATGAGGAAGCGCGACAGGCCCACCTCGTAGGAGCGGATCACCTGCCGCTTGTCGCGGTAGGGCAGCACCGACGACCAGAAGAGCCGAAACGCATCGGAGTCGAGCACGCGCTTGCGGAAGACCAGGAAGTAGCTCTGGAGGTGCCAGGCGATCTCGACGTTGTCGGTCATGCCCCAGACGTCACAACGCCGCTCCGACATGCGATCGAACACACGCCCGAGCGGCACCAGCGGACCGAAGACGCTCGAGTTCGTGAGCACGAGCTCGTCCCAGCGCTCGAGCGCGACCTCCTCGAGCGCGAGCCGCCACATGCCGAAGTCGTAGCCGAGATTCTCCTTCTGCAGGGTGCGCGCGCACCACGGGGTGACCTGCGCGAGCTCCTCGGGCGGAGGGCGCGAGGTGGTGACGAAGACGATCTCGTCGCACAGCTCGCGCAGGGCGCGGAGGTGGTGCACGATGTAGGGACGGACCCGATCCTGGGCGTCGTAGTGGGCGAAGATGGCGATGCGTCGCATCACGCCACCATGGCCGCAGCAGGCTGTGGAACGATCGGGGACATGGGCGTCGCTGCTGACTACCGGTCTCACGCACGCGCGTCAATCAGCGCGGGGCGGTGGGCGTCAGTCGGCTTCCGCGGGAGCGGTCCGAAGCGCCTCGCGCAGCTCGGCGATCTTCACCTCGAACGCCGCGCGCATGCGCTCGACCATGGCGCGGAGCCACGCCACGCGGGCCTCGTCGGTCGCGATGACGCCGTCGCCGAGGACGGGCGCCGCATGCGCGCGGATCCGCGCGCCGAGGTCGGGAGGCGGATCGCTCAGCACCTTGTCGAGGCAGGCAAGCGCGTCATCGGCCCACCAGATTCCGTTGTCCATCGCGTCGTGCCAGCGTCCGAGCCCGCGCTCGTCGTCGTGCTCGTGGAGGAACAGGCGCTCCAGCACCTCTTCGACGAACCCGAGCGGGTCGGCCAGGCGGGCCTCGGAGTCGGCGACGATCTCGTCCCAGAGCCCGTCGCGGTCGAAGCTCGCGTCGATGTGCGTCGGCATCGGAGGCTCAGGGCTTGGGGTAGCTGGTGTAGACGGCCCACCCGCCCTCAGCACTCGCCTTCGGGTCGACGATGACATAGACCTTCCCCCAGTTGCCCGCGCCGCCCGCGGTGAGCGGCGTCTTGGTCGTGTCCGGCGCGTCGCCCGCGTCCGCCGCACCGGTGTAGTGCCCTGCGTAGAGCTCGCGGTCGCCGGCGCCTCCCATGTACTTCGGAATGTCCTCAGGGAGATAGGCGGTCCCTTTGGGATCGTCGCTCTTGGTGTAGGCGACGACCGGCGAGGGCGCCGCCACGTTGATCTTCACCTGGGTGTTCTTCGCCAGGGAGACGCGATGCGTGTCCCAGTTCGCGGCCAGCTCGTTGGTGATGGCGGCCTGGGTCGCCGCCTGCGCGTCGCCCATACCCCCGAAGACCGACGCCTGCCCCGACTCGTCGAGCGGCATCGGCTTGCCGCCCACGCGATGGAACGCGGCTCGCTGGGCGACCTGCTCGGCGCCCGTCATCACCCCGACTCCGAGGACGTGGCGCTCGGTCGTGTGCCCGCCGCTCAGCCCGTCCTCCTCGGCCAACGACTTCAGCGCGCGCGGCGACTTGCCGTCGTTGCTCGCCATGATCTTGTCCACGACGCCCTGCGTGGCACCGAACACGGCTTTGAGCGCGGCCTTGCGCCGGTTGCCGATGAGCGACTGCTTGCCCTTTTCGCCGGCGACGACCTTGGTCGGATCCTCCGGTTGGTAGCGCGCGCTGTTCAGGCAGTCGTCGATCGTCCAGGCGGCGTAGGTCGTGTCGAGCTTGAACATCGGCGCCTTGGCATTGGTATCATCCCAGATGTACGGCCCGAATGCGGTGATCCCGGCGGCCGTCATGGCAGCCGCACAGCCCGCATCGGTCGGGGACGTGTACTGCGCCATCTGGACGATGCCGGTGCCCTTCTTCTGGATTGGCGCCAACACCGCCTCCTGCGCGGCGAGGCCCTTGCCACCGAGCTGCTGCTTCACCGCGCCGGCGGCGTCCGCGCTCGCACCCGGACCGCGTCCCTCATGAGTGCGCCCCTGGTCCCTGGCCCGACTCGACTCGAGTTGCGGCATGACATCTCCTGGCGGTGTCGAACGATGGTCTGGCTCATATCTGGGCCGCGCGCACATGTCACGATCCCAACTTTGACCGACGAGCAGTCGGCGCCCCCACGGCCCTTCGCGAACCGATCACGTACAGGGCAGCGCGTGCCGCTCGAGCTCCGTCAGGGCCGCCTCGAGGTAGCGTGCCTGCTCCTGGCCGCGCTGGATCGAAAAGGTCGGATGTCTGAGAGGCAGAAGCTGAGCTGGGCAAGCACCCGGGCAGGACGCGGGCGCGTCGCGCAGCCCGTCACCGCAGATGCGCGGCGCAGCCATTTTCCCCGAAGGCTGGTAAGCTGTCGGCATGCGCACACAGACCGACGTCGGCCGGATGCGGGCCTCCGCCGCCCGCCGTGAGCTCGCCGTGCGCGTGGTCGCCTGCCCGGCGCCCGAGATTGTCGACTTTTTGATCCCGGTCACCTCACCGCTGGTGATCGGCCGCGGTGGCCCCCCAAAAGCGGACGAGAGCGAACCCGCCATCGCCATCGCCGACCCGCGGCTGTCCGGCCGTCACCTCGCGCTGGTGCCCGCCGCCGGCGGCAAGGACCAGCTCCGGCTGATGGACCTCGACTCGAAGAACGGGACCTGGGTCAACGCAGAGCGCTGCCAGAGCGCCGCGCTCGGCGAGGGTGACATCGTGCGCGCAGGCCAGACGATCTTCGTCACGACGCGCGTCGCGCAGTCGCACTTCGCGGAGTCTCCCGCCGAGGATCTGATCGGACAGTCACCGGCGATCCTCGCCGCATGGGAGCTCGCGAAGACCGGCGGCGAGCGCGGCGTGCCGGTGCTGGTGCTCGGCGAGACCGGCGCCGGCAAGGAGGGCGTCGCCCGCCTGGTCCACCGCGCGAGCAAGCGCACCGGCGCGTTCGTCGCGCTCAATGGCGCGACGCTGATCGGCGAGACCGCGACCGCCACGCTCTTCGGCCACGAGAAGGGCGCCTTCACCGGCGCGGTCGAGCGACGCCGTGGAGCGTTCTTGGAGGCCGAGGGCGGCACGCTCTTCCTCGACGAGATCGGCGATCTCCCGCTCGAGGTGCAGCCGCGTCTCCTGCGCGCGCTCGAGCAGCGCGAGATCGCGCCGATCGGGGCGGCGCGCCCGAGGAAGGTCGACGTGCAGGTCGTCGCCGCCACCAACGCCGACCTGGCGGCGCGCGTCGCCGACGGCAACTTCCGCGGCGATCTCTTCGCGCGGCTGTCGACCTGGGTCGTCGAATTGCCCCCGCTGCGCGACCGGCGCGAGGACGTGCTTCGGCTGGCGCGGGCCTTTTCCGGCGCGGCCGAAGACGCGCCCCTCTTCGAGCCCGAGGCCGCCGAGGCGCTCTTGTTGCACGCCTTCCCCTTCAACGTGCGCGAGCTCCGCCAGATCATGACGCGCCTCGCGCTGAGGACGACCACCCCCTACCCGATCGAAGACGTGCGCGCGGTCATCGCCCACGCGCCCTCGCGCTCGACGCCACGCCCTGCCGAGAGCGCGCTCGAGGACACCCAACCCGGGCTCACGACCCGGATCCGACGCGGCCAGCGACCGACACGCGAAGAGCTCGTCACGCTCCTCGAGGAGCACGGCGACAACGTGGCCGCGGTCGCGCGCGCGCTCGGCCGTGACCGCAAGCAGGTCTACCGCTGGCTGGAGCACCACGGCATCGCGCTGCGCAACCCTGGCGAGTGACGTCGCGGTCGCGGCGCGCGATCAGAGCTTCGCCTTGCAGGCCTCTTCCATGCCGTCGGCGCACGCGGACTTGAAGCGCGCCTGCGCGCGCACCGGATCCTTGGAGGTGCCGATCCCGAGGTTGTACATCACCCCGGCGTTGAAACAGCCGACCGTCTCGCCGCCCTCGCAGGCCTTTTCGAACTTCGCCAGCGCGAGCTTGTCGTCCTTGGCGACGCCGGTCACGCTGTACAGGTAGATCCCCTGGTTCAGGCAGCCCATCGCGTCGCCGGCGTCGCAGGCCGCGAAGAAGAACAGGCGCGCCTTGTCCTGGTCCTCGGGGCCGCCCTCGCCGGAGATGTACATGAAGCCGAGGTTGACGCAGGCCTCGTTGCTGCCGGCCTGACAACCCTTGTCGTAGAGCGCGCGCGCCGCGGTCTTGTCCTCCGCGTGCGTGATCAGCGCGAGCTTGTAGCAGCCGGCGCCATCCCCGCCGTCGCACTTCTTCTTGAAGAAGTCCTCGGAAGGCTTGAGCTTTCCGACCCCGCCCGACGGGAAGTAGCGCAGCGCCGTCGTCACCATGCAGCGCGCCGAGTTCGCGCCCGTGCACGGCGAGTTGTCGACCTCCTTGCCGCCGTCGGTGGTGCGTGTGTCGTGCGTGCCCGCCTCCTGACCGCAGAAGCGCTCACCACCGTAGCTGCAGGCACGCTCGAAGTACTGCTTCGAGGTGGCCGGATCCTTTTTGCCGCCGATGCCGTCGCGCGCCATCACCGCGACCTGCAGGCACGAGCGCGCGTCCTGCGTATCGCAGCCGGTGGCGAAGGTCTCGCGCGCCTTGGCCAGGCTCAGCTCGCCGCCCTGGCCGTCCTGCCAGAGCACGCCGAGCTCGTAACAGCTGTGTCCATCGCCGAGCTTGCACGCCTTGCCGAGCACGAAGCGCACGCGCGCGAGGTCCTGCGCCACGAGCTTGCCGTCGCGGTGCACGCCCGCCAGGAACTTGCAGCCCTCGACGTAGCCCATGTCGCACGCCTGGTCGTAGAGCGCGATCGCTCGCTTGGCGTCCTGCTTCACGTACTGTCCGACGTGGTGATAGCGCGCCGCCTCGAAGCAGCCCTGCGCCTCCTTCAGATCACAGGCGCGCTGGTAGAGTGCCAGGGCCTTGTCCTGGTCCTCGGGCCCGCGGTCGCCTTCGGCCCACATGAAGGCGAGGTCGATGCAGTCGGCCGCCTTGCCCGCCTGGCAACCCTTGTCGAGCTTCTGCCGCTCGCCCTTGGGCGCGCCGGCCCACGCCGCGCCCGCCCCGAGCGCGGCCCACGCCACCGTCGCGAGCAGCGCCCACGCCGACCGTTTCATCTGATTCGACATCCCGCATCACCTCGTTCCAGGACCGCCACAGGAGATCGGCAACCTCACCCGCCCGACCCCCTGCGTCAAGACGCTGGCAAGCCACCGGCGATTGGCATAAGAGGCGCGACCTGGGCGGAGCGCCCGCCCTTGTCCGCAAGACCGGAAGCGCACGGTGGCGATGATGATTCCGAAGAACCTGCAACGCCGACTCACGCTCTGGTCGGCCCTCGTGCTCGTCGCCATGGCGGCGCCCGCGCACGCCGGCACCTGGGCCACCTCCTTCGACCCGCGCGCGCTCGAGACCCTGGCGATCCCCGGCCGCACCCGCGTCACCCTCGTCGCCGCCGGCGCCCCCTCGCCCGCGCTCGACGACGCGCGCGAGGCGCTCGGCGCGGCGCTCAAGTCCGCCGGGCGCTGGACCGCCGTCGACTTCGACCTCGTGCGCGAGCACGACGAAGCGCTCGGCGACCGCGAGATCCTCGAGCTCGAGCGCGCCGCGCGCGTCGTCGAGGCGGTGTGGATCCTGCGCCTCGTCCCGGCGAGCGAAGACGGCGGCCCGCCCACCGCGGTCGTCAACGTCTACGCCCCGCTCGGCGCGCTCATCGGCGGCTTCCACGTCGCGCGCGGGCAGGCGCCGTACGTCGTCGACGGCGCCCGCGACCCCGCCGCCGAGTACCTGCGCCAGCGGATCTCACCCGTCGTCGCGGGTCGCATCGTCGAGACCCGCGACGAGGCGTCCTTCACCTTCGAGGGAGGCTTCGCCAAGGACGGCACCCGCCTCGCCGAGCCACGCGACCTCTACCTCGCCATGGGCCGCGACGACCTGGTCACGCGCTACGACGACGCGAGCGAATCGCGCACCATCTGGACGCTCGTCTCGGGCGGCGCGATCTTCGTCGGCACGATCCTCTTCATGCAGGACGTCTTCGACGACGGCGGGATCCCGACCCTGGACATCGGCGCGCTCGGGGTGAGCGGCGCGGTCGTCGGCGGCCTCGGCGCCATCGGCCTCGTCTACGCGCTGACGATCGATCCCGACCCGCTCGACTTCGACGGCAAGGTCGACGCGGTGCGCAGATACAACGGTGAGCTCAAGCCGCGCTTCGACCTCTCGGTGAGCCCGGGCGGCGCGACCGTCACCCTCGGCGGCGCATTCTAGCGCCCGACCCGCGCGTGCAAAGAACGAACGAGGGCGCGACGAGGCGACCCTACGGTCGCCGCAGGAGCAACCGAGTGAAGCCGCACCCGCATGTCGCAGCCGCGGACTCAGCGGAAGTCGGGCGTGTAGTAGATCCCCGGCATCGCCGCGTCGACCGTGTAGCTCACGCCGACCTCGAGCACGTCGTCGGGCAGCGCGACGAGCTGGCAGTTGACCGATCCCGAGCCACCGTGCGGGCAGCCGCCGTTGATCTTGGCGTAGTACACGCCCGGCCAACGCGGATCGGCGTCGGCCCAGTAGGCGACGCCCGGCACCAGCACGCCGGCGTTGAAGTCCCAGACGCGGCAGCGTGACCCGGCGGCGCTGCCACCGTTGACGCACTCGCGCACCGCCGGCTGGCACGGGCTCGGGTACGGGCGCGAGCCGTCGCCCCTGTCGCAGCCGACGTTCTCCCGGAAGAGACCGCCGTCGGGGCAGAATTCGGCGTGCGAGGTGCCGCAGGCGACGTAGTTGCGCACGTAGTCGATCTCGAAGACCTGCTGCGCGAAGTTGGCCTGCTTGTCCGGCGCGACCCAGGTGGAGTGGTTGAGGATCCAGTAGAACGGGCTCTTCGGGAAGTTCTCCGCCGAGTATGGCGCCAGGTGCGAGGGCGCGCCCTCGGTCAGCGTCGCGTGGGTGCCGACCGTGATCGTCCCGATCTTCACGTTGTTGATGTAGTAGTCGAGGCGCCCGCCGCCCTCGTCGGTCCACTCGACCGCGAAGAGGTGGTGGCGCGTCCAGAACTCCGCGGCCTGGCGCTCGCGGGTGGTGAAGCCCTTGGACATGTGGGTCGAGACGCCGCCCTTGGCGGTGCAGTCGGCCGAGCCCTCGGCGTCGATCTCCTGTCCGCTCGAGGCGAGATAGCAACGCCCCGAGTGGAAGGTCTGGTAGACCTCGTCGGCGTTGTCGCGCGCCTCCATGACGTCGATCTCGCCGCCGTCGTAAGGCCAGCCGCCTTCGAGCGGCATGAGCCAGGTCGCCGGGAACGCCCCCTGCCCCTTGGGGATCTTCGCCTTGGCCTCGAAGCGCCCGCGCAGCTGCGCGACGCCGCCCTCGTGCTCGAAGCCGGCGGGATCGGTGTAGAGGTTGTGGTTGGGCGGGTAGCTCATCAGCCCGCCGTTGAGGATCGGGCAGGTCAGGTTCCGGAAGCCGAGCGTCGGCGCGTAATCGATGTTGTCGCGGCAGGCGTAGGTGCGGTTGGCGTAGTACACGCCGGGCCAGCGCGGGTCGGCGTCGACCCAGTAGCTGACGTCGCTCTTCTCGAGCACGTTGGGCGGGAAGCCGTAGACCGTGCAGTTGACGCCGCTGAAGGTACCGCCGTGCGGGCAGCCGCCGTTGACGGGCGCGTAGTAGACGCCCGGCCAGCGCGGGTCGGGATCGACCCAGTAGCTCACGCCCTGGACGAGCACGCCCGGCGCGAAGCCGTGGATCTGACAGTTCGGGCTGCCGCCCGTGCCGCCGAAGATGCAGGACGCCTCGACCGGCGCCTTCGTCGCGAAGAGGCGCAGCGTGCCCTTGCCGGCCGCGTCGACCAGGACCTGCGTCGGGTCGAAGCGCGCCGACCAGTGCCCCGCATAGTCGGTCGCCATCCAGTTGACCATCATGTAGAGGGTCCAGGTGCACTTGTCGAGGTCGGCCAGGCGGTCGCGGATGAGCTGCGAGTA
>WYBB01000087.1 GCA_011526585.1 Deltaproteobacteria bacterium
CTCTCGCGCGCGCCACCACCAGGAGCGCCGCCACCCGCGCGCGCCTCGACCAGGAGATCGCCGCCCTCGAAGACGAGATGAAGGAACACGGCGTGCCGATCCCACCCGCGCCGGGTACACCCGCGCCCGCTCCGCCCCCCGACGAGCCCGCGCCCCGGCCGAGCGCCGATCCGACGGTGCCGGTGCCCTACACCGGTCCCAGCGTCGAGGTGGAGCTGCGCATGGTCGAGCACACCTTCGCCGTCTCCGTGCCGACGCTCTTCGAGCCCGCGCTCGAGGTGCGCGAGGCCCTCGAGACCGCGCGCAGGCCCCTCACCCCCGAGCTGCGCAAGGCCGCCGGGGTGCCGATCAAGAACGTGCTCGTCGGGGTCGCGCTCAACCAGCTCGACCAGGATCCGCGGGTCACCTGTGTCAGCCGCAGCGCGCGCCTCGTGCACGAGCGCGTCACCTTCGACGGCCTCGAGGGCTGCTTCATCAGCCACGTCAGGCGCGGGCACAGCCACCTGACGCGCGGCGACGCGGTCAGCGCGAGCTACTACTTCTACTTCGTTCACGACGAGACCCACTTCAAGCTCGCGGTCACCGCCACGCTCGAGTCCAAGGATCCTGCGACCCCGAAGCTGCTCGGTGCCGCGCTCGCCATGGCGCGCTCGCTGCGCCTCGTCGGCGCGCCACCCGATACCGAGTCGTGCAAGGCCGGCGAGGCGCGCCTCGTCTCGACCGACGCGCGTACCTTCGAGTACGCGAGCGACGACGCCGAGATGCTCTTCGCCGTCGCCAAGGACAACGACGCCGGGGTCGCCGCCGCCAAGGGCATGGCCGCCTTCTGGAAGGCCGGCACGGTCATCGTCGACCTCGTCGTCGATCTCCTGCCACCGGCCGCCGGCAAGAGCGGCCTCGCCGTCGGCTTCGTCATCGACTACCTGAAGAAGGGCGGCGAGATCATCGCGCGCCTCGCCGACTCCCCGCTCACCGGTCGCGCCAACGAGATCAAGGCCGAGCTCTTCGTCGTGACGACCAAGGTCCAGGTCGCCTGCGAGACCCACGAGGTGTGCAGGGATGGCGCCTGGGTGCGCGAGCGCCGCCCGGTCACCCGCGAGACGAGCCAGGGCGGCCACCGCGCCACCAGCCGCGTCTCCAAGCACCTCGGCAGCGGATGGGGCCACGTCGAGAACAAGAAGAACCCCGACTTCGTCGACCTCGACCGCCTCGAGGTCTGGTCGAAGGCCTTCCTCGAGGCGCAGCTCGCCGTGCTCCGCGCGCGCAAGGCGGAGCATGACGTCTGGCTCGCCCTCTGCCGCTGAGCTCGCGGCTGCAACGCGCGGGTGCTTCGTCGCTGCGCTTGCTCAGCGCGGGGCTCGGGGACGCCAGTCCCCGGGTACTCGAGTACGCCTCCTCCCTCCCGGCGCTTGCTCCTCGCCCGCGCGCGTTTCGCTCGCGAGCTCGATTCTCTACACGCCTTGAGCTCGCCGCCATTCCTGATGCGACATGGACGCGGGCTGGACCGATGCGCTCCGCGGAGGGGCGTGCCGCCTGCCCGCCCAGCCAAAGGGAGCTCATCGTGAACACCTGGACCCAGCGCACCCTGCTCGCCGCCACTCGGCGCGCAGACGACCTCGGTGTCGGCGACCGAGCTCGGCGTGCTCGGCACGCTCCACGCCGACTACCTCCTGCGCGTCGGGCGCGGCGTGTTCGTCAAGCCCGGCCTCGGGCTCGGCGGCTTCTGGACCTCGGCCGACGTGCCGATCGAGGGCAGCGCGCTCGAGCGCTCGGCCACCACCGTCGGTGGCGTGGTGCGCGCCCAGCTCGGCCTCGTCTACTACACCTCGGCCAAGTTCAACCTGCGCGCGAGCTTCGGCAAGCGCACGAGCGACGACGAGGTCATCGACGTCAGCGTCTTCGAGCTCGATCTCGGCTGGAACGTCGGCTTCTCGTACGTGTTCTGATGCGACGTCGCACCCAGGCGGTGCTCGGCGTCTTCCCATGCGCCTTTGATCGCCTTAGGCTGACTCGGTAGAAAGTCGAAGAACCTCTCAGCACCGCGCGCTCGCTCGTTGGCGTATCTCTGTCCGCACGGTCGGTCCCCGCGAGCCATTGCGGGCATGCCAGAGGAGCGCCGATGTTACCGGACAAGGTCGTTGCGTCGACCGTACAAAAGCGCGCGTCGAGCGCGAGCACGAGCAAGGAGCCGGCCGCGCCGAGCAAGAAGAAGGCGACGACCGATCCGAACAAGCAGCCGAGCTTCGAGGAGCAGGAGAACGCGCTCAAGCCGGCGGCGGAGAAGAAGCCCGCCAAGGCCAAGAACTTCAGCTTCGACATCACCGAGGTGCGCCTGCTCGGCGGCACCAAGGCCGAGGCCGATCTGATGTGCTACTACACCGACAAGGACCGCAACCCGGTCCTGACCGAGAAGGTCACGGTGAAGTTCAAGAAGCGCGCCGACGACTTCGACAGCGGCGACCAGCTCTTCGAGTCGTTCATGGCGGCGGGCCACCTCGCGGGCAAGCTCACGCCCGCGGTGATCGACAAGATGTACAGCGATCTGTCCGCCAAGTTCATCATGAAGGGCGCGATGGCGCTGCGCGACGAGCAGATCTGCAAGGGCACGACCGGCGAGAAGCGCAAGCAGCTCGACGGGCTCGAGTCGATCTCGGTCACCGGTGCGCGCTCGCTGCCCGGCGGCAAGGCCGAGATCAAGGTCAAGCTCGCGGTCTCGGCCAACGGCACGGTCCAGGCGCCCAAGTCGTACACCGTGGTCTTCGCGATGGCGCCCGAGGGCAACGCGCGCGCGTGGGTGAGCGCGCACAACGCGCTCGAGCAGTTCGTCAAGGACGGCCACCTCAAGAGCTACGTCTGGGACGACAGCGAAGACATCCACAACAACCCCCTGCGGGTCGACTGGGCCCAGGCGGTCTCGGCGGAGCTCGAGATGTTGTGATGCGGCCCCCGGTGTGGCCCACCCCGCTACGATCGTGTAACCCGCGGCGGTCGTTGCGCGAAATCATGCGATGAGAAACGGAGGCGGCGGGGTTATGGTCGACGGCAGCGTCCCGTCCGCGCCGCTGGAGCCCTCCGTGTCCTTGTCCCCCCAACAGCTCCGAGCCGAGGCGACCACCTTCGTCGGCCGCGCGTCGGAGCTCGCCCGTCTGCACGAGCTCTTCGGCGGCAGCGCGCGCGTCGTGACGATCACCGGCGCGGCCGGGATCGGCAAGAGCCGGCTCGCGGCGCGCTACGCCCTCGAGGCGAGCGCGGCCGGGCGCTGGCCAGGTGGGATCGCGCGCGTCGATCTGCGCTCCGTCGGCGCGGGTCCGCCGCTCTTCGCGGCGCTCGGGCGTGGGCTCGGCCTCGCCGGCGCGACCGGAGACGCCGCGGCCTTCGAGGCCGCGCTCGAAACGCTCGGGCGCGAGGGCGCCGCGCGCCTCCTGTTGCTCGAGCACGGCGAGCACCTGATCGCCGTGCTGCGCCCGATCGTCGGCGCGCTCGCCGCCTCCATGCACGTGCTCGTCACGACACGCGAGCGCCTCGCGCTCACCGCGGAGTGGTCCGTCACGCTCGGCCCGCTCGGGCTCACCGATCGCGACGGCGCGCCGAGCGAGGCGGTGCAGCTCCTGCTCGAGCGCGGCCTCGCCCTCGGCTTCTCTCCCGAGCGCGCATGCGGCCGCGCCCATCCACGCTGTGAGAAGCTCACCACGCTCGCGCTCGCGCTCGACGGCAACCCGCTCGCCCTCGAGCTCGCCGCCACGCGCCTCAACCTGATGACGCCCTGCCAGCTCCTCGAGCGCATCGATCGTCCCGGGCGGCGCTTCGAGCTCCTCGCCAGCGCGACCCACGAGCAGCGATCCCTTCACGCCGCCATCGCGCGCTCGGTCGACCTGCTCAGCGCACCGGAGCGCCTCGCGCTCCTCGAGCTGTCGATCTTCGAAGGTCCCTTCGGTCTCGCCGCCGCCGAGCGCGTGATCTCGCGTCCCGAAGGCGCCTCGAGCGCCATCGATCTGCTCGACGCCCTGGTGCGCAAGTCGCTCGTCACCGCGCTGCCGAGCCCGGGACCCGGGCGCAACTTCGCCTTGCACCTGGCCGGCAACGAGCGCGCGTTCTCCCGCGAGCTGCTCGCCAGGGATCCGTCACGCCTCACGGCGATCGCCGAGCGTCACGCGCGCTGGGTCGCGGCCGAGCTCGCCACGACCTCGCCGGAAAAGCTCGCGCCCGACCTGCTGCAGGCGGTGGCCTGGTCGCTCGACCCCGCGGTGCTCAGCGACGCGAGCCTCACCCGCGCGTTCGAGCTGCTCATCGCCCTGCAGCCGGCCATGCGATCGCGCGCCACGCTCGAGCGCGCCTTGCCGCTCTGCGAACAGGCGCTCGTGCACGCCGAGCGCGTGCCCACCGCGCTCGCGACCTCCGTGCGCGCCATCGTCGCCGAGGCGCTCTACCTGCATGGGCGCGGCGCCGAGGCGAGCACGCTGCTCGAGCACGCGCTCGAGGACCTGCGCGCCGAGCGCGACGGCGACCCGCTGCGCGAGGCGCTGCTCGTGCGCTCGCTCGGCGCCTCGCACTTCTATGGTCGCAGCGACGTCCTGATCGAAGAGCTCGAGCGCGCCTGCTCGGCCCTGGACGCCTCCGACGAGCCGGCGGCCGCGCTGGACGCGCGCATGCGCCTCGCCCGCGCGCACGAAAACGCCGGCCACGTCGAGGAGGCGATCGCGCTCTACGAGCGGGTCCTCGAGAGCGCCCGCGAGAGCGGTCATCGGCGCCGCCTCGCGCTGGCGCTCTTGAACCTCGGCGCGCTGCGCGCCCACCTCGGCCTCGACGCGATCGGCAACTACCGCGCGGCGCTCGCCTGGGCTCGCGAGCTCGCCGACCCGCTGCTCGAGACGGTCACCTTGATCAACCTCGGGATCGCCGCCTTCGAGCGCGGCCGGCACGACGACGCGCGCGCCTACTTCACCGAGGCGGTCAGCGTCGACTCGCGCCTCGGCGTCGGGCGGCTCGAGGCGGTCGCGCACGGTCACCTCGCGCTGATCGCGCACCTCGACGGCGCGCTCGAGGACGCACGCCGCGCCTACGACGAGGCGCTGGCGGCCTGGGAGCACGCCTGGCCCGACCCGCTGATGTGGAGCCTCCTGATGCTCGGCTCGGCGTTCCTCGCCGCGCGCCTGGGCGACATGGTCACGGCGCAGCATCGCGTCGGCCGCATGGTGCTCGCCCACGAGCGCGAGCCCGGCCCCGAGCCGGCGGCCACCACGCTCATCCGCCTGGCCGAGCTCGGCGTCGCGCCCCCGGATCCGGCTCGCCTGGGCGAGCGCGCCCGCGAGCTCGCGCGCCCCGCGCTGAGCGAGACCGCGCGCCTGCCGCGCCGCGGCGCCACCATGCTGCGCGTCGCCCTGCGCCTGCTCGGCGCCGAAGTGAGCACGCCCGTGGTGGCGGTCCTGGCGATCGCGCGCGGCGGCCACCGCTTCGTCACGCCCGACGGGCTCGCGGTCGAGCTCGGCCGGCGCGGACCGGCGCGCCGGATCCTCGCCGCGCTCGCCGAGCGGCGGGTCGCGGGCGCGCCCAGCGTCGGCGTCGAGGAGCTCTTCGAGCTCGCCTGGCCGGGCGAGCGCATCGCGCCACCCTACCGCGCCAACCGCGTCTACGTGGCGATCGCCGATCTGCGCAAGATCGGGCTCGAGGGGCTGCTGCTCAACGACGGCGAGGGCTACCTGCTCGACCCCGCGATCCCCGTCGTGCTCACCGACCCCTGAGCGCGGCCATGACGAGATCCACGACGTAGGGGCGGCCCTCGTGGCCGCCCGCGAACGACCCTCCACGTCATTCCATGGAAGGACGTGTGAACGTTGTATGACGCGCCCTTGGAAGCCTTCGAAGATCTTGGAGCACACCCCGCCGCGAGCGGCCCCGATCTCGAAGCAACTCTAGGTTGTGGGTCGACCGTCCCGGGGCGCTAGCTACGTGCAGCGACGGGCGATCGTCCGCCGCACCACCGTCTCGGATCCCGTCACCTGCCTCGCCCGCGCCTGCGGAGCGAGCGAGGCCAAGCGCTCGGGTGGGCGCACGGAAGAACGAGCCGTTCGAGCACCCCCCCTTCGAGGAGAAGTCATGAAAGCCTATTATCTACGCCTTCTTGCGGTGAGCGCGCTGGCGCCCATCGCCGCCTGTGCCGAGGGAGATCACGGCCCGAGCGGTCCCCAGGTCGCGATCGACGTCGCGCCCTTGACCCTGCCGGGCACCCTCGGTGTGAGCTACGCGCTCGCCGTCTACAACCAGGATCCGACGCCCTATACGAACATCTTCGACGTCGCCGGCGACGCGGTGAAGACGACCGGACTCGTCTGGCACCAGCAGGACGTCACCTCGAACCAGTTCGGCAACGGCGCGGGCGGCGACATCAGCTACGTCGGCCCCTGCGACGCCTCCAGCTCGGACAACTGGGTCGCGCTCGCGCTCAACCGCGTGAACGTCGGCGACGGCAACGGCAGCTACGACGGTGCCGGCGCGTTCTCCGGCACGGACAACCTGCTCGACGACCAGAACTCGGCCTTCACGACGAGCCCGGGCTCGGACGACCTCGACCCCGACTTCGTCAACCCGGCGCCGTACAACAAGGCCCTGGTGATGAAGTTCCCGTGCGAGGAGAACGAGGACACCCGCGTCACCTTCAACCTCACCGTGATGCGCGACGCCGACCAGGGCTTCTTCGACATCGCCGTGAACTTCGAGGACATCTTCTGCTCGATGAAGATCGACACCTGCACCGACGACGGCGACGACGGCGTCGAGCCGATCAAGCTCCTCTTCGGTGACGAGGAGGGCGAAGGCCGCGTCGAGACCGCCGTCATCGCCTCGGCCTGCAGCGCCGGCACCGACGACGCGAACACGGAGATGTGGATGGCGCCGCTCCAGGTGAGCTGCGATGGCGGCGTCACCTTCAACCTCGACCCGACCGGCGGCGCGACCGAGAGCACCCCGGGCGAGCAGGGCAACCAGGACTGCGCGATCGCCTCCGCAGCCGCGACAACGGCTTGGGGTGGGATCAAGATCGTGGGCGACCTCGTCGGCGACGAGGACCTCACCGGCGTGACGTTCACCGATACCGCGGGGAGCGGCCGACAATACATTGCGCGCTACGTCTACCAGAGCGACGTCGACAGCGGAGGCAATGGGAGTGTCATCTGGGCCGCCGAAGCGGCTGTTCCCGGCGCCGCTGGCAACGCCTCCTTCGAAGGCAACGTCGCCACGCTGACCTTCGCGAACTACGTCATTGCCAACGGGCAGGCTCGCCCCATCACGCAAGTCTCGGCCTTCACAGGCGGCGCAAACGCCGGCACCAAGACCCTCTGCTACGCCCTCTACTGGGGCAAGGAGGACCTCCAGTGCGATGGCGCGGACGGCTCCTGCAACAAGGGCTGGTGGAACGTCGCGATCAACATCGACGATCTGCGCGACCAAGGCCTGAAGGACTGCACCGTCACGACCGCGATCACCGCCAGCTCGTCGACCGACGTCTCGCCGCCCAAGTTCGTCAACGGCCAGCTGCCAGGCCCGGGCCAGACCTATGGCTACGTCGCCTTCGAGGCCGAGCTCATCGACACCGACGGCGCGCCGACCTGCTTCCGGGGCCCGATGGGCTCGGGCTACGCCCCCGTGAAGTACGGCGTGACCAAGGACATCCTCAACGGCGAAGCCTTCCCGCAGCTCTGCACGACCTTCACGCCGGGTGATGCGTCGCCCAAACAGCTCAAGAACATCAGCAACTACTTCTTCGACGAGGCCGCGACGCTCGCCAATGCGCTCTACGCCGGTCAGATCGAAGCCTTCACCAACGCGGCCGGCGAGCTCGTCAGGTACAAGAAGGTGAGGCTCGACTTCGCCGAGATGGGCGCGGCCGTCGGTGGCGAGTGCGGTTCGGCCGTGAAGAACAGCAAGCAGGTCTTCTACTTCGACGCGAAGTGGCCTGACGAGGGAACCCGTCAGGAGCTCTTCTGGCGTGGCATCGGCGACGCGACCTCACCGCTCGTCGGCGAATACACGGTGCAGGGATGGCGCCGCAACACGAAGACCGACGCCTGGGTGGAGCTGCATCAGAACGCGATCGCCCTGGACTTCAGCAACACCGACAACCAATTCGCCACGCTCAAGGCCTTCGCGCGCGGCGCTGCGTTTTCGGCGAGCGGCTACGACAGCTTCGCCATCGAGCTGACGCGCACCGACGATGGCCCGAGCGAGGACATCAAGATCGCGTTCGGCTTTGTCGGCGGCTTCTCGAAGGAAAGCGAGGACACCCCGCCGTTCATCTTCGCGCTCTGCACCGACGCAAACAATCCGAGCTCTGCAACGTGCACGTGTCACGACACGACCGGCGACACCATCTGTCCCGACTCGTTCGATGGGATTGACATCTACGAGAACTGACAAGGGTCCTTAGGTCAGGGTCGCCGGGTCCATCCCCGGCGGCCCTCGCCTCGTCGCATCCTCCCTCCCGCGTCCTCCCAAGGAGCTCCGATGAAGCCCCATCGCCTCGTCCCGCTCGCGCTCTGCGCTTCGAGCGCCCTCGCCCTGTCCTCCGGCTGCGCCGCGGACTCCGACCGACCGTCAGGTCCGGCCGTCGAGATCGCCGTCGCGCCCTTGACCCTGCCTGGCACGCTCGGCGTGCATTACGCCCTCGCCGTCTTTAATGACGAGCCCAGCGACCCGACCGTCGTCTTCGATGCCACCGGCGCGGTCATCTCGACGAACGATCCGATCCTGGTCTGGCAAGAGGCGAGCGTCACCTCGAACCAGTTCGGCAACGGCCCGGGCGGTGACATCAGCTACATCGGCCCCTGCGACGCGAGCCTCGGGGGCGACTCGACGAACTACGTCGCGCTCGCGCTCCAGCAGGTCTATGTCGGCGAAGACAACGGCAGCCAGAACCCCGTCGGCCCCTTCGCGGTTTCGCCGTTCGACCAGTCGATGAGCGTCCTCGACGACCAGGTCTCGACGAGCGACGACGACGCCGACTTCGAAAACCCGTGCCCGTACGACGACCCGTGCATCCTTCCCTTCCCGTGCGAGGAGAACGAGGACACCCAGGTCGTCTTCAACCTCACGATCATGCGCGACGCCGATCAGGGCTTCTTCGACGTCGCCGTGAACTTCGAGGACATCTTCTGCTCGGCCAAGGTCGACTGCAGCTACGATGACGCCGGCGCCGATCCGATCGAGCTCCTCTTCGACGGCGACGGCGAGCGCGCGCAGACCGCCGTCTTCGGCCTCGCCTGCACCCAGGGCGCCGGCACCACCGGCACCGTCTTGCACATGAACGGCGTGCGCATCGAGTGCGGCGAGGACCTCGGCAAGGCCACCTCGCCCATTGCCGAGCCGCGGACCTGCGACAGCGTGAAGAACGTCTACGGCTCGGTCACCGGCCAGGTGGCCGACCAGAGCACGCGGACCCTGCCCGTCGCCTTCCAGGACACCGCGGCGGCGATCGTCCTGCCGACCGATGACAAGGCGAACGGCGTCGTCATCGCGCGCGTCCACGATCAGCATCTCCTCGGTCTGCTCGGCGACAGCGTGGACTCCGACGGGTCGCTGGACGGCCGTACCAACCTCAGGAGCTCCGCGAACTTCACGGACGTCGCGCTGTGGAGCCGTGTCGACACGACCTGGAGCGTGCAGTCCGTCGCCCTGCCGCTCGGCTTCACCGTGAGCTCGGCCGACGCGGCCTTCTACGATGCTGCGGGCAAGCGCCTCTTGCTCAACGCCGACTTCGCGGACGACACCGACAAGTTCGCGACCCCGATCGCGTACTCCCTCGACACCGACAACTGGATCCTCGCGGCGACGCCGGCGGTCATGCAGACCCGCGACAACACCTACGCCTTCTGCTACGTCACCGATCTCCGTGCGGACCGCGCGGCGGGCTTCTGCCAGGCCCACCCGCTGAGCCAGACCGCCACGGCCTCCAATTCGGCCTCCAAGCAGACGGCGGGCCCGATCGCCCTGAGTGATCGGGCCTACGCGAGCGTGTGGGATGTCAGCACCGGCCAGCGCGCCGAGCTCGCGACCGACGACCTCTTCACCGACCCCGCCGCCCAATGGACCGCCGTCGTCCCCTCCTTCGTCTCCGACGGCTCGATCGTCGGGGCTGTATTCGCGGGCCTTGCTGATGGTGGCAGCGCGAAGCGGATCGCGCAGTGGACCGAGGACGGATCCGGCAACTGGGGTGTAGGGCCCCATTGGGGCCACCCGCACGAATACATCGCGTGGTTCGAGGGCGACGTGATGGCACTCGGGAGCGACGGGACCACGAGCGACCCGGCCGTGCTCGCGCGCTGGAACGACACGGCGTGGCAGCGCTGGACGGCGGACAAGCTCGCCGTACCGGTGGGGTCGACGGTGCAGATCCTCGGCTTCAGCCCGAGCGGCGGCTATGTCTTCGGCGTCGCCGCCTTCGGCTCGGCGTCGAACCAGACGCCGTTCGTCGCCACGTTGCCCACGAGCGACACCAGCGATATCACCGTCGAGGCCCTGCCGGTGCCCGATGCACTGACCGGCTACAGCTTCGGTTTCGCGGGCAGCTTCGTCGCTCCGAGCGGCTCGACGCTCGTCATGGCAGGGCAGGATCCTCTCGATGACTCCATCGTTCATGTCGCGTTCCGAAAGCTGAGCGAGGTGTGGTCGGCGTCCGTGCTCTCCGAGGCCTCCGCCGTGAAGACCCCGCGCACGTCGCTCGCGGTTCGCGAGCCGACCCAGGCCTGCGACCTGGTCTTCGGCACCACGATCGACGCGGCGACGCACTCGAAGAGCGGGGTGAGCTGGGACCTCGCGCTGGCGAGCCCGATCACCCCGAAGAGCTACACCAAGCCCGTCGAGCTCCTCGGCGCGGACGATGCGCTCGGCACCTTCGTCAGCTACGAGCTCGACCCGACCATCGTCGGCAACGCCTGGGACCCGCCGAACGACGACAAGGCGGTCTGGCAGTACGCGATCTACTCCGGCGCCGAGGACCTCGACTGCGATGGCGTGTCCTGCCAGAAGGTCTACTGGAACACCGCGGTCGGCTTCGACACGAGCGTCGCCGGGTGCCGCCTCATCGCCGAGGCGACCGCCGCACCGAGCCCGGGCCTCACCGACGGCACCACCCCGGAGTTCACGACCTGGCCGCTCATCAGCGTCGACGTGCCGCTGACCTCGACCCCGGAATCCGACGAGGAGGACGTCGAGCTGCTCTGTCTCCAGCACCCGCTCGGCAGCCCCGAGGTCCGCACGATCTACACCGACGTGCACACGCCGCAGACGCTCTGCCATCGCTTCGACGGCACCTCCGCCCAGAGCCTGGCGAACTGCGAGTGGACCCCGTACCGCGACCGGGTCAAGGAGACCGGCGCGATCGCCGTCCCGATCGGCCAGTGGCCGCGCAACTGACGCGCATCGCCGTCCGGGCGAGCACGAGGGGAGAACCTACCGATAGGGCGGGCCTCGTGCCCGCCCGTGCCCGAACGTCGGGGCGGGCCTCGTGCCCGCCCGGGTCAGCACCGGGTGCATCTCGACGCGAGTCGGTGGGCCGCATCCCCCGCTCGCGTCGAGATCCCTTTCTCGGTGCGCGACCCTTCGAGGGCTTTGACATGACCACAACGCCGGCTGGTGCGACCGCGCTCGGCCGCAAGGTGCAATCTCGCAAGCGCCCGCCCCCGCTTACGCGCTCACAGCCCGCCGACGCGGAAGGTGGTGCCGACGATGACGAACGCCACGCTCGTGAGGGTCACGAGGCCGATGTGCCACGCGAGCGGCACCAGGCGCTCGTCGGTGAGCCGCGGGATGAGCCTGAGGCGCGCGTGCAGGGCGAGGCCGATGGTGATGAAGAGGAGGATCAGCTTGACGCCGATCGCGCGCGAGAACCCCGGCGCCAGCTCGACCCACTGGGCCGGCGCGTCGCTGTACTGGAGCGCGAGCACGAGGCCGGTCACCACCTGCACGAGGAGCGCCGGCAGCCCGACCGGCTCGAAGGCCCGCTCGAAGTCGACGACGAGGCTCGCGTCCTTGGCGCGCAAGGCCTTGGGCAGCACGCGCAGGGCCAGGACGAGGTGGCCGCCGGTCCAGACCGCGGCGCCGATGAGGTGCAGCGAGAGGAGGAGGAGGTGCGTGGTCATGCGCCGATGGCATCACAGTCGCGTGACGATGACGAGCCCGCGCGCCACTCCGCGTCGAGCGGCCACACGCAGCCGATATCAAACACGCCCTTAGGAAACCTTCGAACGAGCGCCACCACAAGTCAAAGGAATCCACCGTGGTGCGGGTGCGCCCCGCGCGCGCTTGATCCGGGTGTCGGTCCCGGCCGGCTCGCGGGTGCGAGCCGGGGACCGCACGAGCGACGGGAGACGACCATGCACCAGACGAGAGCGCCGGACCGGACCATTCAGCGCAAGGCCGAGCCGGGCAAGCCCGCGGGCGGAGGCGCGAAGAAGAGCAAGAAGGACGCGCTGCGCGGCATGGACTTCGCCGCCGGCGAGGCGGCGCTCGCGCCGGGCGCCGAAAAGAAGCCCGCCGGCAAGAAGGGCGAGCTCTCGCGCGGCAGCGAGGGGCCCGAGGTGGAGGCGCTGCAGCACAAGCTCAAGCGCATCTCGGTGGAAGGCCAGATGGACCAGGAGTTCCTCGCCGAGTTCGACGTCGGCAAGGTCGACGGCAAGTACGGCGCGCGCACCGTCACCGCGGTCAAGGCGCTGCAGAGCAACAACCAGCTGCCGCTGACCGGGGTCTTCGACGCCGCCACCGCCGCCGCGCTCGATCAGGAGATCTCCTTCCTCGACATGATGATGTCGTCGGAGTGATCCCGCGTCGCGCCCCGCGCGCGTCGCGTCAGCGAGCTCACCGGGCGGTGGCGAAGAGGTAGGGCGTCGTGCGCGGCGGCGTGCCCTCGAGCGGCTCCCAGATCTGCTCGAGCCCGCGCGTCGGCAGCGGCGCCGTGCTCCCGACGTACAGGACCCCGCGCTGGTCGATCGCTGGCGTCGCCCAGTCGAGCAGCGCATCGATCACGCGCCGCCAGCGCTCGGTGAATCGCCGCTCATCCGCATCCCAGGCGACCGCGAAGAGGGTGCCGCGCCGCCACTGCCCGCTCCACGGCTCCGCGATCAGATCGTGGCGGCCACGCGCGCCGAAGTAGACGACGCCGGCGGCGTCGACCAGCGGTCCGGTCGCCGAGCCGGGCGCGTCCTCGCCCGGAGAGAAGCGCCCGAGCGTCTCACCGCTCGCCATGTCGATCGCGAAGAGCGAGCCCTCGCGCCCGTTCAGGTTGCGCACGTCCCCGGTCGTCGCGAAGACGACCCCGTCGCCGAGCGCGAGCCCCTGCACGAGCGTCGTCGCGCTCTCGGGGTAGCCCTCGGGCTCGGCGATCCACGCGACCTCGGCACGATCGCCGCGGTCCTGCACCGCGACGACGGCCGGCACGTAGCCGAGGACCTTCGCCTCGGCGCCGCCGACGTAGATCGTGCCGTCGCCGCCGACGCTCAGGTGTCGCGTCCAGACCTTGGGCCGGAGCGCGCGCGCCTCGTTGACCAGCGGCAGCTCCCACTTTCGCCGCGCCGCGTCCGCCGCCTCGCGCGGCGCGCCGAGATCGAGCGCGATGAGCTTGCCGCCCGCGCTCGGATCCGAGAGCCAGGTGCCGGCGTAGAGCGTGCGCCCGTCGGGCGAGAGCGCGACCGCCGCGGTGAGCGTGTTGTCGAGGCTCGGCGCCTCGGACGGATAGCGCCACACCAGCGCGCCCTCTCGGTCGACCGCATAGATCGCCTGCGTCTCGCGCGCCGGCGCGCTCGCGTCGCCCGGCCACGGCACGCCGAAGCTCGCGAAGTAGATCGTACCGTCGGGCCCCATCGTGGCGCCCTGCACGATCTCGCCGCCGCCGTCGGGGTGCTCGGGCGCGAGCGGGTCGAAGGTCACGAAGTCCCAGACGACCTCGCCGCGCGCGACGTCGATCGCGTAGAGGCGCCCGTCGCCGCGGCCGACGTAGTGGCGCCCGTTCCATGGATCGACCAGCGCGCTGCCCTCGATGGTGCCGTTGTAGAAGGTCACGTGGAGGTCCGCGCCCTGGCCACACCACGCCTCGTCCTGCGGCGAGACCGGTTCGTCCCAGGCGTAGCACGCGGGCAGCGGCCGAGGGTCGAAGGGCGCGAAGACCTCACGCCCCGCGGCGTCGAGCGCGTAGACCTTGCCGTCGGACTTGCGCGAGCTCGCCGGATCGGTCGTCGCCGCGCCGCGCAGGAGCCCCCAGGTGCCGAAGTGGATCGCGTCGCCCGCGAGCGTCGGCTGCATGTTGATGCTCGCGCCGCCTTCGGCCGCGTAGACCCAGTTCTCGCTCGCTTCCGGCGTGTACGTCGCGGGACCGACGAACGGCGAGCGCCCCGTGCGCTGGGGGTCGCCGCCGAACATCGGCCAGGGGTCACGCGCGCGATCCCAGGTCGCGATCTCGCCCGGGCCGACTGCATCGGTCGCATCGGTCGGATCGATCACATCGATCGGATCCAGATCGGTCGCCTCCGTCGCATCGCTCAGGTCGGTCGTCTCCGGCACGGGCACCGTGTCGGCGAGGTCGGCCGGATCGCGTGCGTCGTCGCCGCACGCCCCGAGCGCGGCGGTGGCGAGCAAGACGCACGCGGCCCTCATGGGCACGCCCCGAGCTTCAGCACGCGGGTCACGCTCGCCGCGGTCGGATCGACGAGCAGGATCCGATCGCGGTCGAAGCCGCCGTGCCCGACGAGCAGCTCGGGCTTGCCGTCGGCCGTCGTGGCGAGGCGCATCCAGCCGCCCTCCGGCTCGCCCAGCGGCCGGCCCTCGTCGTCGGCCGTCAGCGCCTTCGAGATGTTGAGCGTGCGAAGGTGCGCGCCGGTCTTGCCGTCGTGGAAGAAGATCGCGTGACCGTACTGCTCGCGAAACGCCACCTCGCCCGAGGGCAAGACGATCGGCACGACCCCGTAGGCCGCGTCGCTCTGGGCCTGCCCGCCGAGCGTGCCGACGCGCGCACCGCGCGTGCCATCGAAGAACACACCGAAGGCCCCCGGACCGGCGCAGACCCCGAGCTCGGCGTAGAGCATCTCGCCCGCCCAGTGGAAGACCGGGCACTCGCTCTCGAGCGTTTCGTAGCTCAGCTCGAAGAGGCGCTTGCCGCTCCTGGCGTCGAAGACCTGCACGGCGCGCTTTTCGCCCAGCGTATCGTCGAAGAGGATCTCCGATGCGACGAAGACCCGCTCGCCCGCGAGCCCGACCTGCCCGACGCGCACGCCGCCGAGCTCGAGCTTCACGCACGGGCCGACGCAGCTCCTCACCGAGCGTCGGTCGCGCGCGATCTCGATCCCGGCCGGCACGACCTCGGGGGACTCGCCGCGCAATCGCGCCTTCGCGTCCTTCGTCGCGCGCGTCTTGGCGAGCGTCGCCTGGTCGAGATCGAGCCGCCAGCACGTCGGCTCGCTCCGCTCGTCGCTCCCCCTGCACAGCTCGAGCACACGCCCCTTCACGCCGATCGGCACGAGCGGGTCGTACTCCTCGACGAGATCGGCGATGCACGCGCCCGCGACCTCAGTCGGCGCCGGGATCGGCAGCGGCGCGCTCAGCTCCCAGGCCGATGCCGCGAGCTCGTCCTCGACCTCCTCCGCGGCGGCCAGCCCGTCGATCGGCGCCGCGTCCTCCGGCGCGCCCGCGTGCGTGTCCTCCGGCGCGGGCGCGCCCGCCATGTCTTCGGGCGGAGGGGTCACGTCCGGCGCGCTCGCGCTCTTGCCGCACGCCGCGCCCGCCGCCACCACCACCAAGAGCACCGCTGCACGCCAGGCCGACATCGCCACCTCGCCCGATTCCCGAACGCGCTGACGCTCGCTCAACCGGACCGCGCACGCAAGCCGTCGGGCCCCGCGCCGCGATCACGCCGTGCCGGAGTAGAGCTGGAACTCCTGCCCCTTCTTGACCTCGATGTTGACGCCGCCCTTGCTCTGCTTGCCGTCGCCGCCCTCGATCTTCACCCCGAGCAGCTTGTCGGTGATCTTGAGCTTCACGCTGAGCGTGGTCTTCATGCGCTTCTTCATGAAGCCCTTGATCGCCTCCCAGATCCCGCCCGCGGACGCGCCGTCGCCCTTGTCGAGCTCGGCGCCGATCGCCTGCGCCAGCTCGCGCATGTCGGTGATGTCGTTGGAGAGCTCGATGGTCAGCGCGCCCTCGTAGAGCTCGGTGGTCACGCCGAGGCTCGCGAGCTTCGCGTCGATCGCCGCGATCGCCGCGCCCGGCAGCCGGTGCTTCACCGACGGGAAGGCGGCGAGCGTCACGCCCATCTGGATCGCCTGCTTCATCGCCGCGTCGACCTCGTCCTTGCCGAGGTTGTAGCGGATCTGCACCTCGGCGGTGCCCTGCGCGCCGGCCTCGCCCTTGAAGAGCATGAGCCCGTTGGGCACCAGCTCGAGCGCCTGCTTGCCGGCGAGCTGCTGGTAGAGCTTCGCGAAGAGCACCACGTCCTGGATCACCTTGCCGTCGGGCCCGACGACCTTCTTGTCGTCCTTGTCCTTGCGATCGACCCGCTCGGTCCCGACGGTGATCCCGCGCTCGGCGCTGACCTCCTTGCCGACCTTGAGCCCGGCGAAGTCCGCCGCCAGCGCGGCCTTGCCGCTGTCCGCCCAGGTCGCGCTCACCGTCGCCTTGTCCTCGAAGAGCGCCCCGACCGCGCCCTGCGCCAGCGGGCCGAACGGCGCCGGCAGGAGCGACGCGCCGCCGAGCCCGCCGATGAACGCCGTCAGCCCGCCGAGCCCGTCGCACGAGTTGCGTTTGGACGCGCTGGCGTCGAACGTATACTTCGCCTCGATCTTGAGCTTCTTGCCGCCCTCGACGTTGCCCTCCATGCCGGGCTTGTCGTGGCCCTGGCCGCCTCCACCGGCCGGCTTGTCGGTGCCGGGCGCGGGACCGGGCGCGGGGCCGGGCGCGGGGCCGCCGCCGCCACCTCCGGCGACCGGCCCTCCTCCCGCGGGGCTCGGACCGCCCGGGGCACCTCCCGCGCCGCCGTCGGGGCCCTTGGCGCCGCCGATCGGCACCGAGATCCCGGGCACGATCGCGCCCAGCCGCGACATCGCGCGCGCCTTGGTCGGCAGGGTGCCGTCGATCTGCATGCTGACGCTCGCCTGGCCCGGCATGATGACGTTCACGCCGAGGAAGCCCTCGCCGGTGAGCGTCGCGACGTAGGACTCCTTGTTGCGCACGATCGTGATCCCGGCGCCGGCGGCGACCTTCACCGGCACGCCGTAGACCGGCACCGTCAGCTCGCCGGTCGTCATCACGCTGAAGTCGCTCGCGCCGCCTTCGCCCTTGGGCTCGGGCAGGTACTTGTCCACGCACGGGCCGGACACGTCCGCGAGCACCCCGCACGCCTGCCCGGCGAGGACCTTGTACTTGTCGTCGCCGGCCTTGCGCAGCTCGGAGAGCTTGCCCTCGGAGATCTCGTCGATCTTCTCGTAGGCGAGCTCCGCCAGCTCCGCCGCCCGCGCCTTCACCGCGGCATAGCGCTCGGCGATCGCCTGGCCCAACGCCTCGATGCGCGCCTGGGCCGCAACCCACGCCTCGCCCGCCTTCTGCACGAGCAGCTCGACCGCCTCTTCGGCGCGCGCCATGAACCCGTCCGCGAGGCCCGAGATCGTGTCGGCGGCCTCGCTGATCATCGCCTTGCCCTCGGCGACCCAGCCCTGCACCTCGTCGATCGCCCCGGTGAGCACGCCCTTGAGCGACTCCGGCAGCGCGTCCCAGAGCGCGCCGGCGAGGCTGCGCGCGCGCGCGACGAGCCCGTTGGCCGCCTCCCTGGCGCGCGCGATCGCGCCCTCGACCACGGCGTCGACGCGCGACTTGATGCCGTCCCAGAGCTCGCCCGCCCAGCGCTTGACCGCGTCGATCCCCTCGCGGATCGTGTGCTTGACGTCCTCGTAGATCTCGCGCGCTCGCGCGAGCGCGTCCATCAGCTGCTTCTGGTATTTCGGCAGCTCGGTGTCGATCCACGCGACGACCGCGGTGTAGGCCCTGGCGACGTCGCCCTTGAGCTTGTCGATGTCGCGCTGGGTGTGCCCGATCGTGGTCTCGACCCACTTGCTGATGTCCTCGGGCAGGTGGCTCTTGGCGATGTCGTTCAGGCTGTCGACGGCGTCGTCGGCGGCGGTTGTGATCTTCTTGACCAGCGACGCGGTGTCGCAGTTCCACTTCGTGTCCCCGCCGCCCTTGGACTGACCGCCGATCACCGCGCCGACCTCGGGCGGGGCGCTCTTGCCGACGTCCGCGCTGCCCGTGGCGCTCGCGCCACCCCCGCCGCCGCTGCCACCCGCGCCGCCGCCACCACCCGCGTCGCCGCCGCCACCGCCACCGCCACCGCCGCCACCCGCGTCGGGCGTCGTCCCGGCCGGCGCAGGCGGCGCCTCGACCTTCGGGCGCACCGGGTCGCTCACGTAATCGGCGACCTTCACCGAGTGGGTCAGCTCCTCCGAGCGTGAGGACGCGGTCGAGGCGCTCGCCGCGCTCTGCCCGGAAACGGTCTCGCCCTCTGCGCTCACGCTGCCGGTCGCTTCACCGATCTGCGCTTCGCCGTCGCTGACGTGACCCGCGATCTGCTGCTCGCCCTCGGCGGGCACGCCGTCCGCCTCGGCCTTCGCCGACGAGACCTCGGCGCCGGCCTCCGACGAGAGCCCGCTGACGATCCCCGACGCGGAGCCGGCGAGGTTGCGGATCTGCTGCATCACCGAGTCGGGCAAGAGGTCGTCGAGCCCGCGCCGCTGTACCGGACCGTGGCCGCTTCGGGCCATGCGCTGCACCGACCGCTTGGACGAGGACGCCTGCACGAGCGCGCCGCCCTTGTCGCCGCAGCTCGCGCAGGACGGCGCCGCCCCCGAGGACTTCGCCTTCATCGCGCCGCCGCAGTCGGGGCAGACCTCCTCGGCCGGGCGTAGCCGCGGCTCGGCGCCGCCCGCACGCGCCTCCCGGGATTTGTCGCCGTCGTCGCGCGTCTTGTCCGCGCCGCCGAGTCCAGGTGCGCGCCCGCCCGGTTTCAGTAGCGCCTCCTGCGCCGCGAGACCGCCGCTCTGGCCGCTCAGGACCAGCTGCCGCCGCACCCCGGCCCCGGCCGTCGAGCCCTTGGGACCGGCGCCGCGGCTCGGATCACCGCTCTGATGGGAACTGGCGCCCTCGCCCTGACGGCGATCCTGCGCGGGAGCGTCGACGCTCATGCATGCCTCGCGTGGGGTGGGACCGAGGGCCGATGAAAGCACCTCGCCGCGGCGCGAAGAACCGCCGAATTTGTCCACGCGAGCGCGTCCGGGTCCGGACCGGCGGCGGTGATCCGCGCTCCACGACCGCCATGCCCAATTTGTCCACGGCCCGGGTGGCGCTTGACCGGGGCGCAGCCGCGGCGGAGGGTCGAGCGAACCCCGACCCCCACCGCGCCGATGACACGCCCCACCGCCGTCCCGCTCGACCGCCTCTTCGACGCGATCTACGCGGTCGAGAGGAGCCCCGCCGAGTGGCTGCGCGGCGTGCTCGACACCGTGCGCCCGGCGCTCGACCAGGGGCTCGGCATGTGCGGCTACTTCTGGGACTGCTCCGACCCGACGCGCTTCCAGGCGTGGGGCTTCCAGGGCCCACCGGGATTCGACGAGGCGTTCGCGCGCTGGGTCGAGGCGCAGCCCTCCGAGCTGCTCGTGCGCTCGCACCTGTCGATCCGCTACGCCCGCCAGAGCGCCGCCTACCCGGTGCACTCGGGCGACGAGATCGCCGTGACCTCGTCGTCGACCGGCTTCGCCGACAGCCTCGGCCTCAACGCCTACGACGCCAGCCACCGCGGGGTCTCGATCAGCGCCCAGAGCATGCGGCTCATCCCGCCGCTGTCCGCCGCGACCAACCAGCTCCTCGACATCCTCACCCGCCACCTCGCGCGCGCCGCGCGCGTCGTCGTCGACCACGAGAAGCCGCGTCCGATCGAGGCGCGTCGCGCGCTCGAGCTCGAGCCGAGCATCGGCCGCGAAGCCCTGCGCGAGGTCGCCTTTCGCGCCGCCCACGAGCAGCCGCGCGTCACCGGCGACCGCGCTGCGCAGGCCTGGGACGAGCTCGAGTCCGGGCGCGTGGTGCTGCTCGACCAGTGAGGCGCGTCAAGCCCAGCCCCTCGGGGCACTCGGCGTGTCTGCTCATAAGACCCCAATCAAAGCGTCGTCGCACCCCGTCGTCAACCGCGCGCGCGCTCGACCTCGAGCGTGTCGGAGCTCAGCTCGCCCGAAACCCGTGGCAGCGACATGTGCACCTCGATGCGCCGACGCTCGCCCAACCGCTCGTCGCATGCAAGCAGACGCTGCAACTCGAGTGCAAGAAGCGTTGGCGATTGAAGTCCAGGTGATGGTCGCTACCGTGGCGCGAGTCGCCGGCCCGCATGCTCCGCCGGGCCGACGGCGGGAGATCGACCGCAGTGAACACACGCCTTCGCACAGCCTTTGATTCCGAGATGCACACCGGCCGCAGCGCGCTCGCCGCCGGCCGCTTCGAGGTCGCCTTGTCGCACTTCGAGCGGGCGCACATCCTCGGGCAACGCTTCGTGATCCCGCACACGCGCTCGCACTGGGCCATGCTGCGGGCCGGCTGGCGTCTCCGGGACTGGCGCGAGGTCATCGGCCAGGTCCCGCGCATCTTCGCCTCGTTGATCTTCTCGCGGATATGGGTGCCGCTCGGCAACACCGGGCGCTCACGGGTCAGCGCCTTCAAGCCGATGCCCGTGCCCGACGATCTCGCGGCGGTCCTGCGCGCCACGGATTGATGCGCGCGGACCGACCGGCTCAGTAGCCGTAGTCGGGATCGTAGCGCTCGCTCTCGGCGTCGGGTGCCGTCGTCGCGTCTGCGGCGATCGGCTCGGCGAAGTACGCCCTCGCCGCGAGGAGCGCGGCCGCGACCACCGGCAGCGCCACGAGCGCCGCCGGACGCGCGATCGCTGCCAGCACGCGCCCTCCGAGCCAGCGCGCCGGGACGAACGCGATGACGAGCGGCGCCACTGCGATGAGCGCGATCGCCTCGAAGCGACCGTTGCCGTAGAGCGCCGCGCTCCAGAGGTTGAGCGCGACGACCGCGGCGACGACGGGCGCGGCGTGTCGCAGCGCGACGACGCGCCCCCGCCAGAGCGCCACGACGAAGGTCGCGCCGACGGCGGCCGCCAGCGCGCCGGTGACCTGCGCCAGCGAGGCGACGTCGCCGAAGAGGGTCGCCAGCGACGCCCCGGTCACGAGCACGATCACCGCCAGCGCGCCGCCGCGCGGGTCGGCCTTGGCGAGCCCGCGGTCGAGACCGCGCTCGAGCACGACGAAGGTCAGGGCGACCAGCGCCGCGAGCGCGACGAGGGTCGCGGGCGCGTCGCCGTAGAGCGGTGAGAGCAGGAAGAGGCCCGTGCCGAGCCCGAGCGCGCCCGTGCCGAGCATCCGCCAGCGCGACGCGCGCTCGCCGCCGATGAGCGCCAGCGGCGCGAGCAGGAGCGCGACCCAGGGCGAGGCGTGCGTCACGTCGATCGGCGGCAGCGCCGGCCAGCCGAGGATCAGGCCGAAGCCGAGCGCGTAGCCCGCGGCCAGCGCGATCGCCGCCGCGCCAGGCACGGCCGCGCCCTGAGTCCTCCACGGGCGGGTGAGCCCCACCATCAGCGCGAGCGCCAGCGCGCCGGGCACCACCACGCCGATCAACAAGAGCTCGAGCGGATTCATCTGCCACCTCCTCGGGACGTCGTTCGTGGGTGTGTCGGCGTTACTTCTTCACGCCCTGCACGGCGAAGAGGATGGCGACCTTCTTGCCGATGCCGTCGGGCATGTAGGTGATGCCGAACTCGGTGCGATCGATCTCGAGCTCACCCTCGAAGCCGACGCGAACGCCGCCCCAGGGGTCCTTGCCTTCGCCGGTCTTGGCGAGCGCGATCGTCACGCGCCTGGTGACCCCGCGCACGGTGAGATCGGCGTCGACGACGTAGCTGTCGGCGCGCGGGCCGGCCTTGACGGCGACGCTCTTCAGCGTGATCGCCGGGAACTGCTTGGCGTTGAAGAAGTCGGGGCTCTTGAGGTGGTCGTCGCGCTTCTTGTCCGCGGTGAAGATGCTGTTGGCGTCGATCGTGACCGCCAACGTCGATGCCGTCGGGCTCTTGGCGTCGTAGCTGAACTGCCCTTCGACCTTGTTGAAGCGGCCCCAGAACGGCGCGACCCCGAGGTAGTCCGTCTTGAAGAGGACCGAGCTGTGGGAGTTGTCGATGGTGTAGTCGGCGGCGATGGCCGGCGCCACGAGCACCGGCGAGGCGATCAGCGCGAGGGCGGCGGCGATTGAGCGGAAGATCTGCATGATTGGTCTCCAAGGTCTGAGGATCTCGGGGGCCGCATGACGGTGCCCCGGTACAGCCCGGACCATGGCGACGCCGACGCATGTAGACAATCCGCTATTGCGGAAACGAAATGTCGCCGCTCGTGGACAATTGCGTCCTGGTGCTCCATCTTGGCGGTGATGCCGCTCCCACCGATCCAGGACATGGCGATCTTCGCGCACGTCGTCGAGGCGCAGAGCTTCACCGCCGCCGCCGAGCGGCTGCAGATCTCCAAGTCGGCCGTCTCCAAGTCGGTCGCCGCGCTCGAGGAGCACCTCGGCGTGCGCCTCCTGCACCGCACCACGCGCAAGCTGCGCCTGACCGACGCCGGCATCGCCTTCCACGCCCACTGCGAGCGCATCCTCTGCGAGGCGACCGAGGCCGAGCTCGCCGTCGGCCGCATGGACGGCCGCCCGCGCGGCAAGCTGCGCATCAACGCGCCGACCACGCTCGGCCGCAGCTTCGTCCTGCCGGTGGTGCTCGAGTTCATGCGCGCACACCCCGAGGTCGAGGTCGACCTCGCGATGCAGGACGAGACCGTCGACCTCGTCGCCACCGCCACCGACGTCGCCATCCGCGTCGGCCGCCTGGTCGACGGCTCCGTCGTCGCGAAGAAGCTCGTGCCAGTGCGCGGCTTCCTCGTCGCCTCGCCCGCCTACCTCGCCGCGCACGGCACCCCGAAGACCCCCGAGGATCTCGCCCAGCACACCTTCATCCGCTACACGCTCATGCCCAAGCCCGACCGCGTGATCCTCGTCGGCCCCGACGGCGAGCGCGCCACCGTCAAGATGACCGGCGCGCTCTCGGCCAATCACGGCGAGCTGGTGATCGACGCCGTGCTCGCCGGCCTCGGCATCGGGCTCACCCCCGACTTCATCGGCACCGACGCCTTCTGCGACGGGCGCCTGCAGGTCGTGCTGCCGGACTGGCAGCTCCCGACCTCCTGGATCCAGGCGGTCTATCCGCAAGGCGGTCCGGTCACGCCCGCGGTGCGCCACTTCATCGACGCGCTGGTCGCGCGCGTCGAGGTGCTCAAGGCGCGGGCCGGCGACCGCCCCTTCGCGCTCGCCCTGCGCGAGCTCGAGCTTCAACGCAGCCCCGGCGCAGGCGCGGAGCCCGGCGCCGCTCAGGTCGGGCGCTCGACCGAGCCGTCGGACCGTCGCGCGAACCGACCGGCGTCGCGCGGGTGAACCGGGTCGTCGCCCGGCCACGGCCAGCCGCCGAACTGCGTGCGCCGGTAGTCGGCGAAGGCCTGCTGGATCTCCTCGCGGCTGTTCATCACGAACGGCCCGTGCTGCACGACCGGCTCGCCGATCGGGCGCCCCTGCAGGAGCAGCATCTCGATCGCGCCCGAGGTGGCCGCGAGCTCGAGCGGCCGGTCGGCCGTCACCTCGATCGCGCGCTCGGCGGTGGCCGCGTGCCCGTCGATCGTCAGGCCCTTGCCGGAGAAGAAGTAGAGCACGCGCCGCGAGCCGGTCCGGGCCGCCGGCATCGTCCAGCGCGCGCCCGGCGACATGGCGATCGTCCAGATCGCGATGTCCGCCTCGGGCCGCGACGCCCATGATCGCGGCGGCGGCGCGGGCGGCGCGTGCTCGCCGAGGCGCCCGGCGTTGACGGTGACCAGCGTCTCGCCGCCGCCCTCGTCGGTGAAGCGCGCGCGCGGGATCGCCTCGTTCCAGAGCATGGTGAAGTGCGGCTCGGCGAACTTGTCCGCCGCCGGCAGGTTCAGCCAGATCTGGAAGAGCTCGACGGGGTTGTCGCGGTCCTCGGCGATGAGCGGGAACATCTCGGCGTGCAGGATCCCCGCGCCCGCGGTGAGCCACTGCACGTCGCCGCCGCCGTAGCGCGCCGCCGCGCCGAGCGAGTCGGAGTGGTCGAGCAGGCCCTTGCGCACGACCGTCACCGTCTCGAAGCCGCGGTGCGGGTGCTGCGGGAAGCCGGGCACCACGTGCCCGTGGTACATGCGCCAGCCGTCCTTGATCTCGAAGTCCATGCCTAGGTCGCGCCCGGCGAGCGAGGCCTTCGGGCCCATGCGCTCGTTGCCGGCCGGGTAGTGGTCGTCGTGGTGCACGCAGAAGAGGAAGGGATCGACGGTCTGCCACGGGAAGCCCAGCGGCTTCTGGCCGAGGATCGGGTTCGGTTTGGGGGTCATCGGGACCTCGCTCGGAGCGTTGTGCGGGCTGGCCGCGCTCGGCGACGCGTCGCCCTTGGCGCAGGCGCCGGCGGTGGTGGCCACCGCGCCGGCGGCGATCAACTTGAGCGCGTCGCGGCGCGGGATCTGCATTGCGGTGTCGTCTTCCATGACCCCACTCAACTCGGCACCGCCCCGCCGCGTTCAAGGTGGGCCTCGAGCCGCGCGAGATCCCTACTTCAGTGAGGAGCACGTCCCAGGCAAGGTCGCGGCCGCGCTTGTCGCGCCTCGCCGCCCGTGCTCTACCTCGATCGCATGAGCGAGACGCCCACACCGCCGCCACGCTTCTCCTTCACCCCGCTCGAGCTCATGCGCATCGGCCGCACGGTCGGGTTCGTCGCGCTGCTCGGCGTGGTGATCTCGATCGTCTCCTTCGGTGGGCTCGACGGGCCGCACCTCCTGAAGACGGTCGTGCCCTTCACCATGGTCGGGCTGACGATCGCGCTGCAGCGCTACGGCATGCTCGCCGGCATCGTCACCGGCATCGCGATGGCCTTCATCGCGGTCGCGCTCTTCGAGGGCGAGATGGCGAGCTGGTCCTGGATCGGCAAGTTCTTCATCTCGGCGCTCAAGATGATCATCGCGCCGCTCATCCTCTTCGCGATGGTGACGGGGATCACCGGCCTCGGCGACGTGCGCAAGCTCGGGCGGATCTCGCGCGTGGCGATCATCTACTTCCTGTCGACCTCGATCGCCGCGGTCACGCTCGGCTCGATCCTCGTCAACCTGATCCAGCCCGGCGTCGGCCTCGACCCCGGCACCCTCGCGGTGCCGGACAACGTCGCCGCGAAGGAGGCGATCGGCTTCCAGGACCTCGCGCTCTCCTTCGTCAGCGACAACATCATCAAGAGCTTCGCCGAGCTCGACATGCTGCCGATCATCGTCTTCAGCCTGGTCTTCGGCGCGGTGCTCACGACGCTCGGCGACAAGGGCAAGCCGGTGCTCGCCTTCTTCGAGGGCGGCAACGCCGCGATGATGAAGGTCGTGCACGTCATCCTCATGCTCGCGCCCGTCGGCGTCTTCGCGCTGATCGCCGGCCGCTTCGGCACCGCCATGGAGCGCGGCGCCGACCAGTTCTGGGCCGAGCTCGGCGCGGTCGCCGGCTACTCGTGGACGGTGCTGCTCGGCCTCTTCATCCACGCCGTCATCGTCTTGCCACTCATCGCCGCCTTCATCGCGAAGAAGAGCCCGTTCCTCATCGCGCGCAAGGTCAGCAAGGCGCTGCTCACGGCCTTTTCGACCGCCTCGTCGTCGGCGACCCTGCCGCTGACGATGAAGACCACCGAGGAGGAGCTCGGCGTCGACCGGCGCGCGACCCAGTTCGTGCTGCCGTTGGGCGCGACGATCAACATGGACGGCACCGCGCTCTACGAGGCGGTCGCGGTGATCTTCATCGCCCAGGTCCTCGGCATCGAGCTCTCCTTCGGCCAGCAGGTGCTCATCGTCGTCACCGCCACGCTCGCCGCCATCGGCGCCGCCGGGATCCCCGAGGCCGGACTCGTCACGATGGTCATGGTGCTCAACGCCGTCAACCTCCCGCTGGCGGGCGTCGAGCTGATCCTCGCCGTCGACTGGCTGCTCGATCGCTTCCGCACCACCGTCAACGTCTGGGGCGACGTGATCGGCACCACCGTCGTCGAGCGCCACGGCCTCGAGCCTGCGATTGTCAGCGCGGCTGCGCCGGGTCGTCCGTCTTGACCAGCCGAATGTAGATCGGGTCTTCGCGCCGCGGCACGGTGAGCACGACCTCGATCGCCAGGGCTTCTCCGATCGGCTCGACCGCGATCGTGAAGCTCGTGATCGCGCCCGACTGGATCTCCCAAGCCAGCATGCGCCGGGCCTCGCGCTCGAACGCCGCGATGCCACGCGGGTCCTCCGCGGACGGGCGCATGACGCGCTCGGAGAGCTCGAGCAGGGCGTCCCCGAGGCGTGCGTCGGGCTCGCTCGGGACGGGCTCCGGCGCCGCGTCCGCGCGCCCGCGCTCGAGAACCGGCAGCACCACGCGCGGCGACCAGCGCCTGGACGCGTAGGTCAGGAGCACGAGCGCGCCGACCCCGAGCATCTCGGGTGCGACCGGCTGCGGGATGAAGTCGACGCGCGGTCCGAGCATCGGCCGCCCGAAGACGAGCGGCAGCGCCAGCGCGGCGCCGCCGACGACCACGCCGTGAGGCGTGCCCGGCACGAGGAAGTGAGCGGTGCCGATCACGAAGCGCACCCCTCGGCGGTGCGCCGCGAGCACCTCGCCGGGGCTGACGTCGTCGCCGACGTCGATGAGCACACGGCCGCCGCGTGGGGCGCGCAAGGCGTCGCGCGCGTCCGGCGGCAGGGGGTCGACGATGGCGCAGAGCGCGATGTCCGAAGGGAGCGCGCTCAGGGTCGGCGCGACCACCACGCGCGGCACGCCCTCCAAGAGCGCGAGCGCCGCGGCGATGAGGGCGGGCGAGCGCGTGGCCCAGTCCGCTCCGGCCAGGCGCCAGATGTCGTGGATCGACGCGAGCCGGAGCACGCCATCGTCGGGGCCGCCGGTGCTGCCGACCACACCGACGGCGACGCTGCTCTGCAGCGCATGCGGGACAGACATGCCTGTGCCTATCACGCCCGCGAGGCGTTCGTCGAACCCGCCGGGAGGAGCGTCGGATCGCCCGGCATGCCTGCGCGCCGGCGCCGGTCCTCGGGGTGCCAGTCGACGAGCGGCGCCAGCGGGTGCACCGGGCCGGCACGCGGCAGCGACAGCGCGCGATCGAAGTCGGTCACCCCGCGGGTCTTCACGTAGAGCGAGAGGCGGTTCTCGGCGGCGAAGAAGAGGCGGAAGGGGAAGAAGCTCTTCACCACGCAGACGTCGGCGCGCCACGGCTCGAGGCCGAGGTCGCGGTAGAAGGTGGGCTTCATCACGAGCGGCGGCGCTTCGCTCAAGACGAGCTTGACCCGGCCGAGGTCGAGCGCCACCACCCGCCCGAAGGCCGAGGTCTCGCGCCTGGCGAGCACGTGCCCCGTGACCTGGACGGGCGGGCTGTCCGCGGGGTCGAGGTGGCCACCGACGGTGATGTCGATCGCGGCGCCGACCTCGCGCGACCAGAGCGCGGCGACCGCGTCGGGGTCGCGCAGCGGCACATAGCTCGTGAGATCGTCGGCGCCCAGGAGCGCTTGGAGCAGGTGGGTGTTGTGGCCGGGCGCGCCGGCGCCGACCACGTCGGAGGCGTCGCAGACGCAGACGGTTCCGAGCTTGCGGCGCAGCCGTGCGCGTCTGATTTTGTCAATTGCTTCAATGGGTTCTATGAATCGTGGCGGGTCGACATGGCGCATCGACCAGGCCGCGTCGCCGAGCTGATCGGCGAGGCGCTCGGCCTCGCGTGCGTCGTCGGCGTGCACGAGCGCGCTCCAACCGAGCTCGGGGTGATCGTTCCAGACGTGACACAGGAAGGCCGAGGCGTCGCGCACGCCCGGGCGCTTGCACATGCGGCGCATGAGCTTGAAGAGGCGCGCGCTCGGCGCGAGGAAGTCGACGCCGGCGCCGCCGCCGCTCAGCATCGGCAGCGAGCGCCAGGCGCGCGCGGGGCGGGCGCGGTCGAGCAGGTGGTCGATCAGGAGACGGCCGGCGCGCTCGCCGGTCGCGGCGTGATCGCGGTGCGGGTTGGTGTGATAGGCGGCGACGTAGTCGACGAGCCCCATCTTGCGGGCGGTGAGGAGGCCGTGCAGGTCGAAGCTCGCCGCGATCGGCACGGCGTGGCCGAGGCGCTCGCGGATCGCCTCGAGGATCTTCGCCTCGGGATCGACCTCGCCGCGCGCGCCCATCGCGCCATGCAGCGCGATGAAGATCCCGTCGAGCGGTCCGGCGGAATCGATCGAAGCGACGAGGCGCGCGATGAGGATCTCGAGGCACTCGGCGGTGAGGGGACCGCCCGAGACCGCCCACGCCGAGATCAGCGGCACGGTCTCGATCGCGCCATGCGGCGCCGCCATCACGGCGCGATGGAAGCCGGAGAGCTCGGCGTTCTTGAGGAAGCCGTCGACCTCGCGCGTGCGCATGCTCGTCACGCGCCGCGCGAGCGCATCTCCTTCGTAGAGGTGCGTGCGTTGGAAGTCGTCGAGCGTCGTCGACAGCGGCGAGAGCGCGTTGGTCTCCTGCATGATGCGCGCGTAGCCGATGCGCTTGCCGTGTCGTCGAGCGCTCATCGCGTGCGTTTCCTGCCGCGCCACGAGAGGCGGCCGAGACGCGTGCGCACCTCGTCGAGGCCGTCGAGGAGCGCGCGCAGGCGCGGGCCGTGGCGGTCGATCGCCGCGGTGTCGGGCGGCGCGTCGGGATCGGCGCCGGCGGCGTACATGCTGGCGACGGCGCCGAGGACCTCGCGCGCGACCAGGCGATCGATCGGCACCTTGGCCATGAGCCCGTAGACCGCGGCCTCGCCCTTGTGCTTGAGCTCGGGGCGCGCGCGCACGTGCGCGACCGCCTCGGCGAGGTCGGCGAGGTAGCTGTCGACGATCGGCGCGTTGGAGGCGTTGGCGGTGAGGTGAACGCTCGGCGGGCGCTGCTGGCGGTCGACGGCCCAGCCTTTTTCCTGCAGGAGGTCGGCGACGGCGAAGACGTCGACCGCGTCGTCGTCGCTGGTCCAGGTCACGATCGTCGCGTGCGGCGAGCCCATGACGCGCAGGCCGGCGATGGCGCCGATCCCTGCGCGCAGGCGCTCGGCCGTCTGCCACGCGTCCTTGGCGAGCGCGAGGTAGCCGCTCTCGCCGAGCGCGTTCATCGCGGCCCAGGCCGCGGCGATCGGGCCGCCGGGGCGCGTGCCGGGCAGGCCGGGTGAGACGTAGATCCCGCCGGCCCAGCGCGTGGTCACGAAGAACTGGTGCCGCAGGAGGTCCATGTCGCGGTAGACGATCACCGAGGCGCCCTTGGCGCCGTAGCCGTACTTGTGGATGTCGGCCGAGATGCTGGTCACGCCCGGCACGCGGAAGTCCCAGGTCGGCATGGCGACGCCGAGGCGCTCGAGCCAGGGAAGCATGAAGCCGCCGAAGCAGGCGTCGACGTGCAGCGGCAGGCGCTTCTTGCGAGCGAGCGCGGCGATGGCGGGGATCGGATCGACGGTGCCGTGCGGGTACTGCGGCGCGGAGGCGGCGAGCAGGATCGTCTGCGCGTCGACGAGGCGGCGCATGGCGTCGACGTCGACCGCGCCGTCGTCGCCGACCGGGGCGAGCTTGAGGCGCACGCCGAAGAGGTGCGCGGCCTTGTCGAAGGCGACGTGGATCGTCTCGGGCGCGACGATGTTGGGCCGCAGGATCCAGGGGCGCTTCTTGCGCGCGCGGTCGCGGTAGGTCTTGACCGCGAGCAAGAGCGACTCGGTGCCGCCCGAGGTCATGGTGCCGACCGCGCTCTCGGGCGCGTTGAGCATGCGCGCGGTCATCTCGACGACCTCGCGCTCCATGCGCTTGAGGCTCTTGAAGGCGAGCGGGTTCAGCGCGTTGGTCGCCATCAGCCGGTCGTGCGCCTCGCGCAGGAGCTCGTGGTGCTCGTCGCCGGCCCAGTAGACCAGCGACCAGGTGCGCCCGTTCTTGTAGTCGGCGTCGCCTTCGCGCTTGGCGTCCAGCGCGCTCAGGATCTCGTCGTGGGGGCGTCCGGTCGGGGGCAGTCGTGTGCTCAAGGTATCCTCGGTCGGTCGGGCGCGGCGTCGGGGGCTGCGCTGCAAGGGGTGCGCCATGGGGCGCGCGATCGTGGCGCGTGCGAGCGCCGGCGCTCCGTCCTGGGTGGGAAGGTCCGCTGTGTCTGTGCGAGCACGCCCAGTCGCTGTGCCAGCTTACACGTGCGTCCCGAAATCGGAACCCGGAGCGCTTTGACCCGGGTGCGGCTCCTTCCTTATGAGTGCGCGCGTGCGGTCCACGCTGATCATCGTCCTCGGCCTGTCCGCGCTCGCGTCGTGCGACGCGGGCGTCGGCGAGGCCGCGTCGTCCGAGGACGTCGGCGGTCTCGAGGACACGCGGATCGAGATCGCGCCCGAGACCTCCGACCTCGAAACCTCCGAGCCCGAGAGCGTCGACGGGCCCGAGGGCGTCGACGGGCCCGAGAACGTCGACGGACCCGAGGTGCTCGAGGGGCCCGACGTGATCGACGAACCCGGGGACGTGGCCGAGGTCGCCGACACCGCCGAGCCCGAGATCGGTCCCACCTGTCCGGAGATCGCGTGCGCGCCGGGCGAGCTCTGCGAGGGAGGTCGCTGCGTCTGCGACCCGACGCCGGTCTCGTTCGCGACAGAGATCGCCCCTCTCCTGCAGACCGGCTGCGGCCCCGGCTGCCACGTCTACAACGCGGCCGTGACGAGCGGCTCGGCCGGGCTCAACCTCGCGCCGCACTTCGCCTACGACGAGCTCGTCGGCGTGCTGACGAGCCAGTGCCGGACCCGCGACCCGGAGCGCCAGCGCGTCGAGCCGGGTGCGCCCGGGCGGAGCTACCTCGTGCACAAGCTCCAGGGGCGGGACATGTGCTCCGGCGTGCGCATGCCCAAGGGGCGCACCGCCTGGTCGGCCGAACGCATCGCGCTGCTCGGCCGCTGGATCTGTCAGGGCGCGGCGGACAACTGACAGCGTCGATCAGATGAGCGAGAGCACCGAGCGGCCGAAGTGCTCGAGCATGTCCCAGTAGCCGGACTTCTGGTAGATCCCCTTGGCGAGCGCGACGAGCTGGTTGCCGCCGGCGGCGCCGACCATGCGCACGAGCTGCTCCCAGCTCGAGCTCTCCCACACGTAGTCGAGCAGCTCCTGCCAGCGGCTGGCCGCGTTGGAGAAGACGTCGACCAGGTTCTCCATGCGGCAGGCGTCCCACAGGCGCTTGATCAGCGCCGAGACCCCGCCGCTGGCGTTGGCGAGCAGCGAGCCGACGGCGCTCCAGCCCTTGCCCTTGATGAAGTCGAAGAGCTCGGCCTGGAGCTTCGTGCCCGAGCTTCCCCACACCGCGCCGAGCACGCTCCAGTCCTCCTTCCACAGGAGCGCGAGCAGCGTCGAGAGGTTCGCCTTGGCGTCGGCGAGCACCGCCTCCGCGAACGCGACCATGTCCGCGGTCGAGCCCTTGACCTGGGCCCAGAGCGGCGCGATCGCGTCGGCGCCCGCCTTGGCGAGGATCTTCGATGCGGCGGCCACGCCCGAGGTCGCGCTCTCCCAGGCCGAGGCGATCAGGTCCTTCACGCTCATGCCGGCGGCGACGAGCTTGTCCCAGATCAGCATCAGCACGTCGAGCGCCTTGTCCCCGCACTTGGCGAGGAAGGTCTTGAGCCGCGACGCGTTGCTCGCGATCGCCTCGACGATCTCGTCCCACACCACCGACGCGCGGTCGGCGAGCTCCTTGGTCTTGTCCGAGAGCGCGCCGGTAAGCTCCGCGAGGAAGCCGCCCTGCACCGCGGCGCCCATGCGCACGACCTCGAGCGCGTCGGCCTCCACCTTGACGTCGGCCCCGCCGCCGAAGCCGACGGCGCCTTCGCCCGAGGCCTTGAAGCTGACCTTGCCGTTGGCGAACTTCGCCTCGAGCGCGCCCTTGGCGCTCGCCCCGGCGGTGCCGGTCACCGTCGCCTCGACCGCCGCGACGTCGGCCTTGCCGGCCTCGCCCATGAGCGTCGGCGCGATCTCCTTGGAGACGTCGGGGAAGAGCTTGAAGGTCGCGATCGCCGCGGGCGCAAACGGCATGGTCACCGGGTTGAGCCCGAGCGCCAGCGTCGTGTAGTGCTCGATCGCCGAGGCGTACTGCTCGGGCTTCTTCTTGTTCCACGTGAGCGCGCCCTTGCCGCCGACGGTGATCTCGGCGCCCGCGAAGGCCTTGCCCGAGATCCCGCCCTCGGCCAGCGCCACGTCGCCGCTCTGCGCGTCGGCCTTGGGTCCGGACTCGCCCGCGCCCTTCTTGCCGATCTTGGGCACCGGATCGCTCGAGCTCTCGGCCGCCGACTTGACGTCGCCGGTCGCCTTCTTGCCGGTCGCCTGCGCGGCCTCGGCGCCCTTCTGGCCGGCGAGGCTCGCGAACTTGCCGAAGACCTCGCCGATCATGTCGGCGCTGTTGAGCGAGGCCTTGGCCTCGACCTTGGCGCCGACGAAGAGCTCGCCGATCGGCGAGGCCTTGACGCGGCCCGACTCACCCGCGAACGAGAACTCCTTGTCGATCTCGAGCGCGCTCGGATCCTCGCCCGCGAGGATCATGCAGTCGGCGAGCGTGAGGCCCCAGCCGAGCTCGCCCTTGAAGGTCGCCTCGGCGCCCACCTTCGGCCCCGAGACCTCGAGATCCTTGCCCTTCTGCTTTTCGACGCCGCCGAGGTCGCCCGCCGCCGAGAGCTTCACGCCGAGCTCGATCCGGTTGGGCGCCGAGCTGCCGAGCGCCTCGCGGGCCTTCTGCGCGATGGCCTTCTTGACGGTCGCCAGCTCGCCGTTGGCGATCTTCTCCCAGTCCTTGACCGTCGCCGGCGTGATGTCGGTGCCGAGCGTGCCCTCGGCCTTGGCCTTGGTGCGGGGCTTGTCCTTCTTCTTGTCGCCCGCGCCCGCCCCGTCGGTCGCGCTCTCGCCGCCGACCTCCGCGGGCGGCGCGCTACCGGCGCCTTCGGGCGAGAGCATCTGCACCTGCTCGTCGAAGGTCTTGCCGCGCAGCTCGGCCCGCGCGCCGGGCTTGCGCTGCACGGCGGGGGCGACCGGGTTCGAGGGCATGGGCGATTCACGCAGGACGTGCATGGACATCGCGCTTCTCCGGGGGAGCTTGGGATCGACCGTTGACGAGATACCCGGGAGAATACGCCGCGGCGCGCGCGCCGGCCAGCGCCGGGCAGGCGTTTCAGGTCGGTTTCAGGGATCACCCGCACCAGGGATGGACGTGAACGAGGTCGAGCTCATCCCGATCGGTAGTTCGCGAGCGCGACGCTTCGCCACGTCGTGTGATATGGCTCTCACATGTCCGCCGTCACCACGCTGCTCGAGCGGCACGGTCTGAGCGTGCCCGATGGTCGTCCGCTCTTCGGCTATCACCTCGAACCAGCGGAGCTCGCCGATCTCCTCGCCGAGCTGCGCGCCTCATCGTTCCGCGTTCGCGAGGCCTCAGCCGCTTTCTGTCTCGCCGCCGCCGAGATCTGGCGACGCGTCTACGATGGTGGGGCTTGGAGCTGGGACACCATTCTCAACGAGATGCGCTGGCCGGCCGTGACCCCCCTCGGAGCTGCCACAGCTCGTTCTCACGGGGCTCGCCTACTGGCGTCGCGATCTCCTCCATCTCGCGCGTCGTGAGTTCCTCGGCTCCATCGCGCGCGAGGCGGGCATTCCCGCACCCGTCCTGCACAACTCCGGCGCGCGCATCCGCATCTTTCTCCAACATCTCCTTGCCGATCTGCGCACCTACGGCAACCAGCGTGCCGCGGACCTCGCACGCCAGTCCGCCCACCGTCTCCCCGAGCGCCTGCGCAACCCCACTTTCCTCGCCATCGGGACCGAGCTCGCGCTCGCCGCCATCGACCTCGCCCAGCTCCTCGGCAGCACCCCCGCCAGCGTCGCTTCACTCGACCGCATCGCCCCCGATTGGCGTCGGCGACTGCCGCTACGCATCGACGACGCCGCCGCGCTCGCGCTCGTGACCGGCCTCGTCGATGAGGCTCGACGCCCGTCGACTCCCCGTCCTCTCCGCGTCGTCACGCGACTCATCGATCGGTCCCAGGGGCCCGCGCTCGTACGCTCTCTCACCTTCCCAGCGACGCTCGAACCCGCGACGCTCGGCGAGCTGCTCGACATCCCCACCGCATCGCTACCGTCGCGCATGGATCTCCTGGTCGAAACCAGCGCCGGCCCGCGCCTCGTCGCCCTCCTGGTCCCGCGAGGCGAGCACCTCCAATGCGAGCCCCTCAGCGGACCCGGGCCCGACCCCGATCCCCACCGCGACGTGCTCCTCACCCTTCGCTCCCAGGGGCGCATCATCGGGCGCTTTGTGCCCCCTGGGGGGCGCGCCCTCGGCCCGCTGCCCTGGGTCTTCGTGCCCGATCCCGCCGAGCCCGACATCCACCGCCTCGTCGCGCAGGGCTCGACACGCTTCGACTCGGAGGCCCTCGTCCTCGCGCCCGCGGCCTACCTCCCCCGTCCCACGCTCGCGGCGCACGGCAGCGTGCACAAACGCCACATCTACCGCGTCACCACCGATGTCGTCTTCGACGACGGACAGGATCCGATCGCCCTCACGCTGGGCGCGCCCGCCTCCGATGATGTCTTCATCTTCGAGGGCCGTCGCCTCCCGGAGCAGCCCGAAGTGTTCATCGGCATGCCGACGCTCTGGCGCGTCATGGCCTCCGGTGACCGTCGCGCGATCCCACGTGAGCGCCTCCAGATCCGCACGGCGCGAGCCTGGGGACCACTCGGCCAGGCAGCGCACGGCCGCCTCGCCATCCGTCTCCAGCAAGACGACGCGCTCGTCTTCAGTGAGACCCTCGACGTCCTCCCGGCGGATTTTCGCCTCCGGCTCGAGCCGCTCGCGCAGCACCGTGCTCGCATCGTCGTCGACATGAGCCCTGCGCCGCTCGTCGGCATCACACCCGCCGAGGGTCTCACCGTTCATCACGTCGCCCCGGACACCTGCGAGCTCGAGGCCGTCGAATCGGTCACCGAGCTCGGGCTCGCCCTGCGTTGGCCGGAGCACACCCTGACCCTGCGCTTGCCGTTTCCGCGCCGCGGTCGCCGCTTCGTGACGGCCGGCGGCCAGCCCCTCAGCCCGCGGGCCACGGTCGCGCTCGACGATCTGCACACCGTCGTCGCTGAGGCGTGGGTCCACCCTCCCGTGTCCAAGCGCGTCTTTCAGCTGGAGGCGGCGCTCCAGGCCGAGGACCAATCGGTCCCACCCATCTTCGTGGGCTGGCTCGATCCCGCGAGCGCGGCGCGCCATTGCCAACCTCTCTACGCGCTCGAACGACAGCTCACGCGTCTCATGGCGCTGTCTTCATCGGCCCGTGCGACCCTACGGCTCCGTATCCTCGACGAGGCCGGATCCCCGACCGGCGCGCCGACGATCACGATCGGTCGTTTTCCATGCGAGATTCAACTCTCGGACGACAAATCACACGTCACCGGACCGGGTGACCTTACCTTCGAAGCGCTTCGCTTCACCGACCCCGACGACATCGTGCCGCTTCCGCCCAGCCCAACCGGTGAGGTCTCGACGAGCGCGCTCCGAGCCCACCCGGGGAGCTGGATGATCTTCGCGCGCCGAGGTGATCGCATCGCCGCGTCTCCGCACCTGATGTTCGTTCCTGGCGACACGCAGCCAACCTCACCGCTCCGAGCCGCGATGGAGCAGCGCACCTTCGCCGCTCGTCATGAAGCCTTCGTGAAGATCCTCGATGCGCTCGTCGACGATCCAGAATCGCCGGACTGGGCGCTCATCCAGGGTCTGCTCGCGCGGCTCGACCGCTTCCCCCTGACGACGTTCGAGGCCCTTCGTGCCCTCACTTCCGTCCCCGCCGCGCTCGTCCGCGCCCTCGTGCTGACCGATGACCGTCGGATCGTCGTGCGCGCGTTCGAGAGCCTTCCCTTCCACTGGGCGACGTTGCCGGTCGATGCCGTCCAGCGTGCGCTACGCGCCGAGCTCGCGATGACGGAGCGCTTGATCGAGCGTGTTCCTGGCCTCGTTGGCCCGCCGAGCGACCGGGTGGCGGCAACCTACCGGCCCGCCGCCGAAGCGCTCACGGCACGCTTGCGCGGCGCGACAATCCTCTTCGCGGCCGCGGCCGCACCGATCGACGCGCTGCGCGAGCGCTTCACGAAGCCGGAGATCGGCCTCGCCCGCACCCACCCCAGCTTCCTTCACGCTCAGATGGCGGACGCCTTCATGGAGCTTCGGCGCCGCCTGTCGTCGCCCGACTGGCCACCGATCAGCGGCCTCGACACCTTGCAGCGCGCGCACCCATTGCCGAACGAATGGGCACGGACCGTTGGGCGCACCGACGAGGACGCCTCGGCGGGCTCCCTCGCGGAGGCCCCCCTGCTGGCGGCGCTCGCGGCTACCCGTCGCCCCTATCGCATGCCGACTCCGCTCGAAGCGTTCGCGCTTCGCCTGGCCGAGAGCCTGGACCCCGACTACTTCGCGACCATGCACGAGCTCGCGCTGACGCTCGCGGTCACCGCCTGGGACTCGCCCCGATGACATTGAGCTTCGTCGATCTCGATCGCACCCTCGAGCAACGCCTCGCGCGCGCCGTGGTGAGCCGGCTTCACCCCTCGAACGACGCCCTCCGCCGGTATCTCCACGAAGAGCTGTCGAAGCCCTCCGGCGATCCGCGAAGCCTCCTCTCCAAACCGCTCTTCGAGGCCACCTTCGACTTCGCGCGCGCGCCCGAAACCATCGCGGACCTGGCGGGCGCCCTGCTCCGCGAAGAGCTCGTCGACGCCCTCGACGCCGCCGAGACCGACGCGTTCCCTCGCACGCGCCGGCCCTTCCTCCACCAACGCGATGCGTGGCGCGCGCTCGCGCGCTCGCCTGCCCAGTCGGCCATCATCTCGAGCGGGACGGGGTCGGGCAAGACCGAGTGTTTTCTCGTGCCGATCCTCGATGATCTCCTACGTCAGGGCTCGAACACCGACCGCGGCGTACACGCGATCTTCCTCTATCCGCTCAACGCGCTCATCGCTTCCCAGCAAAAGCGCCTCTCGGCCTGGGTGCGCGGGTTTGGGACACGGCTGCGCTTCGCGCTCTACAACGGCCTCATGCCCGAGGACGTCTCGGACGCCGAGCAGAGGCTGACCCCCTGGCAGGTGCTGGATCGCAAGCGACTTCGAGCCGCGCCTCCGCCGATCCTCGTGACCAACGCCACCATGCTCGAGTACCTGCTCGTGCGCACCGCGGACCGCCCGATCCTCGAAGCCTCCAAGGGCAAGCTGCGCTGGATCGTGCTCGACGAGGCCCACACCTACATCGGCTCACAGGCCGCCGAGATGGCGCTGCTCCTTCGTCGGGTCCTCGATGGCTTCGGCGTGGCCGCCGACGCCGTCCGGCTCGTCGCCACCTCGGCTACCATGGGTGACCGCGACGCCGAGGCGCTCCGGCAATTCCTGGCCGATCTCGGCGGGCTCCCTCTCGATCGCGTGAGCCTCATTCGTGGTCATCGCGAGCTCCCCGATCTCGCGACGCCGGATCGCGCGGGCTTGCCCGGTGCATCCGAGCGCGACGCGCTCCTCGCGGCCACATCCGCGCAGCGCTTCGCCGAGCTCTCCCGCTACGGAGGCGTGCACGTGTTGCGCGAGGCGCTCACGACGCGTGCCCAGACCGCCGAGGAGCTCGCCGAGCGCCTCGGAACCGACGGAGCAACCGTCGTCGACATGATCGACCTCGCTCATCCGGCGATCTCCGAGCAAGGCGCCTCGCTCCTTCCAGTGCGCGCCCATCGCTTCGTTCGCACGCTGCCGGGGCTCCACGCGTGTATCGACCGGACCTGCCCCGGGCGCGCCGGCACGGCCGTCGACGTGCCCTCCTGGCGCCTTGGAAAGATCCACTTCGAGCGTCGCGATCACTGCGACGCCTGCGACGCGCGGGTCTATGAGCTCGTCTTGTGCCGCCACTGTGGCGCCGAGTCGCTCCTCGCCGAGATCGGGCCGGGTGAAGACGGCCTCCCCGCCCTGTTGCCAGCGCCCCTTAGCTCGGCCGAAGCGCTGGAGCTCGAGGCCGACCGAGACGATACCGCCGACACCTCACCGCGTGACCCTTCGCGCCGCAATATCCGACTCGTCGGCGGCGCCGCCGAAGACGAGCCGACGACCCCGCGCGCGTCGATCGGGCGCCACGACGGGCGCTGGGACGACCCGGACGGGATCGCCATCGCGGTCGCCCCACGATCGCCGGGCAACGACCTCGAATGTCCTCGCTGCAAACACGCCGAGGGCAGCCCCGACGATCTCGTCACGCGCCTCTTCGCGTCGCGCCCGTTCCTGCTCTCGGTCGCCCTGCCTACCGCTCTTCTGGCCGCGCCGACACCACCTGCGGATCCAGGGGGCGCCGATCCGGTCTCGCTGCCGCTGGGCGGGCGCCGACTCATCGCCTTCAACGACAGCCGACAGGGCTCTGCTCGCTTCGCTTCTCTGCTCGAACAGGAGAGCGAGCGGCGCTACGTGCAAAGCTGGCTCTATCACCAGCTCTGGGCCAGGACGCCGCCGACCGACACGTCGCAGCTCGATGCCCTCATAGCCGCCTTGGAGCCCCTCGCACACGCCCCCGCGATCGCTTTGGAGCTGCGCAACAAGAAGCGCGAGCGCGAGGAGAAGCGGCGCGCAGTGCCTCGAATGCCCTGGGCCGATGCCGTGCGGTCGCTCGCCGATACACGGCCGGTGACCCTCATGCAACGCGTGCTGCGCGAGCTCACGCCCGAGCTCGACACCCGCTCCCAGGTCGCGCACTACCTCCTGCTGCGGGAGTTCCTCCGACGCCCACGGCGGCAGGTTTCGCTCGAGACCCTCGGGCTCGTCGTCCTCACGCACCCGCTGCTCGAAGCCCGGCCGCCCGCGCCGATCTGGCAGACCCTGGGCGGCGCACCCGACGACTGGACGAACCTCCTCGCCCTCGCCCTCGACGTGCTCCGCTCACGCAACGCCGTGATCGTCGACGAGTCGATCCAGAACTGGCTCGGCGCCACCTTTCGTCCGCGTTTCGCGGTAGGCCCAGAAGACGTCACCGACAACTCCACGGTTCGCCTGTTCACGCCGCTGCCGGTAGGCCGCAAGGGCCGCCTCGTGCATGTCATCGCGCGCGCGCTCGACCTCGACCCCGAGGACGCGGCGCACATGCAGTCGATCAACGCGGTGCTCGATGCCATCTGGCAGGAGCTCTGTGCGCCCGGCGTGCTCGAGCGCGAGGCAAGCGGCCGCCGGCTCGACCCACGGACGCTGGTTCTGAAGGCCGTGCCTGAGGTCGTGCGTTGCCCCATCACCGGTCGCGCGCTCGCGACGACGGTCGACGCCATCACGCCGTATGCAACGGACAAGCACCCCGATCGGCTCGCTCGCGGTACGCGGCACGCCATGCCCCGGCCACGCGTGGCCTTTCCGGATGCTCAATCCCTGCCGGCCGTCGCGGCGTGGCTCGCCTCCGATCCTGTCGTCCACGCGCTGCGCGATGTCGGTCTGTGGATCGAGTTCTCGGATCGCATCGCGATGTTCGCCGACTACTACCGCGCTCACGAACACTCGGCGCAGATCCCGCCAGGCGCATTGAGGAGGCTCGAGGGCGAGTTCGAGCGCGGGTACGTCAACGTGTTGTCGTGCTCGACCACGATGGAAATGGGCATCGACATCTGCGGCCTGTCGATCGTCGCGATGAACAACGCCCCTCCTGGTCCCGCCAACTATCTCCAACGCTCGGGGCGCGCCGGTCGGCGTGGTGAGACGGCGTCGTTGACGTTGACGATGTGTCGACCATCACCCCACGATGAGGCCATCTTCGCGGACCCGACCTGGCCCTTCATCACCCCCATCGCCGTCCCGCGGGTGGCCCTCGAGAGTACGCGCATCGTGTGGCGGCACGTGCACGCCCTCCTCCTCGGCCGCTTCCTGGCGCTCGATGCCACGCTCAGTGCGAGCCCTCGTGGGAGCCCCACCAGCATGACCTGCCGCGCCTTCATGTACACATCCGGGACCGCGCCGAGCGCGTCCGATCGCTTCATCGAGTGGTTGGCGTCGCCCACCACCCCGACCGCGGCCGCTGCCGGGCTCGGTCACCTGGTGAAAGGCTCTCCGCTGTCGGCCCTGCCCATCCGGGAGCTCCTAGCACAGACCCGCGCTGCCATCGATGCGATTGTCAGCTCCTGGCGCGACGAGCACGCACTCCTCGAGTCCGAGCTCGCGCTCCTGGGTGACAAGGACCCGGCCCGCATCGCGACCAGCCTGGCGCTTTCGCGCCTCGAGGACGAGTTCCTCCTCAAGGAGCTCACGGCCCGAGCATGGCTTCCCGCTCACGGCTTCCCGACCGACGTGCTCGCGTTCGTGCCGGTCACGATCACCGATCTCAAGCGGCGCAGCGGCGCTCAACCCCGCGACGACCGCGACGACGGCCCCTGGACCTGGCGCGAGTACCCGAGCCGCAACCTCGCCATCGCAATCTCGGAGTACGCGCCCGGTGCGCGCGTGGTCATTGCCGGCAAGGTGTACGAGTCGCGAGGTGTCACACTCAACTGGCAGCTCCCTCCGACGGCGACCGATCCCACGGTCGAGGTGCAGGCGCTTCGCGAGGCATGGCGCTGCAAGACCTGCGGAGACATCGGCGAGTCGAACCGCCGCGTCGAGGCATGTCCCCATTGCGGCGAAGCGCCGGTCGAGCTCGTGCACTTCTTGCGCCCGTCCGGCTTCGCCGTGGCGCTGCAGTACCAGCCGCACAACGACGTCAGCGATGTCGGTGGCGTCGAGCCCGAGCCGCCATGGGTCTCGGCAGGCGGTGCCGCATGGCAGACCTCCCTCCGCGGCCTCCGCTGGCGTCACAACCACGAGGGACGGCTCTTTCACCACGTCCGCGGGCCCGCGAAGAAGGGCTTCGCGATCTGCCTGCGTTGCGGGCTCGCGGCCGCGATGACGCACGATGACCGACTCCCTCCCGAGCTCACCGACCACCGCCCCCTCCGCGGCTTCAAGTCGCAGCAGGCCAGAGGCGGCCGTTGCAAGGGCAACGACGAGTCTTTCGCCGTCCAGCGTCATCGGGCCCTGGGCGGCTTCGTACCGACCGACGTCTTCGAGCTGCAGGCGCGCGTCGGACCGGATGCGCGCCGACCGACGGCTCCGGCGATCTGGTCGCTCGCCATCGCTTTGCGCCATGCGCTCGCCGAGCGTCTCGGCGTCGATCGGCGTGAGCTCGGATTCGAGGTGACCCGTCACGAATGGGACGGCGAGCCGACCGACGCGGTGGCGCTCTTCGACACGGCCCCGGGTGGGGCCGGCTATGCGCCGCGCGCGGCAGACGACGTCGTAGGGTTGCTCCGCGCCACGCACGACATCCTCGAGTGCCCAGCGCGCGCCTGCGATCGAGCATGTCACGGCTGTCTGCTCGCCTATGACACGGCACGCTTCGACGCTCTCCTCGATAGGAGTGCGGCGCTCGCCTTCGTTCGCGAGCTACTGTCGGACCTCGGACTCGATCACGACTGAACGAGCCGCGGCAGGTGCGGGCTCCAGGCGCCGACGAAGCGGGTGAAGTCCCGCTGCGCGGGACCGCACTCGGGCCGGCACATCGTCGACGCCGCTGCGCATCGCGCGTCGAAGGAGAGCACGACCAGAATACCCCGGCCGTGATCGCACACATGTCCGACCCCGTGGCGCACGTGCTCCTGAGCCAGCGCGCGGCGAGTCAGGATGAGGAACCGTTCCCAGCGGCCCGGGGTCCGCACGACCAGGACATACACCAAATCGGGCGATCGTCTCGCGAGCAGCTGAGCCAGGCCGAACTTGAACTTCGCCGCAAACCCTCTGCGGACTGACCGCGCGCGCGCGGTCTTGACCTGAATGCGCCGGATCGCGCCCGAGACGTCGTCCAGGAGCAGGATGTCATCGCCGAAGTCCACCTCGGGCACCGCGACGTTCCAGCCTCGCTCGGCGAGCTCGGCCATCACCGCGAGCTGCCCCGCCCGTCCCAAGTACGCTCGATGACGTCCCGACATGGGTCCTCGTGTGGTTCGGCCACCCAACGAACCATGCCGATCACTTCATCCCATCTCGGATCATGCCACGCGTGGGAGCGCGGCGCCGATGGCCCAGTTGTAGTCCGGAGGCAGCATCGGGGGAGCACGCGGCGTCTTCGCGGTCGGAAGCGGGGCGCGCGTCGAGCACGCCATCGGAGCCGCGACGATGATGCTCCCGTCGGGCCGCGCGAAGCGAAGGTTGGTCGCGTCGCCGCTGACCTTGAAGCCGCCTTCATGGACGAGGCGGTGGTGCGCGCTGCAGAGAAGAACGAGGTTGTCGCGACGGGTCCGTCCTCCGTCGACCCAGTGCTGGATGTGGTGGGCGTCCACCCAACGGTGGTTGCGGCAGCCGGGAAAGCGGCAGCCACCGTCGCGCACGAGGAGCGCTCGGCGCAGCGCTGGCGGCACGACGCGCTTTTTTCGACCGACGTCGAGCGGAGTGCCTTCATCTTCGACGGTGACACGCGTGATGCCAGTGTCGCAGGCGAGGCGGCGTAGCGTCTCGGCCCCCGCTTGTCCGGCGCACCCAACCTCGACCGAGATGTCGCTTGGATTGAGGTGGTCCTCACGCACACACACGACGATCTGATGACGCTCGGCGGCGGGGCGTCCAGCGCTTCGCTCGCCGGCGAGAAACGCGTCGGCGACCCGAACCAGCCCGTCGGGCCGCGCCTCGCGGCGCACCAACGCTTCCGCGGAAGCGCCCGTGCGGGCGAGCGCCGGTACGGGCGCGGGACTGCGCGGTGACTCTGCGGAAGCGGAGGAGCGGGATGCTTGCGCGCATGCGTCCTCGGGACAACGGCGGCTCTCACCCGACCCGGTGCCCGTGCGTGGGGCGGGGGACGCTTCCGCGGGAGCGGCCCCGGGAGCAGCTGCCTCCTCGATGGCGGCGTCGACCGCCCTCACTATCATGGCCGCCTCGTCCGGATGAAGCCGGGCCTCGAGCCGGACCATCCCGTCCTTGCACGGGACGAGCCTGACCCAGCGCGCCCGACCGTCACCGCACCGACCGGTGACCTGCTCGACCCCGCGACAGATCGTCTCGAGCTGCGCGGCAGTAGCGTTCTTCGCCATGTGAAGCAGTCGTCCTTCGTTCTCGGGAGTGGCGATGCGCGTCATCGCACGGACTTTCGAGTAGCTAACCTCGGCTCTGGCGAACGCGGCATCGATCTCTGGCAACTCACCGAGCGCCTTCGCGACCCGCACCTTCTCACGCGCCGCCACCGGACCGAGCCCGACCCGCCAGCTGAGCCATGCCGCCATCGAAGCAAGCCCATGATCCCGGTGCCGCTGGCGTGCGTCGAGCTCACGCACGAGCGTCAGCAGGCGGTGCTCCGCGGCGTCGATCTGGGCGGAGAGGAGGGCGATCTCGGACTCGAGCGCCTCACTCGGAATGCGTGCAACATCGGATGTCGACATGGGTGGATATTGCCGAGATTGGCACAGCAGGTCAAGGGCCCATGTGCGGTTCGAGCGTCAATCCCCGTTGTCCGGGCTGAGTGTCGTGCGCGGAGCACCCACACGGTGTGGGGGTCGCATGGCGGGAACTTTCAATCCCCGTTGTCCGGGCTGAGTGTCGTGCGCGTTCCACAACTCAAGACAAAAGGACAAAAGAGCATGAGCAAGAATCTTTCAATCCCGTTGTCCGGGCTGAGTGTCGTGCGCGCTGCGCGATGGCGAACGCGACCGACTGGAAGCACGCCCTCTTTCAATCCCGTTGTCCGGGCTGAGTGTCGTGCGCGGATCAGCGACCGCAAGCTGCACAGCGTTGCCGCAGAGACTTTCAATCCCGTTGTCCGGGCTGAGTGTCGTGTGCGGACAACTGAACCAAGGGAGACGTGACCATGAGCAAGACCACTTTCAATCCCGTTGTCCGGGCTGAGTGTCGTGTGCGAACCGCGACCCGAGCATCGCCAGCTGGGCGCTCAACGTCTTTCAATCCCGTTGTCCGGGCTGAGTGTCGTGCGCGTCCACAACCCCACTTCAAAGGATTCCGACATGACGCTCGCGCCTTTCAATCCCGTTGTCCGGGCTGAGTGTCGTGCGCGACACCGACGGCTACGACCGGGACGGCTACGACACCTTTCAATCCCGTTGTCCGGGCTGAGTGTCGTGCGCGGATCGTCGCGGAACTGGCCGTTCGCGAGAACCCCGCCGTTTCAATCCCGTTGTCCGGGCTGAGTGTCGTGCGCGCTGTCCTCAGACGTGGCGGTCCACAGACAGTGCCGACGTTTCAATCCCGTTGTCCGGGCTGAGTGTCGTGCGCGCTCTTACGGTGCTGAAGGGCGGTCTCGCCGTCCTGAAGTTTCAATCCCGTTGTCCGGGCTGAGTGTCGTGCGCGAAGAAGGCCCCGGCGAAGAAGGAGGCGGCGAAGCTCGCCCGGTTTCAATCCCGTTGTCCGGGCTGAGTGCGTATTTCGGCGATGGTGAACACGCGGATCGGTCATCGTGAACACCCGGATCGGCGTTCGTGATCGGAGCGAAGCGACGCTGGTTCAGTTGCTGTTGGAGTCCTCCTTTCGTCGAGAGGGTCC